>DAOULQ010000077.1:0-14170 GCA_034419095.1 Anaerolineae bacterium | reverse complement strand
CGCAATCGACTAGGAAATCGATTCAGGGGCTCAGAAGGAGACCTACTAGTTGACCATGATTCTGATAATCGATTCTGATAAGTCAATAGCGGAGCGCATGGCCGAGATCCTCCAAGGGCGGGAGATGGAATCCTGCATTGCCACGAAAGGGGAGGAGGCTCTGCGGCAGCTGGATGAAGAGCCTCCAGACGCCGTGGTCTTGGGTCTAGGACCACCCGGCGGTTGGGAGGAGGGCCTATGCCGGGAAATACGGGAGCGGACCATTGCTCCCTTGCTTGTGGTGGGGAAAAGAGGGCAGGAATTTGCCCTGGCCCGCAGCCTAAATGCAGGGGGAGACGCCCACCTCCTCAAGCCTTTCACTACGCGGGTGTTTCTGGCCCAGTTATATGCCCTGCTGCGCCGTGTTGGTTTGGCCCGGCCAGGCCATGCTGGGCAGTTTGATATCGGCAGACTAACCATAAACGTCTTTCGGCGCGAAGTGAGGGTGGAGGGTCGGCCCGTGGACCTCACGCCTACCGAGTTCGAAATACTGCGTTGCCTCTTGAACAACTCTGGGCGTGCTCTCACCTATCGGAGCCTGGTGAGGCAGGTACAGGGCTACGATTGCTCTTCTGAGGAGGCCCGCAAGTTGCTGAAGGTGCATATCTACAACCTGCGAAAGAAGATCGAGGCCCTTCCGGAAAAGCCGGTTCATATCCTCAACGTCCGTGGCTTCGGCTACCTCTTCGAACGACGAAGGTTCGACCGCGGAGCCCTCAGTCAGACCCTATCCTAGAGCCGTCTCAACAGGCCCACCGATGTCTCCGTAGCCTATTCTACTTCTGAACCCGTCCTCACCCTGATCACCTGCACCAACTGGGATGCTGAGAACTGGACATATACTGAGCGTGTAGCCGTGATTGCTGAATTGGTTGAGGAGGGAGCACCCTAGTCTGGACTAGACAGGGTTTTCAGGGCGATAGGGAGGACGAGCCAGAAGTGGTTTCGTCCTCTCTTTGCTATTCTGTGTTATAATGAAGGTATGGGGCCTGCCCCAAGGGGCCGTAGTTCAGTGGGAGAACGCCTCCCTTGCACGGAGGAGGTCAGGGGTTCAAATCCCCTCGGCTCCACCAAATTGAAGTAAAAGTACTCAAGGATCAATTGAGAGCTGCCCACATAGGTAAAAGGAAAGGAACGAAATGAGGAATAGTGTGAAACCAGTAGGTGGTGATATAAAGCCTATTGGTAGCGAGATCAAGCCGTTGGGGGGTGAAGTCAGGTCTCCGGGAAGCGATTCCGGCCTGACACGGATAAGCGTTCCATTGCCCACTGACGAAAATGGAATGATAGGCCGCGAATGCCCGAACCTTGAGTGTGGAGAATACTTTAAATTGAAGCCAGGTACGGGTCTTCAAACATCTGAATGTATTTGCCCATATTGCAGGTACAAGGGCCAGTATGGGGAGTTCCACACCGAGCAGCAGATAGAATATGCCAAAAGCGTTGCACTGAAGGAATTCATCGAGCCTGAACTACATCGTTTACACGATAGCCTTCGAAATCTTGAGCGGTCAACGAGGGGTAGCCTTGTCCAGATAAAGGTTAAGACTACAGGCTTGTCCTTTCCACTGAAGCTCTACCAAGAGCGACAGCTTGAAACACATGTGACTTGTGCTTCATGCGGGTTAGAGTTTGCCGTCTACGGGGTCTTTGCTGGCTGCCCTGATTGTGGTCAACTGAATGCTGCTATTGTGTTCAGCAGATCGATTGAGGTCGCACTTAAACGCCTGGCACTTCTGGAGTCGATAGAAGAAACGGACCAGGGTCTTCAGGAAGGCATATTGAGCGATGCGCTATCCGGAGGAGTCTCTTCCTTCGATGCTTTTGGAAAGGCGCTAAGGAATGCTAACAAACAACTCCTTCCCGAGAGGCCTAGGAATCTTTTTCAGAATCTCGCGGCTCTCTCGAATGCTCTGACAGAAGGTATAGGCAAATCTCTATCAGAGGTGATCGGCGAAGATGCGGAAGCGTTTCTGAAAAAGATGTTTCAAGTTAGACATATCTACGAACACAATATGGGTGTCGTCGACGACGATTTCGTCCAGAGAATACCAGAGTACCGTTATCTGAAAGGCCGTAAATATCCGTTGGAGCGGGAAGAGGTCGCTGCCCTTCTCAATACTCTCCTTGAGAGCGGGTTGAAGATTCAAAAGGCTTTGGAAGAGGCCTCGGCGAATGGTTAGTTGATGAACTTCATGATCCTCGAGTTCAGGACATGCGATTCAAATCCCCTCGGCTCCATTAAAATCCCCTAGAGGGCTAATGGTCAATCTTCTGACCCTCACCTCGATAGTTAATTTTCTGGCCCTAGCCATCTCGCTGTGGCTGGGCTTCTACCTGGTGACTCGGAGCCCCAGACGCCAGGTCTCCTGGCTGGCCGCTCTAACCCTCTGGTCGATAACCTGCCTCTTCTTCAACAACCTCCTCCACCTCAATATCTTCCCAGATGAGACCCTCCCCGCTTGGCTCACCTCCTTTCGAGGGTCGGTGATCCCCGCTCCTGCTTTCTGGTTCCACCTTACTATGCTCTTCCTTCCCCCCAAGGTATCAAGATGGCAACGCTACCTGGTGGCCGTGGCTTATATGGTGGCGGCTTTTCTTTTGATCGTAGGAGGAGCCACGAACCAACTCTTGCCCGGAGTGACGGAGGCCGGCCGAGAAGTGGCCTCCAGCCGCCAGGCCGGAGCCCTCTACCCCTATTTCGTGGGCTTCACCCTCATCACCCTAGCCTTTGCCCTGGCTAATCTGACTTATGGCTGGCTTCGTGCACGGGGCGAGCCAGACGCCAGTCGCCAATCGGCCATACTTTGGGCCGCTACCTTGTTAGGATCGGCAGGAGCCGCCTACCTGGTTATCTCTATCTGGCAAAGCCTCCCCATCCCCACCCTGCCTGGAGAGTTCAGCCTGGGGGTTGGCGTTTCTCTCCTGGGTTACGCTGTAGCCAGATACGACGCCCTGATAGAAGGGCGAGTCATGGGGCCGGATTTCCTCTACTCCCTCCTGGGCACCGCCGTAGTCGCCACCTTCTTCCTAGGCTTCACCTCCGCCCTCTACTTCCACTACCACCTCCCCTTTGCGGTTATCATCTTGGTGACGGTCTTAGCCATCATCTCCCACTCTCTCTATGACGGGATAAGGAGTTTTCTGGACAGGCTCTTCTATGGGCGTCGTTACCAGGCCCTCCGGGCCAACCTCCGCCTCTTGGCCCAGGAAGCGGGTGCCTATCGAGAACTCCCAGACCAACTCCAAGCCATCCTAGCCGCCCTCTGCCACTCCCTAGGGGCACCGACGGGGCTGATAGCGATAAAGGAGGGCGAGAGCCTCCGCGTGGAGGCGGCTCTACCCCTCGAACTGAGAGGGCGAACCCTCAAACCTTTCCCCGCTGAGGAGGTCACTCCCTTAACTTCCCAGATGGCAGACGAACTTCTAGGCATGGCTTTGCTGGTCCCCCTCCAGCGAGGGGAGGAGGAGATGGGGGCTTTGCTTCTCGGTGAGAGAGCAAGGGGGGCCTACTCGCCAGAAGAAGTGGATATGCTCGACGATCTATCGGTTCAGATGGGCGCCATTATCCAAGAGCGCCGCCTCCAGGAGGAGGGCATCCAACAGATCGAGGCCCTGGTCAGCGGTTTCCGGGAGCGAGAACGAGAACTCCAGCGACGACTCCAGGCCTTAGTGGCCCAACGCGGACCTTCAGAGGTCTTGGAGGGGATACGAGAGAAAGAGTTCGTGGCCTTAGTGGAGGAGGGGTTGCGCAGGCTCTTCGACTACTCCTATCTGGGGGAGCACAAATTGGCTCATTTGAGCCTGGTGGAACGACAACTCCAGCCCGGGGAAGCCCCCGTCACCCACCTCGACCGGGGAAAGGCGCTAAAAGAGGTGCTCTTGCAAGCCCTAGATAGACTTCGTCCCTCCGGCTCTCAACCCCATCCCCCTACCCTTGAATGGTACCCCTTCCTCGTGCTCCACGAGGCTTACGTATTGGGCGAGCCCAACCGGGATATAATGAGCAAACTCTACATCAGCGAGAGCACCTTCAACCGCACCCGGCGCCGAGCCATCCGAGCCCTCGCCAAGGCCCTCCTGGAGATGGAACGAGGGGCTTCTCCTAAACTTACCCCTGAAGGCGGTCGCTAAGCCAGCGCCTGCCATCATTCCTTCAGCGCTCATCCAATCCCCAAAGTTGACACTTTTTGGCAGTTCTTGGTCTGGTATTGGCACTCCTTTTCTGATTGAATGAGGTTGAAGCAAAAGGGGAAAGGAGGGATGAGTGATGAGTCGCTGGGTACGGCTTTTGACCGGAGGGTTGGTTGTGGCCGCAATTGTGACCTGTGGCTGCCTGGGTTCCGTGGTCTTGTTCCACAGTGCCATCCCCGCCCTCTCTCGATGGGAAGCCCCCTACGGCATAGAGGGGAGAGAGCCGCCTTCGGAGAGCGTAACCAAGGAGAACGTCCTGCGCGAGGAAGTGGGAGAATACAGGTTAAGAGAGGTTGTTGAGCCCCTATCTCCCATGGTGCTGGATACTGCTGGCCCCAGCAAGCAGGGTAGCTATAGTGACGGGGTTCAAGTGGTTCACCTCATGGCCGTCCAGATGAAGAGCCCAGAAGAGGCACAGAGTCTGGTTGCCCGGGTCGATGAGGAGGTAGAGGGGGCCGGAGCGAAGGGGCTCGAGCGATCTTGGAGGCCCTTTGCAAAACCCCGAGGGGCCTGGAAGATGAGCAGGCTAGCTTGGGATAAGTGGTACGTCCGCTTCCGTATCCCCACTTGGGAGAGCCAGGCCTATGGCGTGGCCTGCAACAATGGCCCCTGGTTTTTCATGGCTACCGGCGGTGCGAAGTCAGCCATCGAACACTTCGTGGGCGAATTGGATTACTAGAAAGGGGTACAACATGTCTACCAACGAAGTTATTCGACCTTCTGGGCCCAACTACCTCCGTTGGGCGGGGCGGATCCTGGCGCTAGCCGTGGCTGTCTTCTGGCTCTGGTGGGGTGTTGGCTCCGCCTATGTCGAGGGCTTCACTTGGGGAAGCCTCCTGGCCCACTCTATCCCGGGGTTGCTCATTCTCATGGCCACCCTGGTGGCCTGGAGGTGGGAGAGGATGGGTGGAAGCCTCTTGGTGGGGGTAGCCCTATTGGTCACCGCTTTTCTGCTCTGGGCTATTCTGTTTCGCGGGGGCTACCGCCAGATGGCGGCCATTGTCTGGTTGACTATGGCCTTGCCGCCGCTGGTGGCAGGCTCGCTCTTCCTCGCCTCATGGCGGAGAGGAGGATAGCCAGGCCTGCACCGGCGACAGCCACCCGCGTGGAGGGAGTAGAGTGGAGATTGGTGTAAGGTGAATGGCAGTGCAGAGATTGTAGGGCAAGATCGTCGATCTGGTATGAGATTTGGAGTGCGAGTAGCCGAAAGTTCACTGGTGAAAGGAGGTAGTCGTTATGGTGACCTATGGGTGGATCGTGGCCGCGATTGTACTCATCTACATCGCAATATGTTTTGGCAGGATAGCAGCCAAGCATGGTAAGAACCCCTTTCTTTATGGGATATTGTCCATCATTGGGCCAGTAAACCTGATCATCTTGGGATATTGGGCCTTTTCAGGTTTTGAAACCCAGGAAAGAGAGAAGGTGTTCGTGAAGCGAGCCTAAGCCTGGCAGGAGTTTTGCTTCCTTCGTCAGTTCTTGATTTTGTCTTCTTGTTCAGTGTTGCCTCTCGTGGCCGGGCTTCTTTTCCTCGCCCCTGGCTGAAGGAAGGAAAATGGATCGTGCATCGGGCGATAACCCTCTGCACACAGCAGGGTTAGTCAAGTAGGAAGGAGACTTATTCGATGTGGCTTGAAGGTTTCCTCAGAACCCAACTCAGGAGATTATTGACCAGAGAGAAATATATTGCACTTGAAAACAAGATCCCCTCCCTCGAGGGCAGATTTCAGGGTATAGACGAATTTGGTCTTTATCTTCATATCCCCTTCTGTCGTCAAATCTGCCCTTACTGTCCTTACAACAAGGAGATCTATCATCCTGAGGTAGCAGAAAGATACACAAACGCTGTTAAGAAAGAGATCGATATCTATTCTCGGCTGGTTGGCGATAGACCTGTGACCTCCTTTTACATCGGTGGCGGAACGCCTACAACAATGCTTTATAGCGGCCTTGAGGAGATCCTGGAGCATCTCTTTGAAGCCTTTAATATGCAGTGCGAGATACATATGGAAAGCCATCCAAATGACTTGAGCCTAGACAATCTCAAGGCCATCATCTCTATGGGTGTAGAGCATCTGAGCATTGGAGTGGAAACCCTACAAGAAAACCACCTGAGGACCTTACACAGGCCATATAGTGTCGAGCAGGTTAAGGCGGCAGTCGAAAGGGCTGTCGGGACGGGCTTCAAATGCGTCAATGCGGACATCATTTTCGCCTTACCTAATCAGACCTACAGCGAGATAGACCAAGCAGGCCATCTCCTGGTGGAGATGGGAGTCGATCAGATCGCAGCCTACCCTCTCTTCAAGTTTCCTTATACTAAATGGCCACGGATCGCCAAGGAAAAGAACCACAAAGGCGTTGGCATCTTCGAGAGAAGAAAGATGCTGGCCATCCTAGAGGGGATCTTTTATGACGCAGGCTTTGAAAGAACCTCTGTTTGGGCCTTCACTAGGCCTGGAGTTCCAAAGTATTGTTCTGTGACAGTGCCTCTCTACGTTGGTCTTGGCGCAAGCGGAGGATCTTACCTTAGGGATGTTTTCTACCTCAATACCTTCAATGTTCAGGAGTATATACGGGCCCTTGAAAGTGGAAGGATGCCCATTGCCCTTTCGCTTGATCTGACGGAAAAGATGCAGATGGCAGGATGGCTTTACTGGAGGGTTTATGAGACAAGGTTCAAAAGAAGCGATTTCAAGAAAAGGTTTGGAAAAGATTTTGATAAAGTCTACGGGAAATATACGAGGCCATTATCTCTCGCCGGGTTCTTGAAGGATGATGGGGATGAGATAGTTCTTTCCGACAAAGGAACCTATTGGCTGCATCTATTACAGGACTTATTCTCAATAGAATACATCAGCAGGCTCTGGGGAACTTCAAAGCAAGAGCCCTGGCCAGAAAAAGTGGTTCTGTGAGAGTGAGTAGCAAGGTAGAAGTTAAACAACTGACGGGCGGATGAGACTTTCTCTGCTCGTCTGTGCTATAATGAGAGTGGTTGCGCCTTTCTGCCAAGGAGGGAGGAAAGAATGGAAGTGACGTTTGCCCTTCTGGTGTTCGCTGTATTGGTAATTGCGGCCCTCTTCGTCCTATGGACCAAAATCAATAGCCTCACTGAGCGGCTTTTGGATTCGGACCGCCGCATCCAGGAGGCCACTACCCAGTCCTTTGGGCAGATCCAGCGAAATTTGGGGGAGTTGGCCCGCACTAGCCGCTATATGGAGGAGGTGGGGAAAGAGATCTCCGGCCTCAGTGACCTCCTGCGGGCTCCCAAGTTGCGCGGTGGCATCGGAGAACTATTCCTGGGCGATCTCCTTTCCCAAATCCTCAGCCCGGAGCAGTACAAACTGCAACATACCTTCCGCAGCGGAGAGCGGGTCGATGCGGTGATCATCCTCAAGGCGGGGATGGTGCCGGTGGACTCCAAGTTTCCACTGGAGTCTTTCCAGCGCATGATAGTAGTGGAGGACGAGGAGGAACGGAAGCGCCACCGGAGGGAGTTCGTTCGCTCGGTGAAGGGTCACATCGACGATGTGGCCCGCAAATATATCCTCCCCGATGAGGGCACCTTCAACTTCGCCCTCATGTACATCCCGGCTGAGAACGTCTACTACGAGACCATCATCCGAGACGAGGCCCTGGGCGAGGAGAAGAGCCTACTCAACTACGCATTGGAGAAGCGGGTCATCCCCGTCTCCCCCAACAGTTTTTACGCCTACTTACAGGCTATCGCCTTGGGCCTTAGCGGTTTGCAGATTGAAAAGCGGGCGCAGGAGATAATGCGCTACCTGGCTCGCCTGCAAGGCGATTTCGGGCGGTTCAAAGAGGATTACGAGACGCTAGGGGGTCATATAGAGAGAGCCAGAAAGAAGTACGATGAGGCGGAAAAGAAACTGGGGAGGTTCGAGGATAAACTGCTCAGCGCCAGCGAGCCCACCGCTCCCGAGTTGCCACCACCGGAGGGGCCAGAGGAAGTACTCTAAAGACCGCCTTTACAAGCAGGGTGACAACTGATGTTCGTCCTTACCCCTTTGCGCGGGTTAGATATTCTCCTGTACGGGTATCCACCCGCACGATATCGCCCTCTTCCACGAAGAGGGGCACCTGTACCACTAGTCCTGTCTCCAGAGTGGCTTTCTTGGTAGCCCCGGTAGCGGTATCCCCTTTGATTCCAGGCCCGGTCTGTGTGACCTCCAGGTCCACGGTGACGGGGAGTTCCACTTCTACCGGCCTCCCTTCATGCATGGAGATATGGAGGGTTAGCCCTTCTTTAAGGTAATAGACCCTCTCTCCCAAAGTCTCGGCGCTAAGGGCCGGCTGCTCATAGGTCTCTGTGTCCATGAAGCAGTAGAGATGGCCATCGGTGTAGAGGTATTGCACCTCCCGCAGTTCGAGGCGCACCTCCTCGAACCTATCATCGGCGCCGAAGCCCCGCTCGATGGTGGTCCCGGTTTCTAGGTTCCTAATGGTGACCTTCACCCTGGCGCTCCCTCGGCCGATGAAGGAGTGCTGATACTCTAAGACGCGATAGAGGTCGCCTTCGTACTCGAAGGTGACACCTTTTCTCAAATCGGTGGCCGTGATCATATCATGCTCCCTCCTTAACCCTCATGCCCTCTCCACCCATTCCGTTGCTATTCCAGGCAACTCCTGTACCGAACCTTGCTGGATGGTGCATTGGGGCAAGGAATCGATGAAGACACTTCCATAATATTTCGTCAGGACCCTTTTGTCCAGCACTACCACTACTCCCCGGTCGGTCTTGGAGCGGATAAGGCGGCCAAATCCCTGCCGGAAGCGAAGAACGGTCTGGGGAACGGCGTATTGGCCGAAGGGGTCCTCGTAGGCCTCGCTTCGAGCGGCGATGATGGGGTCGTCGGGCACGGGGAAGGGGAGCCGGGCGATGACCAGACAACTCAAAGCCTCGCCCATCACATCTATCCCCTCCCAAAAACTCCGCGTCCCCAGAAGGACGCTTTGGGGTTGATGCCGGAAGTTCTCCAAGATGTGGTGTCGGGAACCGTCGATCCCTTGGCCATAGACTTGGATCCCCCTCTCTTCCAACGGCCGGGCCAGGGCTTTATGGGCTTCCAGAAGATGGGCCTTGGAGGTGAAGAGGGCCAATGTCTTGCCCCCCACAGCCAGGCAGAGATGAAAGAGGGCCTCGTTTGTGGCTTTAACGTACCCGGGCGTGTTGGGCTCTGGGATATCGGTAGGCATGAATATGAGGGTGGAGGTTTCGTAATCGAAGGGGGAGCCCAGGGTCAGTTCTTGGGCATCTTCAAGCCCTAAGCGCTCCCGAATGTAACCGAACTCTCCCCCTGTTCGGAGGGTGGCTGAGGTGAGGAGCAGGGTCTCCAGGGGGGCGAAGAGGTTCTCCCTCAGGATATGGCCTACGTGAAGGGGGGCATCGTGAAGAGATATGCGATCTTCCCCTGCGGCGATGGTTGCCCAATAGATCCGTCCTGGCTGGGGCTGGGCTATGATGGCTTCCATCTCCTGGCGGAGGGTATGGAGTTCGTTTTCCCTCTCCATAGGTTCGAAGAGGAGATCTTCGTACTCTTCTCCCAGGCCCAGGAGGCCTCGGTGAACCACTTTTAAGCCCTCGGCTAGCCTGGCTAAGCCTTGGGATAGAGGTTCCCAGGCCATCTCCACCTGAACCCAGTCGGGCTGGGTTCGGAGGGCGGAGGTGAGGCGTATCCGTTCATCGTACCGCTCGTTGCCCCGGCGATGCTGTGCCAGGAAGAGGGAAAGAGCCTCTAGGAAGGTGCGTAAAGACTCCCTGCTATTAACCGCTTGTTGTCGCACCACTTCTATATAGTCTTCCACCTCGCGCCTGAGAACAGAGGGTACACCCCTCTCCTTGAGAGAAGCGGATAGACGGTTGAGCAAGCCGTATCTCTTCCCTCGAGAATCGATCCTCTCCAAGAGGGCGTAGATCCAGCGTTGATCGACCTCCGCGCTCAGTTGCTCGGTGGCCCGATCCTCTAAGTGATGGGCCTCATCGATGATGAGATGGCGATATTCGGGGAGGGCTCGGTTCTCGGTCATCATGTCTGAGAGGAGAAGGGAGTGGTTCACCACGATGATATGAGCCCCCTCCGCTCTGCGACGGGCACGGTAGAAGTAACAATCTCTCAGGAAGGGGCATCTCTCTGGCTGGCAGGGCTCCTCGGCAGAGAGCCTAGCCCAGACTTGCTTCTCCCCCTCCAAGAGGTTCAATTCCACCCTGTCGCCGGTCATAGTGGTGGGAAGCCAGACTAGGACCTTGGCCAGGACGCCGATCTCCGGGGCGGTTAGCCCCCCTCGGCGCTTCAAATAAGAGAATTTTCGCAGACAGAGGTAGTTACTCCGCCCCTTGAGGAGGGCGGCCTCGAAGGGTAGGATCTGCTGAAGGTCGGGGATGTCTTTCTTGAAGAGTTGATCCTGGAGGTTGATGGTGTTGGTGGAGACGACCACGTGACGGCCGTTCTCCACGGCGAAATGCACCGCCGGTATAAGGTAGGCTAGGGATTTGCCGATGCCGGTTCCGGCTTCGATGAGGCGATGCTCCCCCTCGTTGAAGGCCCTGGCCACGGCTTTGAGCATCTCCACCTGCTGCGGCCGATACTCATAATGAGGCAGATATTCTTTTAGGGGACCTCCTTCCTCCACCATGGCACTCAAGGCCTCGACGTCAAGAGGCTTGGAGGTGGAAGTGGGCTTCAGGCGCTTCAATTCAACCCCCAGGGAGAAGAGAGGACTGAGGAGCGCCTCCTGGTCCCTCCTGGCTACTAACTGCTCCCGGAGGCTTCCACCAACCATTGCGGCCTTCTCTCGCTCTAGGTCAAGGAAGAAGTGGCGTAGCGGCCAATCGCTCCCCAGGGCCAGCCGGTTTATCTCCTGGATGGTTTTCAGATCTAAATGCAGGGCCCGCTCCCAAAGGGCCCCAAAGACCTCCTTGGTCGTCAGGGCGTCGGCCAGGGCACGATGTTCCTCTTCCTGAGAAACTCCTAGGGTTTGGGCTAGAGACCCTAAACTATGACTGGGGACGTAGAGGACGAGGCTGCTGGCTAACTGGAAAGTGTCCAAAGTCTGCTGGGTGAGAAAGAGGTCATGCTTCCCCAGGAAGGCCAGGTCGAACCAGATATTGTGACCCACAAGGGGGTGACGCCCTACGAAGCGGGAGAGAGGCCCCAGGAGAGAGAAAAGCGAGGGAGCCCTATCCGTCTCCTCCGGGCTTATCCCGGTGAGGCGTTGGATGTTATAGGGGAGGGGGCGCTTGGGGTTAACCAGGCTAGACCAGGTATCCAGGACCTCCTGGCCGCGGAATTTTACTGCTCCGATCTCGATGATAGCATCCCGCTCTGGATCAAGCCCCGTGGTCTCGATATCCAGGGCTATGTATAAACGGGGCATATTCCCCCTCGCTTAGCATTATACAACAGACTGCCCAAAAGATGATAAAGCCTGCCCCGATGATATGAGGCAGGCGTAAGGAAAAGCATTGTCGGTTTAGCCGCTTATCTTCTTCCAATCGGCCAGGAAACACTCGATGCCTACGTCGGTGAGGGGGTGCTTTATCATCTTCAGGAGCACCGGGTAGGGAATGGTGGCGATGTGGGCTCCGGCCAGGGCGGCCTGGGTGACATGCAAGGGGTGGCGGATGCTGGCGGCGATGACCAGGGTATCTAGGTCGTAATATTCGAGTATCTCCACTATATCGGCCAGCACTTCCATACCATCGTGGCCGATATCATCGAGGCGGCCTATGAAGGGGGAGACGAAGGTGGCCCCCGCCTGGGCGGCCAGAAGGGCCTGATTGGGGGAGAAGACCAGGGTGGCGTTGGTGCGGATCCCTTGAGCGGTCGCCAGACGCCAAGCGGTCTCTTGGTCTGTTTCGCACTCCCCTTCCCAAGCGCAGTCCTGGCAGATGGTCTCCTGAACCGTCTTTTGGGAGAGGGTGTAGATGGCTTTCAGCCCTTCTGTGGTGACCGGTACCTTGATGACCACGTGGGGAGACCAGCAGGCTATCTTCTCCGCCTCGGCCACCATCCCTTCCGCCTCCTCGCTCGTCACCTCGGCGCTGACGGGGCCTTGTACCAGATAGCATATCTCTTGAGCGACCTGGCGATAATCGCTCCTTCCGGCTCTCATCATCAGGGAGGGGTTGGTGGTCACCCCCCTGATGACGCCCAGTTTTACCGCCTCCCTTATCTCCTCGATCTTCGCTGTGTCGAGATAGATCTCCATGAAGTCGCAACCTCCATTTTATATAGTTGGCTTCTAATATAGTCGCTTGCTCTTCATCTCCTCCTCTAGCCTCGGCGAGTTCACCCCTTTTGTCTTCCAAGGATATGTTTGCAGAAAGCGTTAGCGGTTATGGGCATCTCTTCGAGGAAGATCTTCAATGCCGCCTCTGCGTACTGACGATGCTCCCATTGGGCAGCCTTATCCAGCCGCTTCTGGAGCCAGTTCATAAGACTCCATGCGTTGACCGTCCAGATAAACTCTGTGTAGACGCCGAGGCCGAGAACGCCCCTAGCGACCTCTCTCGGCCAGCCATAGGCAACCAGTTTCCCATAGGCCGAAAGACCTGATTCCATTGTGTCATGATACAGTTGTTCGGGTGATGCCCCATGGTGTGTGTCCTTCGGCCTGCGCTCCTTGGGAGGGGAGTAGTAATCGATCCCCGGCCCACATCGGCGGAACGATTTCTCGTTGAAGGTTCCGATGCGGTGGCGCATCCATTGGCGCTGGACAAAGAGAGGGCATCTAACATGGAATCGAAAAACGGCGTGCTCAAAAGGGGTGTTGTGTTTTGGCTCGCTACGCATCAACTTATCGATTAACCGCTTGTCGGCTTCTGGAGTCCCATCCGACTGGTAACAGATACGGGCTCCCCTGATTACCGACTGGTCCCCACCCATCATCTCTTCCAACTCTATATAGCCTTTATCTAGAACCGTTAGACGCTGACCCAAGCGTTTTTCCTCCCTGGGCTTTGGCTAGACGCCTCTCTCTGATTCGGGGTTCTGGCCGGCTTCCGTCAAGAGCAGTTGTTTTTCTCCTACCATCTTCTTTGCCGCGCCGATGAAGTCGCGGAAAAGGGGGTGGGGCCGGTTGGGTCGGGACTTGAACTCCGGATGGAACTGAGTTCCCACCATCCAGGGGTGATCTTTGAGTTCCGCGATCTCCACCAGACGGCCATCAGGAGAGGTACCGCTTACGACGAGGCCCGCTTCCTGGAGCACCCCCCTGTAGTCGTTGTTCACCTCGAAGCGATGCCTTCGCCTCTCCGAGATCGACTCCTGACCGTAGGCCTTGAAGGCTAGAGTGTCGGGCAGGACCCGACAGGGGTAAGCCCCCAACCGCATGGTGCCTCCCATCTCCGATATGCCCCTCTGCTCGGGCAAAAGGTCGATGACCGGGTGTCTGGTTTGGGGGTCGAACTCCGTGCTGTTGGGCTCCTCGCTCCCCAGAGCGTGACGGGCTAGCTCTATAATCATCACCTGCATCCCCAGACAGAGGCCGAGATAGGGCACTTTCTTCTCTCGCGCGTAGCGACAGGCTTTCACTTTCCCCTCTATCCCTCGCACATCGAACCCTCCAGGGATGACGATCCCCTCCACCTCATCCAAACGCTCCCACCCTCTCCCCTTCTCCAACTCCTCGGCGTCGATCCACTCTATCTCCACCTCTCTATGGTGGTAGAGGGCAGCGTGGCGCAGCGCCTCTCGCACACTGATGTAGGCGTCTGGTAAGGTCACGTATTTCCCCACCACACCAATGGGAAGTCGCTCTTTCGGCTCCTTTATCTTCTCTACCATCTCCCGCCAGGCGGAGAGATCTTTGCGCCGTTTAGGCAGTTCCAACCGCTCCATAATGAATTCTCCAAGCCCAGCCTCCTCCAAGAGGAGAGGGACTTCGTAGATAACCGGGACGGTGATGAGGGGGATGA
>DAOULQ010000076.1:0-9745 GCA_034419095.1 Anaerolineae bacterium | reverse complement strand
GGTTCAAGGGGCTACCAGTTGTCTCATCTCTGGGGGGTGCGACCCCTCGGGGAAGGTGCCGGTGACGAGGGGTCTGGAGATAATAGGAGCCTTGCGGAATGGCAGGGTGATGAACTGGCATGTGGGCCTCATCGAGCGAGAGGAGGCGGAGGCTATCGCTCCTTATGTAGATGTGATCTCCTTCGATTTCGTGGGGGATGATGAGACGATCCAGGAGGTTTACGGCCTAGAGCGGCGGGTGGAGGACTACGTGAAGACCTACAACCTCTTGCGGGGTTATTTCCCCCTGATCCCCCATATCACGCTCGGCCTGAAGGGAGGAGAGATGGTGGGGGAGCACCGAGCCCTGGAGATCCTGGAAGGGTTGGGGGTGGAGGGGCTCATTCTCATCGTCTTCACCCCTACCTCGGGCACCCGGTACGCCGACCGAGAGCCCCCGGAGTTGAAGGCGGTCATCGATCTCATAGCAGAGGCCCGGCTTCGCTTCCCCACCGTTCCTCTTTACCTGGGTTGCATGCGCCCTCGGGGAGAATACCGGCATCTGTTAGACCCCTGGGCGCTGCGGGCCGGAGTGAACGGCATCGTGAGCCCCGCTTCTGAGGCCTTGGTCTTGGCGAAAGAACTGGGGTTGGAGATCGTGCGGCGTGAGGAGTGTTGCGCCGTGGGGTGGATAAAAGAGATAAGAGAGGAGAGGTATGGCTGATTATGATCTGACGGTTATCGGTGGAGGCCCGGGGGGGTACGTAGCGGCCCTGCGAGGGGCCCAGCTAGGGGCTCGTGTGGCCCTGATAGAAGAAAAGCGGGTAGGGGGGGTCTGCCTCAACGAAGGTTGTATCTCCACCAAGACCTTGGCCCGGAGCGTGGAGTTGCTCCTGGATATAGAGAGGGCTCAGGAGTTCGGCATCTTGGTCTCGGAGCCAGCCCTCGATTTCGCCAAGATGATGGCTCGCAAAGAGAGGGTGGTGGAAAAGCTCGTCTCCGGAGTAGAGACCTTGCTTCAGGCTCGCAAGGTCGAACTCTTCAAGGGAAGGGGTCGGTTGCTGGCCCCGAATAGGGTCGTCGTCGAGGGCAGGGAACTATCTACCAGAAGCATCATCATCGCCACGGGAGCGGAGCCGGGGAAGCCCCCGGTGCCAGGATTAGATCTGGAGGGGGTTCTCACCTCAAGCGGGATCTTGGAGTTGGAGGAGGCCCCCTCTGAACTGATGGTCGTGGGGGGTGGGGTGATCGGCATGGAGTTCGCCACCATCTTCAACGCCTTAGGGACCAAGGTGACCGTCATCGAGATGTTGCCTTCTCTCCTTCCCCCCGTGGATGAGGAGTTATCTCGCCGCTATCTTAATCTGGTGCGCAGAGAAGGGATGGAGGTGCATCTCAACTCGCCGCTCAGAGGGGTGCAACAGAAGGGGCACAGTCTACTAGTGGAGTACGGAGCGGATGAGAAAGTGGAGTCGGTGGAGGCCGACTACGTTCTCATAGCCACCGGACGGTTGCCCTACACCGAGGGGCTAGGGCTGGCTGACTTGGGCGTCGAAACCCAGGAGCGAGCCATCGTGGTCGATGACTACCTCCAGCCCACCGTGCCTGGGGTATACGCTGTGGGCGATGTTACGGGGGGCTGGATGCTGGCCCATGTAGCCAGTCGCCAGGGGGAGATCGCCGCCGAGAACGCCCTTGGTAATGAGAAAGGGATCGATTATCGAGCCGTACCCTATTGCGTCTTCACTTTGCCGGAGATCGCAGGGGTGGGCCTCACGGAGCAGGAAGTGAAGGGGAAGGGGATCCCTTATAAGAAGAGCATCTTTCGCTTCGGGGCCAGCGGACGGGCTTTGACCATGGGGGAGACGACGGGGCTGGTGAAATTACTCTGTCACGAGGAGGGTGAGGTTCTAGGCTTGCACATCATGGGGCCCCAGGCCACAGACCTCATCGCCGAAGGGGCCCTGGCTGTTCAGATGGGGGCTACCGCTTCCGATATCGTGGCCACCATTCACGCCCATCCTACGTTACCGGAGGCGGTGAGGGAGGCCGCCTTAGGCCAATTCGAGGGGCCGATCCACGCCCTCTCCTAGTCTCATCTGACCACCAGCGCCACATTCCACAGGACCACCCCGCAGAGCACGAGGTTACACATCCGCAGATAGGTCCAGGCGGAAGGATACCGCTTGCTGATATGGGCTATGAGGGGGATGAGGAGTAAGGCTACCGTCACTTTAAGGGCGTATAGCCACCACTTACCAGGCCCGGCGATTAAGGCGTAGCCAAAGGGGTTGCGTTCCACGTGACCCCGTTCTAAGCCCCGATGGGTGAAGATGATGTCCATCAGGTTATATGTCAACCAAAGGTAGGCGATATAGAACTCGCTCTTCCCCACCGAACGACCACCCCTTAGACCCATTATAGTACTTTTGGGGGATAAGTCAACAAAGAGTAGATCTCTCTTCAATTTGCGACCTCGGTTCTCGCAATAATGCCTGGCCACCTGAAGTGTGGTAAAATATCCGCGTCATGATCATCGGCGTTTGTACCATCCATCTAGAGTTGCCAGGTTGTCATTCTTTGAAGGATAAGCGGCGGATCGTCAAGTCGATCCTGGCCCGGCTGGGCAATGAGTTCAACGTCTCCGTGGCCGAGGTGGAGAGGAACGACGCCTGGCAACATGCGGTCTTAGGAGTGGCCTGTGTCTCCAACGACCAGGGCTACGTCCATAGGCTGCTCACCAAGGTGGTGAGGAGTATCGAGAAGGGGCGGTTTGATGCCCAGGTGGCCGACTACGAGATAGAGATATTGTGAGGAGAAAAGGTGCTCTGGATGATGAGGTTAGAACTGGCTGCTCGGCCACCCTTTAATTTCCAGGCCACGGTTCGTTCCCATGGATGGCGTCGTTTGGTCCCCTTTTCCTGGGATGGAGAGAGGTTGGGGCGTGTGGAGCGGCTATCCACCGGACGGGTAGTGAAATTAGCCGTGGGTGAGAGTGATGAGTTGACAGGAGTTAGGGTTGACATAAGAGCAAACGATGCTTTAGGAGATAGGGACCTGGGCGAGATAAAGGGTAAGGTGAGTTGGATGCTCAGGTTGGAGGAGGAGTTAACCGATTTCTACCGGTTATGTGAAGGGGAGCCAGCGCTTAGGCATGTGGTGGAGGAGGGGAAGGGACGCGTCTTGCGCTCACCTACGGTCTATGAAGATGTGGTGAAGACCATCTGCACCACCAACTGCACCTGGAGGCAGACGGAGGGGATGGTGGGTCGGCTGGTGGAGAGGTCGGGGGAACCTTACCCCCTTGAACCTCTGAGGGCCTTCCCCACACCAGAGGCCGTGGCCGAGGCGGGGGAGGAGTATCTGCAACGGGAAATTAGACTAGGGTATCGGGCCTCATCGATCGCTCAGTTGTCTCGCCAGGTGGCGACAGGCGAACTAGACTTGGAAGGGCTCAAGGACTCCCCCTTGGAGACGGCGGAACTCTATAAGAGGCTCAAATCGATTAAGGGGGTGGGACAATATGCGGCCGCCCACATCTTGACCCTTCTGGGCCGCTACGACTATCTGGGCGTTGATACCTGGGCTCGCAGATTGGTCTCGGAGCGGTTCTTCGAGGGAGCGCCGGTGACCGATAAAGAGGTGCAGGAGGTCTTCGCCCCCTGGGGCAGGTGGCGGTTTTTAGCCTATTGGTTCTGGGATTGGGAGGCCGAGGGGTAGCGTGGGCTATTCAAGCTCCCAGTGTTTGATTAATAGTACGCTGTCTTTGAAGTACATGGTCTGAATGGTGTCGTACACATAGCGTGGGATGGTTGTTGTTTCGTCATCCGTAGCATTATATTGATATCGGATACCGTTGTGAGTAAGTTCTATTGGTGCTAATATGCGAACATCGCTTCTTTGGCGCTCGTTCAGATGCCTTTGGACGGACAAGACAGTGGTGACCGGTTTGCCGCGGGAGGCGAGGGCTGTTACTTGGCAGTCTACCCGTGGGAGATCATCCGTGACTTGAGAAAACCGTGACAGCACATAGCCTCCAAGAGGCATACGTGCCGGGATTTTGATAAGTGGTCTATCTGCAAGGTCAATTCGTTGATCGCGTTGGCAGACCTGAATCCCTCGCGCCCAAGGAAAGGCGTAGGTTTCAGCAGGCCACGTTTGCCCTTGATGCCATGTATTGTTTATCAAGATTCGTACTTCAATCGATTGGAGCCACAGGTTTTCACCGATCAGGTTCTCGATGGCTAAATCTAGAACCACAAGTGCTGTTCCCGTGTCTGGGTTTTGTGTGAAGTAGCAATTTGCCGGTCGTGGCTTGATGGACAGGTGGCTACCCAACTGCTTTCTGATCCAACCCATCAGTTGGCCAATGAGAGGAACCGCTGATAATGCAGAGTTTACATATTTCATAAATTCAAATCCAAGTACTATTGTTCAATCATTTATCATAACATAACTTTCGCATTTAGCAAAGCAATAGTCTGAGGAGCATAACATGGACCCAGCAGTGGTGGCCCTCTGGCGAGATGCGGCGCTCATCTACTTGATGATACAAGGTTTTATCCTCATCCTACCAATGCTTTTCCTTCTAGTTTATGTGGTTCGGGGGCTGGGGCGGGCGAAAGGTAACCTGCTCCCGGCTCTAACTTCTGCCCAAAAGAGAACAGCGCAGGTGGAGAGAGGGATCCGTACCTTCTCCTCGCTCCTAGTGAGCCCTATTATCCGCACCATAAGTGCTGGGGCGTTCGTTTTAGAGGTTCTAAAGGCCTTCTTGAGGAGGTAGTTATCCGTGTCTCATCCGTTGTCTCGGGGAGCGAGGCGCATAGTGCTCTTGGGAGCCCTGATGGGGGGGCTGGTGGGCGGTTTAGCGGCCTTGATATACGCTCGCCAATGGACGGAAGATGGTGGGGCGGGGCGTAGGGGCCTCCCATGGCGACAGGTGGCCAGACTCGCCGCCCTCATGGTGGGGCTCCTACGACAGATAGCGGAGATGGGTCAAAGATAGTTGACACCGCTCTTCTCAGGTTTTATAATAGCCTCTGCGCATCGCCCTTTCGCATAGTGGGAAGGAGATCATATTCAGGGAGGATAGATGTACGACGTGGTGATTGTAGGGGCAGGGCCGGCTGGATTGACGGCTGGCATCTATGCGCAGACCAAGCGACTCTCTTCGGTGATCCTGGAGGCGAAGGAGGTAGGGGGGCAGTTGACCTGCCTCTATCCCCATAAGAGCATCCACGATTTCCCCTCCTACACCGATATCGTGGCCCACGAGTTGGCGGCGAAGATGGCCGTTCAGGCTCGGAAGATGGGCTGTGAGGTACGGGAAGGGGAGGAGGTTACCGATTTGGATGTAGAGGAGGAGAAGATAACCCTCAAGACCCCCAAGGGGACCTACGAGGCCAAGGCGGTGATCCTGGCTCTGGGGATGGGGCTTTTTGAGCCCCGGAAGTTGGGCATCCCTGGGGAGGAGATAGAAGGGGTCTACTACAACTGCCTGGATACGAAGCCCTTTGAAGGGAGACAGGTCCTCTGTGTGGGCGGAGGGGACAGCGCCCTGGAGATGGCCCTCACCATCTGCGACTGCGCTGGTGAAAGCACCCTCATCCACCGCAAGGACTACTTCCGAGCCGACGAGATAACGGTGGAGCGGGTGGAGAAGAGCCCTATCCAGGTGGTCTTCCGCACCGAACTTAAGGAGATTATGGGGGAAGGGAAAGTCGAGGCTGTACGGCTCATCAACAACGAGACGGAGGAGGAGAGGGTGGTGCCCATGGATGTGGTGCTCATCAGCATCGGCTTCATCCCCAATCTGGAGAGCGTGGAGCGGTGGGGGCTGGAACTGAAAGGCAAGGCGGTGGTGGTGAACCCGGAGATGCGCACTAACCTACGAGGGATATTCGCCTGCGGCGATCTGGTCACCTATGAGGGGAAGACGAAGCGGATCACCACCGCCTGCGGCGAGGCGACGACGGCGGTGAATGCGGCCTATAAGTACATCAGAAAGCCTTATTGGGCATGACAAAAAATGCTGTGCCGTTTGTGATCGAGTTGCCACTGCCGGTGCGGAGGTAGAATAGGGGAGAAGAAGCAGTCTTGAGGATATGAGAAACTGCGCCCGAAAGAGGCAGAGATCATCGGTGTGGTAGTGGAATCGAGGAGGGAGCATATATGACCCTCCGCTGTGCTATCTGGCCGAACGGACAGGAAAGGAAAGACAATCGTGGAACTTAATCGTGAGGCTCATGTTGAGGACATGAAGGCTGTAGCAAGGTACGTATCGAAGCACAAGAGAGTGTGGTATGGTGACTTGGCACGCGAGACTCAACTTCCGAGCGAGCGGATGGAGAATGCGGTTTCGAGTTTGGAGAGCGACAAGCGCGTCAAGACAACACGGCAGCGGCAGACGGGTCGGCCCTTCGACTTCATCGAACCAACATCTCGCCTCGAGGAGTGGCTTCGAGAGCAAGGGGAAAACTAGCGAGTATTATCCTACGGTTCAACTGTGCCCACCTCTTCCGCGGCAGGGTGGGAGGAATGTGAGGGTGTGGCCATGGGGCTAAGGAGTCGAGTCAGGGCTTTGTGGTTTTGGCTAGCTATCGTGGGGATCACCATCATACTAGGCGGGGCCGTCGCGATTCTAACGTGCCCAAAGTGGGCAGGGGGATTCTGGGCCAACCTGTTGTCCGATATCGCCGTTGCTCTCCTAGTGATCGGATGGTTTGACCGCAGAGCCAAAGCGGAAGAGAAAGCTGAGATGAGAACAAAAGTCTTAGCTGTACTGGATCGGGAACTCAAGAAACTCCACGACGACACCAGGGTCTGGGAGACGCAATTGGGGATTCCTGGATGGATTCCTAGTAATCCTCTCTCGATGGGTGGTTGGAGGTCCATAAGTTCGGGTCCGCTGTTGGACAACGTCCCTACTGAGTTGATAGCAAAATTGCTCGATGTGGATAGCATGCTCGAAAGTACGAATGCATTTGTGCCCTGGCTTCTGCATCTCATGTTTGGAGCAGCGGCTGCCCTGAAAGATGCCAAGGAGCGCCAGAATATCGTACGTGGCGTCATGAAATCTCGATGTGAGTTGCTGTTGAAGCAATTGGATGAGGCAATACATCTCCTCGGCACGCAAATAGCGCAAACCTAGTCTTTTCCCAAAATGAGTCTCCGCACCGTCATCTGGGCCGCCGGTGCTTTCTTTAAGGTTTCTATCTCGCATGAACTCCGGAAGGGTTCAGAGGTGGTGGCATAATGCTCGCAGAAGGTGAGGAGTACAAAAGGGAGGCTCTAGGAGGGGGCTTGTCCGGTGAGGCGGGCGCAAGCCCCCTTAAATGTAAAGCGCCTCTTTGGGGTGAAAGTCTGTGAATATTCGACCATACGGCTCTCGAGCCCTCCTTCTACTCCTGGTTATCTTGATACTCGGCGTTCTCCCCAAGCCTTTGGTCACCTTGGGCCCTCAACAGAAGGTTGAAACCCTAAACTCTAAGATGGGGGTCCACACCCGGCTCACCGATGAGGTAGACGAATGGAAGATAAAGCGCACCTTGGAGTTGGTGCGGGCTATGGGGGCTCCTTGGATCGTGGAGTATTTCCCCTGGGCCTACTACGAGCCCAAAAAGGGACAGTTCGACTGGAGCCACGCCGACCTGGTAGTTGATCACGCCAACGCCCAGGGGCTCACGCTCATCGCCAGGCTTGATTTCGTCCCCCCATGGGCGCGGCCCAAGGAGACCACTAACAGTTACCTAGAAAGAGAGCGTTACCAGGATTTCGGCGACTTCGTTTACGCCTTCGTTAGCCACTTTCGAGGTCGGATAGAATATCTGATCGTCTGGAACGAGCCGAACCTGAGTTCCTCTTGGGGCTTCCGTCCCGTAGATCCGGAGGGGTATACGGAGCTCCTCAGGATAGCCTATAAGAGGGCCAAAGATGCCGACCCCGATATCCAGGTCTTGGCCGCGGGGCTGGCCCCCAACGTGGCCGATGAGGGCGAGGGGTTGGCTCTCTCGGATTTGACCTTTCTCCAGAGGATGTACGACGCCGGGGCAAAGGAGTACTTCGATATCCTGGCCGTCCACGCCTACGGCTATGTCTTCCCTCCTAACGACCCTCCCGCCAGAGATAAGATAAATTTCGCCCGGACGGAGTTAATCCGCCAACTGATGGTGCAAAACGGAGATGGAGATAAGCAAATAATCATCACTGAAGGGGGCTGGAACGACCATCCCCGCTGGACGAAGGCGGTGCGCCCCTCTCAACGGATCGCCTACACCATACAGGCTTATGAGAAGGTTTTAGAGTGGGATTGGTGCCTGGCGGTGGCTTTCTGGGCCTTCCGCACCCCCTGGCCGCAGCGGAACTTCCGGGATTACTTCTCCTTCGTCACGCCGGAGTTCATCCTGAAGCCGATCTATGAGGAGGTGCAGGCCTACGCCCAGGGAGCTACCGATTGGCTTGAGGGGACGTGGGTGGAGCGGTAGATGGCCCTTAGACGTTGGCTGGCACATATAGCCCTTAGACGCTGGCTGGCACATATAGCCCTGTTTCTCTTGGTCGCCCTAGGTCTCTTTCTCCTCTTTCGCCTTTCAGGTGGCGAAGTGAGGGATAGGACCTGGGAGCGGATCAAGCGGGAGAGGGTTCTTCGTGTAGGGATGGACGCCAGTTATCCCCCCTTCGAGTTGTGGGATGAGGTGGGGTTGCGGGGCTACGACGTGGATCTGGCGCTGGCTTTGGGGAGGGAGTGGGGTGTGGAGGTCGATTTCGAGAATATCACCTTCGATGGCCTCTATGACGCCCTCAAAGTAGAAAGAGTTGACATAATCATTTCCGCTCTCCCTTATGACCCCCTTCTGACCCAAGATGTGGCCTATTCTCATTCATATTTCGACGCTGGGCAGGTGTTGGTGGTGCGGGAACAGACAACTATCACCAAGGTAGAAGAGCTGAAGGGGCGGAGCGTGGGGTTGGAGTTGGGTTCCATGGGGGATTTGGAGGCTCGGCGGCTGGAACAGAGGATGGTCTTGGAGAGAAAAGCCTATATAAGCCCTCAGGAGGTCCTAGAGGCGCTTAGGGGCGAGAAGGTAGATGCGGTCATAGTGGATGCTGTCTCCGCCTATCAGTTCATGCGGGAAGAGGGTGGGCTTCGCATAGTGCAACAGGTGAGCGAGGAGCCCTGTGTCATCGCCGTGCCTATCAAAGCACCCATCCTCTTGGAGAAGGTCAACGGAGCGATCGTCAAGTGGCGGGAGACGGGGTTTTTGGAGGAGTTGAGGGAGAGGTGGTTCTGACTATGTGGTGAGGGCTAGTAGTTCTGCAAGATGATGGGTAGGTAGAAGTCGTAACTCTCGGGCGTGGGGATGTTTGTGGGTGTTGGAGTTGGCGTAGGCGTCCGAGTTGGGGTAGGGGTGGGTGTCCGAGTTAGGGTAGGAGTAGGTGTCCAGGTGGGCGTTGCTGTGGGTGCTGGTGCAGAGGTAGGCATAGGTGCGGGCGGTGGAGTCGGTGTAGATGTTTGCGTTGGACTCACCCCCCCGCAGGTATAGATGCGGACGTCGTCGATGAACCAGCCGTAATCGTCAATGCTGTAATCGGTGCCCATGCGGAAGCGGAAGCGCACGTTCTGCCCGGCCAGGGAACTCAGGTCCAGGCGACTGGAGTAGTAGCCCTGGCTATCGGCGGTGAAGGCCTGGCGGCCTGCCAGGGGGGTATAGTAATTGCTGCTGCTAGTTCCGTTGGAGCCGTTGGAGTCAAAGCGCGCACCAGCATC
>DAOULQ010000075.1:0-9679 GCA_034419095.1 Anaerolineae bacterium | reverse complement strand
GGGAGCCGAACTCCTCAATACTACAACTCAGTTAGAGAGGCTCCTCAAGGAGGGGAAGCGGCTTTGGCTGGTAGTCGATGGTTGGCGGTTCCAATCTCGGTATGATGTGGAGTTCGTGGAGTTGGTTTTGGATCAGATGGATCTGGCCTACGAAGAACGGGGTACCATGGTCTTCTTTTCCCAGGGGTATCGGCGGCGGCCCGCTCCAGCGGTGAGTCAGCCTCTGGCGGTCGATTTCGAGGGGCGGATGATGCTTCGGGGGTATGAACTGCTTACCGACGAGATCGACCCCGGTGGCGAGTTGGAGGTGACCCTCCTCTGGCAGGCGCTGGATCCCCAAAAGGAGTACGTGGTCTTCTTGCATCTGGTAGGCGAGGACGGGGAGCGGGTAGCCCAGGATGATAAGGAGCCCATGCAGGCCCTCTATCCACCGGCTTTCTGGCCACCGCAGGAGGTGGTGCGGGATAGACACCGACTCTCCTTGCCCGAGAGCGCTCAGCCCGGCCTATACCGGCTGGATCTAGGCCTCTATGAGGCCGATACCCAAGAGCACCTCTCTATCCTTGGCCCCAAGGGGGAAGCCGTGGGAGACAAGATAATCCTCGATTTCCTCCGCCTCTCTGGAGGTGTAGTGGCTGAGCCCAGCCATCGGCTGGAGGCTGACCTAGGGGGGATAATCACCCTTCTGGGGTATGACCTGCCTCGGTCGAACGTACGACCGGGCGAGGCTTTCCCCTTAACCTTATACTGGCGGGCCGAGGGTGTAATCGATGAGGATTATACTGTCTTCGTTCACCTGGTGGGGGATGACAGCCTAATTTGGGGCCAAGAGGATAGCCAGCCCCGGCATGGCTTCTACCCTACCTCTTACTGGGACCTGGGAGATATGGTCGTCGATGAGTACTCCGTTTCGGTAAAGCCCAATGCGCCGTGGGGAGAGTACCGCTTGCTGTTGGGCATCTACCTTCTCTCCACCATGGAGCGGTTGCCCCTCTTGGACGAAACTGGAGAAGTGATCAGCGATTTCATCTCTTTAGGCGAGATATCAGTGGGTGGGGAGTAGAGATGAACGCTTCACGGCGCATCTTGGGAAGAGGTTGGTCGAATCGTTTAGGGCACGCTAGGGGCTTGATTGCTCAGGGGGTTGGCCTATTGGCTGGCGATCTATTGCTCAGGAGTTGCCAAGGGGGTTTTACGATTTCGCCCTATCTACCCTTTCTTCTACGGGGGAGAGAGGCGGATCATCTGGGATGTGGGAGACGGGCTAGGTTGGAGATCGTAGGTAGGGAGTAGGTCTTATGAAGCAGGATAGGCTGTGGCGCTGCCTCCTGATTGTGGGATTGCTGGTGGTCTTCCACTGGGTCAACAACTGGTTCTATTTCCGGGCCAACGTGACCCTTCTCGGCTGGGATCCCACCTCCCACTTGGCCAAGACCATCGTCTATAATAAGATATTGAAGGAGATAGATATAGAGAGCCTCTTTCGGGCCTTCACTTGGCCTTGGAACCGCCCTCCCTTGCCTTGGCTTCCTGCCGTCCTCTTCTACCGTCTCTTTGGCGTCTCCACCGATGTAGCCCTGATGAGCAACTCTTTCTATATCGCTATCCTCCTCTTCTCGGTCTATGGGATAGGGAAGAGGCTCTATGGACCTGGAGTGGGGCTGCTGTCCGCTTCCTTGGTTTCCATCTACCCTTTTCTTTTCCACCTCTCCCGTACCCTCTACCCCGACTTTCCCCTTACGGCCATGGTGGCCCTAAACATCTACTTCCTACTCAGGGTAGATCGCTTTCGGGACCGGCTGAACTCCCTGCTTTTTGGGCTCACCTTTGGGTTAGGGCTTTTGACCAAGTGGCAGTTTCTGGCCTTCGTAGTCGGGCCAGTGGCCTATGTGATCGTCAGATCAGGAGCCATACGGGACCTGGGATCTTTCAGGCAGAGGAGGAAAGACTCCTCCCCCCTGATCCGCCTCTTGAGTTCCCCCGGGGTGCATATGGTGGTCGCTCTCACCTTGGTTACCGTTTGGTATCTGCCCAATTGGGATCGGGTGGTTGGTTTCCATTTGGGCCCCTGGCTCCTTCCCATCTCCTGGGCGCTAGTGGCCTTCACCTTCTATCTCCTCTCTCGGAAAGCAAGCCCGGGGACGAACCTCTTGAGCGCCCTCTTTTTAGGGACGGTGGTGGGCTCGATCTGGTCGTTGCCCAATATCGGCTACCTCCGTCGGTTTTTTGTCGTGGCCTATGGGGGGGTGAACATAGAGGGGCGGGAGTTCACCTTTCTGGAGCCCGGTGCTTATACCCGCTATCTCTATTATCTGGTTTTTGAGCAGATGTCGCCTCTCTACTTCCTTGCTCTCTTGGTGGCCATCCTCATATCCCTTTATTATTGGAAGGGAGGCTCTCCTAGGGAGAGGCTACGAGGGATCAGCGACAACAGTTGGGCCCTCATTCTCTGGTTTGTGGTTCCTTTCCTCATCTTCACCCTCTCCTTGACCGAGAACCCCCGCTTCGATGTAGCCCTTCTCCCCGCGGCAGCCATCATTACCTCCCAGGGCTTTTTCAAGGTGAGAAAAGCGATGGTGAGAGGGTTGCTGATTGTGGCTTTGGTCTCGGTAGGGATGGTCGAATTCTTTGCCCTCTCCTACGACGGCTTTGAGGGGCTGCGCGAGGGAGCGATCTTAACTCTGCCGTTCTTCGGGCGTCTAAACCTCTTCGTCGAAGGGGTCCTTCCCGCCTCCGGCCCCACCGATAAGGCCTACTGGATCGCTCCCCGCATCTTAGACCTGACAAAGGAAGAGATGGATAGAGAGGGAAGGGTGGAATTGGGGGTGCTCATAAGCCGCCGCTATCTGAACGCTATCCTTCTTGACTACCTGATCATGAGCGAGGAGAAATATGCGGGGATAGAACTTCGCAATCTGGCTCGAGGACAGGAGGAACCCCCCATATATCCCAAGGTCTTCGAATGTGACTACGCAGTGTTCAAGGGCGGTTCATACGATGGGCTGAACGAAGATGCAAGAGAGGCCATGGAGCGGTTGCGGGGAAGCCCGGCCTTCTTCCAAGAGGCCTTCGGATTGGCGGAGGAGTATCCCTTGCCCGATGGGGACACGGTATATCTCTATCGCAAGAGGTATCATCTGGCTGGGGGATATAACCCTGACGATTATGGAGGCATAGGGGAGGAGGTCGATAGCCTGGCCAGAGGAGGAGATGGTATGATCATCGTTCCTCCGGAGCAGGTGGAGGTGTTGGCTCGATATTTGTGGGGGGATATAGAGGTCTATCCCCTTCCTAGGGAGGGGAGATCAGTTGAGGAGATGGAGGGGGAATTGACAGAGATTGTCTCTGGGCATGGTCGGATTTTTAGTCTGTTTTGGGATGAGGGAGGGATAGAGGCAGTACATTCCGTGGAAGGGTGGTTGAATGAGCATGGGTATCGGGCCTGGGAGAGGTGGTATGGTGGGGTGCGATTGGTGCTCTATGGCACATCTTTCGGGCTGGAAGAAACGGCCAGAGAACGACCCCTGCGGGCGAACCTGGGGGAAGAGGTCGCACTTTTGGGTTATAGGCTGTGGGATGAAGAAGTGAGGGTCGGAGAGGTAATGAGGTTGACGCTATATTGGGAGACTAGCAGAGAGGTGAGCAAGGACTATAAGGTATTTGTGCACCTGAGGGATGGGGCAGGGAAGTTGGTGGCTCAGAGGGATAGCGAACCAGTGGGGGGTTCTAGGGCGATGTCGGGATGGGATATAGGCGAGGAGATAGAGGACAATTATGGTATCCTTTTGCCTGACGATGTGCCATCTGGGGAGTATCAATTGATGGTGGGGGTGTATGATCCCATAAGTGGGGAGCGGTTGCCTGTTATGGATGAGGGTGGGGTGGTGATAGGGGATAGGGTTTCATTGGGGATGGTCGAGGTGGTGGATGGGTAGGGTATCATCGGTAGTGGGTCGCAGATGGGTGGTAAGGGGTCTCTTCTGGGGGATGGTGCTCCTCTACATGGTCCTCTTCAGCACCCTGCCCATCCTCAAGCACGAGGCTTTCCAGACTACCGCCTTCGACCTGGGCAATATGGATCAGGCGGTGTGGAACTGCCTCCATGGACGGCTCCTGCCCTTCACCAACTGGGGGGAGGAGGGGACTCGCTTGGCTTACCACGTGGACCCCATCTTAATCCTTATCTCCCCTCTCTACCTCCTCTATAGCGACCCCAAGAGCCTTTTAGTCTTCCAGACGGTGGTCGTGGCCCTGGGGGCCTTGCCCATCTTCTGGATGGCCAGGGAGCAGTTCGGGGAGAGCCTAGTTACCTTGGTCTTCCCCCTAGTTTATCTCCTCTTTCCGGCTCTAGAGGCGGCCAATATGTTCGACTTCCACCCCACGACCCTAGCCGCTTCCCTCCTGGCCTACGCCTTCTATTATTCATACCGACGGCGGTATGGTTGGTTTTTCCTCTTCGCCTTCTTGATCATGGCTTGCAGGGAGGAGATGGCTCTTCTGGTGATAATGATGGGGCTCTACGCCTTCGTTGTGCAGCGCAACCGGCGAGTAGGGGTGGCCGCTATCTCCCTGGGGGTGGTTTGGTTTATCGTAGCGGTCTACATTATAATCCCCCACTACAACCCTAGGGGGGAATCGCCCTACCTTGCGGCTTATGGCTATCTGGGCCAGGGACCCCTGACCATGTTGAGGACTATGGTCATGGAACCAGGGGTTGTCTTGAGAAACCTTCTCACTAAGGAGAAACTAGGTTATCTGAGCAACCTCCTGGCTCCTGTGGTTTTTCTCTCCTTGCTGGCCCCTCAGATACTATCTCTATTCTTGCCCACTTTGGCCATTAACCTCTTGAGCACCAAGCCCGAATTCTATACTTTGGAGAAGTTCCATTACGCCGCACCTCTAGTCCCCTTTGTCGTCCTCTCCGCTCTCCTAGGGGTCGACTATTTAGTGGTGCATCTATCCCCCCATCTGAGGATGAAGCGGCAAACCTCTCTATACCTACTATCGGCCTTGATACTTCTCTCCACTCTCCTTTACCACCGGGGCCATGGTTTCACCCCCTTAGCCGCGGGTTTCCAGATCCCAAGGGTCACCCCTCATCACCACCTGGCCAAGGAACTTATGGCTTTGATAGCAGGGGGGGCTACGGTCTCCGCCCAATCGAGGTTGAACCCTCATCTGAGCCAGAGGCCGAAGATCTATATGTTCCCTAAGGTGGAGGATGCGGAGTACGTGTTCTTCGATGTGAGCGTCGACTCCTGGCCCATCCACCCCAACGACCAAAAAGCGATATTTGAAGCCCTCGTCAAAGAGGAAGGCTTCGGCATCCTGGCCAGCGTGGATGGCTACATTCTGCTCCAGCGGGGGCTCTCAGGAGCCAAAGGACTCTCCAATGGGTTCTACGACTTTGCCAGGGTGAAAGAGCCCCAGATCGAATACCCTATGGCCGTAGATTTTGGAGGCCTCCTCCGTTTCCTGGGCTTCGACCTGAACCAAGAGAAGGGGATGACCAGCCTGGCCCTATATTGGCAGCCCCTTCTCCCCTTGGAGCGGGATTACGGCATATACCCTTTCTTCTACGATGAAAAGGGAAGGATCATCGAAGATACTACCCTTAGGCCGATGACCACGGCCCTTTGGTATCCTACTAGCAGATGGAAAGTGGGCGAGATAGTGAGGATGGAGACCCTCCCTTGGGATGTGGGAAAGGATTTTAATGTGGGGCTAGGGGTGATGGAGGGAGAGGATTGGAGGATCGTCGAAGATAGATTGCCTTTGGAGGTGGTGACCTCCACCCTGGTGGTCTCCTCCTTCGACGAAGGCACGGCCCTCAAACTGCTGGAGGTCCAGGACGGCCAACCAGTTACCCCCAGAAGGTCGTTCGAGCCCCCTTCTATCCCCCACCTTCTTCAGGCCGACCTGGCTCATAAGGTCAGGCTCTTGGGGTACGGCCTCAGCCCTGACACTTTCTATCCGGGTGAAACCCTACATCTGACCCTCTATTGGCAGGCCTTAGCCAAGATGGAGAAGGATTACACCATCTTTACTCATCTCGTGGATAAAGAGGGGCAGGTCTGGGGGCAGCAAGATAACTTCCCCGTCGGGGGCACTCGACCCACCTCGGGCTGGTTGGTAGGGGAGATCGTGGTGGACGAATACGATATACCGGTACGGGGGGATGCTCCCCCTGGGGAGTACACCATCGAGATCGGCATGTACGATATGATTTCGGGGGAGAGGCTTGCTACCTTCGGTGAGGAGGGGGAGCGATTGGCCGATGATAGTGTACTCCTGACCAAAATAGAGGTGAAACGATAGATGCGTCGGCGACTCTTTAGCCTCCTGAGGATGGCGATCAGTTTAGGGCTCTTAGCCTTCCTTCTGGCCAAAGTGGGAGTATGGGAGACCTGGGAGAGCCTTCAGGGAGCCAATATGGGCTATCTCTTGGCCGTTCTCCTCCTCTATCTGTTTAGTATAGTGCTCCGTTCCTACCGCTGGCGAATATTCCTGAACGCCCAGGGGGTGCAGGCTTCTCTACCCAAACTAACCTCTCTTTACCTTATAGGGGTCTTCTTCAACCTGGTGCTCCCCACGGGCTTCGGCGGCGACGTGGTGAGGGTCTATGAGATTTCCCAATATGGCAGCCGCACCGCCAGTTCCATAACCACCGTCTTTATGGATCGGTTGAGTGGCTTCCTCGCCCTCTTTGCCATGGCCACAGCAGCCCTGGCCTTCAGTTACCGGATAGTACCTCCCGAGGTGGGGGTGACTATCATCGCCATTTTCCTGGCTGCCCTGGTAGGCACCGGAGCCCTGTTCAGCCGTCCCCTCTGGCGAAGGCTGAAAGGGTTGCCTCTTCTCTCCTCCCTGGCCCAGAAGGAAAGGGTGAAGGAACTATACCTCTCAGCTCAGATCTATAGTTTGGCTCCCTTTGTCCAAGCCCTCTCCCTCTCTTTGGCCTTCAATATCCTCTTGATGATTATGAACTACCTTGCGGCGTTATCTTTTGGCGTCGAGATCACCTTCTGGTATTTCTTGCTCTTTATACCTATCATCTCCTTTCTCCTGGTTCTGCCCATCTCCTTGAGCGGGCTAGGGGTGCGAGAGGGGGCCTACATCTACCTTTTCAGCCAGGCTGGCGTCCCCCCCTCTTTGGCCCTGGCTATCTCCCTTTCAATTTATGCGGTGACCGTGGCCACCGGCCTGATCGGCGCCCTCATCTACGCCGTGGAGGGGTATGAGAGGCTGAGGGGAAGCGGTCAACCTAGTTAGAGGGTTAAAGTCGAAGGTTAGTGAATCGAGAAGATATGGATATGACAAGCGAGGGGATAAAGGAAAGCCGAGGAGGACGTTTTGAGAGGTGGACGTCACGTTACTGGCCTTTGGCTTTTCTTTTGGCCTTACTACTCTTTCATATCGTAAACAACTGGATCTGGCTCTCCACCAATGTGGTCATCCTGGGTTGGGACCGGCCTCGCCACCTCATAGAGAGCCTGAGATATAACGACATCCTCCAAACCTTAAACTACCCTTCTTTCTTCGAGGCCTTCACCCTGAGCGGCTACTATCCTCCCTTCTTTCACCTCCTCATTGTGGTTTTCTATAAGTTGTTCGGGCTCTCCATGGATGTGGCGGCTATGGTCAACTCCCTCTATCTGGCTATCCTTTTGCCCTCCACCTATATGATCGGCCGAAAAATCTGGGGATGGAAAGAGGGGCTCTTGGCCGCCTTCCTGGTCTCCACCTTCCCCATGATCTACGCCATGTCCCGCTACACCTATATAGAATTCGCCCTGACCGCCGTGGTGGCTCTGAGCATCTCTCTCCTCCTTCTCTCTAGTGACTTCACTCACCGGGGTGCCTCTTTGGCCTTTGGGTTGAGCATGGGCTTGGGGATGCTGACCAAGTGGACCTATACCCTTTTCGTCCTGCCCCCTTTGATCTTAATAGTCGCCCGTCTGCCCCTCCAGAGTTGGCTCAGAGACCTTAAGCCCTCCCTGGACCGAAGGTGGGCTGGCCTCTCGGTGGCCTTTGGCTTGGGGCTGGCACTCCTTTGGTACCTACCGGTGAGGGGGCAGGTGGTGGAACTCCCCTTGGGTCACTGGCTCCTTCCTCTCTCCTGGTTTCTCCTCTCAGGCCTCATCTATATTTTCAGCCGAGGAAGTAGTCAAGGGATCAACTTGCTTTCTTCATTTTGGCTGGGAGGCACAGTAGCCGCAACTTGGTACCTCTCTCGAATCGACTTCATCCAGCACACTTTCCTCATCGCCTGGGGCAGGCCTCAGAGGAGGGAGTGGGGCTTCTCCTACTACCTCGATCACCTGGTGAACGAACATCTCTCTCCCTTCTACGTCGGGCTCTTCGTCTTGGTTACCTTGGGCTTCCTGGCTGCTTGGTTAAGGCGACGGGCTTTGCTCCAAGGGTTACGCCAGGGGGTGAGAAGTGAGGGGGTGTTGCTCCTCCTCTGGTTGCTCTTGCCCTATCTTGTCCTCTCCTTTCGCGCTAGTTCTATCCATTCTCGTTTCATCATGCCCATCCTCCCTGCCCTTGCGCTCTTGATAGCCCGGGGGCTGATCATGATCCCGTACCGAAACCTACAAAGGGCGGTTACCCTCTTGGTGGCTCTGGTGGCCCTGGGCCAGTTCTTTACCCTCTCTTATGATGGTTGGGGTTGGTTGCGTAACGCCGCCCTTATCGAGGTGCCGGGATACGGCACTGTTAACCTTTTCGCTCATGGCATGCAAAACCAACCTCCCAACTCGGGGCAGACAGAGGCCGGCTACTGGATCGTGCCTGACGTTCTGGAATATGTAAGAGGGGATGGCGGTAGGGAGGAGGGTGAGCCTCTGGAATTGGGGCTATTAGTCAACTGCCGCCAGGTCCATGAGGAGCATTTCCTCTATATGATATATACCGACTATCCGGAGATAAGGTTGCGCGAACTGGCCCGCAACTGGACGGGGCGACCTGTCTACCCTCAACTCTTCGAACTGGATTATTTCGCCCTCTCCACCTATCATCCCCCTCATAGGTTTATTGAGGAATCGCGGGAGGTGATAGATACGATCCTGGGGAGCCCTCCCTCCCTCTTTCGAGAGGCTTTTCAGTTGGCCCAGGAGTACCCTCTGCCCGATGGAAGCATAGTCTACCTATACAAGAGACGCTACCCTAGACCAGACAACTTCGCCTCTCAAGATATTGAGGCCTTGGGGAGAGAGAGCGCCACTCTCATTCGCTCCGAAGATGCGCTTCTCCTCGACCCACCGGGAGAGATCGACCTCGTGGCCCCCTACTACCGCGGGCAAGCGAAGGTCTATCTCTTTCCTGGCGAGCGTCTAGATGACGAGACGATGACTGAAGCCTTGGAGGAGATGGTCTTTCAACATCCCCGTCTTTTCCTTGTCCTGGGAGGTGAGGGAGGAGAGAAGGCCCGTTTCCTAGAGGAGTGGCTGAACCGGCAAGGGTATCGGGCTTGGGAGGGGTGGTACGGGGCTGCGCGGTTGGTGATCTATGCCACCACTTTGGGGAGGGAGAAGCCGGTTGAGGTGGGCTTAGGCGCGAGGTTGGGGGAGGGCATCCATCTCCTAGGCTACAGTTTGGTTGACCAGGAGGTGAAGCCCGGGGAGATCATCCGTCTGACCCTCCATTGGAAAGCGAGCGAGGAGATAGAGACAGGGTA
>DAOULQ010000074.1:0-2457 GCA_034419095.1 Anaerolineae bacterium | reverse complement strand
CTCCTATCATTCTTGCTCCAGGCTGGACGGGTGGTGGTAATGTCATCCCCTATGGTGCGGGACTCTCAAACTTGGGTACTGCTTCAGCCTACTGGAATGACATTTCCTACAAGACCCTCACCGATAGGGGTTGTCTTTTCGCCGCTGATAGGGGCGTGGAGATGGTTGACGGCAGAATGCTCTCGGATATGGAGGCATTGCTGGCTATAAAGACCCACAAGGATAGACTCTCGATTCATGGCTTGCCTGCTCTGGACTATGCCACTATGCCTAAGGCTGTTTATAGACCAGCGGAAGGAGAAGGGGCCGATGGAGCAGAACTCACGGCCCTTATCTCAATAATGCTGGGGGGAATGAAGGAACTGCACCATAGGACAGCGGCACTAGAAGAATATAGGAGAATCAAATGAGAAAATTCACACTCACCCTAGCGGAGCGCATTCTGTTAAGACCCGTGGTGGCCAATGCCCAGGGTAACCTGGAGACGGTGCGGAGGGCGTTCGCTGTCCTGGAAGCCATCGATTTCACCGAAGGAGAAAGGGAACTCATCCCGCAGGTGGGTATCATAGACCTTGATGGATTGCCCGATAGCCCCAGTGAGATTCACCTGGAAGAGGCCGAGTATGAGTGGCTGGTAAGATTCGTTGATACTTACCAAGGCTGGCAACCACGGAAGCCCCTATTCAGTATGGTGGAAGCGATCAAGGGGGCGGAGCCTGTCCTGGCACGTGACAGGCCAGGGAGGGTGTCCTTATCCTTACAGGATCCCGTCCCACAGGGATCTCCCTCCCAAAGGGATCCCGAGGGAAGGGATACCCGGGACGGGTGCCGAGGGAAGGGAAAGCCAGGGGAGAGGACCGATTGAATGGTCAGCCCCCGGCCCCTGGTCTGTCATCCCTAGCCTGGCAAGTACCGGGCAGGCGGCTTGGGCCAGGGAACAGGCAAGACGGACCCACCATCCTGTAGGAGGGAAAGGCAAAACTTATAAGAGCGATGGCCGGGAGATAATATAATTCTCCCAGCGACCGAAGGGGAGGGAGGACATGAGGAGGTGCATCTCCTGGAGGGTGAACCCCCGTTCGTAGAGGAGGGAGATGGCCTCTGTATTTGTGCCTGGAACGCGAACGACAAAGGTGTCAACACCTTGATCGGAGAGACGATCGATAGCGAACCCTAGAATGGGGCGCATGTATTCACCCTTCAGGGTAGCCAGGGGACCTATATGGCCCTCATCGGAGAGATAGGTATAGGCGATGGCTCTCTTCCCCTCCCTAAAGAGGTAACAGCGCATCTCTGCTGCTCCCAACCAGTACCGGTGATCTATGTGGCGCCTGGCTCCGCGGATCTTCTCGTCGATCTCCCCCAGCGTAGTCACCATCTCTTCCGATAGCCCGGCCATCTGGAACCCGGGTGGCTCCGCCTCTCTCTGGTCCAGTCTCATAGAAACGATGCTTCCTCTCATGCGGAGGATGGGAACGCGAGGGAACATCCCATGTCGAGTGTATAGGGAGATGGAGGGCCAGTTGGAGGCATCGGCATAGGTGGCGATGATTTTTACTCGCTCCCGCTGGGCTCCTTGAAAGGTCCTGGCCAGAAGTTCCCCGCCGATCCCCTGGCCTTGGAACTCCGGGAGCACCATAAGGTGGGATAGGAACCACAAGCCATCCCTGACGATGCTACAGGTGAAGCCGGCCAACTTTCCTCTCACCTCCGCCACCCAAAAGCCCTCGTCGCTGGTGGCCAAAAAATGGTGCCAAAGAGGCAGATAATCCTCGAAATCTACCTCTACCAGGGGTCGGCCCATCTGCAAGGCGAATTGATCCAACGCTTCCACCATAATGTGGTGGGTGCCCTCTAGATCTCTCTCCTCAGCCAGACGATAGTTCACCTTCATCCTCGTAAGCCCTCCTATCTATGGGAAAAGGGATAGCCCTTTTTATTATACTCTTCGCCCAAAGGGGGTGTCAATGCAAAGGAAGTTGCCCCTAAAAAGGAGCCCCTGCCGCCAGCAGACACTCAACCCTTCGCCTGGCTCGGCAGCCGGATCTTTGCCGACCGACGAGAGTCTGTGTCCTTTGGCAATGGAATTGCCGCAGCCATCCCACTACAGCGGCCCGTGCTCGAGGGCACCCCTTCGCTGTAGCCCGAGGCCGGTGGAGCACATGGGAAGAGCCCCATATCTGGCGGCAGGGGCTGGGTTAAACCTTAGCCTGTTTCCAGACGCGTCGCTTCCAGTGATAGAAGCGAGGGACCAGTTTCTTCAGCCCTAACTCCCGAAGTAGGGCGTCTGGTACTACCCTTCTATTCCGGGGAGACCAATCACCGGTGACGCAAGCCCTGATCCGGTCCGCTATCCAGCGGTCTAGTTCCCTGAACTGCTCGTCTGTGGTGCAGCGGCAGAAGGGGCGAGCCCAATCGTTACCTCCGGGATAGATGTAAACCCGGTTCACCCTTTCT
>DAOULQ010000073.1:0-7704 GCA_034419095.1 Anaerolineae bacterium | reverse complement strand
TCTATGGTGCCAAAACCCAGTCAGGTACCGTCCATCCGCTTAAGAAACAGTCACCGCGCTTGGTTACAAAATATGTTGCACAACCGAGCAAGGTTCGGTTACATGTTTAAATTGCTTGACAGGGGGTTGCCGGGATGGAGGAATGATGTTATACTCTCCTCCAATAAGAAGCGGTCTTAAAGAGGCAACTCCATGCTCATCGTCGGCATCCTCTATCTCCTTTGTGCGTTCTTTCTGGCCCTCTACGGCTTCAACACCTTCGTCCTCATCTACCTCTATCTTCACCACCGTAACGAGACCCCGCCTCTTCCTCCTCTTGACGAGTGGCCCCAGGTGACAGTACAGTTGCCTATCTTCAACGAGGTCTATGTGGTAGGCCGGCTGATAGACGCCGTGGCTCATCTCACCTACCCCCGCGAGAGGCTTCAGATCCAAGTTCTCGACGACTCCACCGATGAGACGACGTACCTAGCCCAAAGGAAGGTGCAACACTACCGGGGTCAGGGGGTGGATATCGAACTCGTCCATCGTGACGAGCGGGTCGATTTCAAGGCCGGCGCTCTGAGGGAAGGGCTCAAAAGCGCGAAGGGGAAGTTCATCGTTCTCTTCGATGCCGATTTCCTGCCTCCGTCCGACTTCCTCCTGAACACCATCCCCTATTTTGAGACTCGACCCTGCTTAGGGTTCGTTCAAACCCGGTGGGGGCATATAAACGACTCTTACTCCTCCCTGACCCGGGCTCAAGCCATCGCCTTGGACGGCCACTTCATAGTGGAGCAGACGGCCCGTCAACGCTCCGGCTTCTTCATGAACTTCAACGGTACCGCCGGGGTATGGAGGCGGAGGTGCATCGAGGAGGCTGGGGGCTGGCAGGGAGACACCCTCTCCGAGGATATGGATCTGAGTTATAGGGCCCAACTCAAGGGCTGGGAGTCTCTATACCTTCCTCATGTCGTCGCTCCGGCGGAGATCCCGCCCCAGATCCACGCTTTCAAGCGCCAGCAATACCGGTGGGCTAAGGGCTCTATCCAATGTGCCCTCAAACTGGGGCCCACTCTCTTGGCCGCTCCAGTGCCCCTCTTCAAGCGACTGCAAGGGCTCATCCATCTTACCAACTATTTGATTCATCCCCTGATGACCTTGCTTCTCCTCTTCTCTCTGCCCCTTCTCCTTTTGGGCCGTCCCTTTAACCTACATCTCACCTTCATCAGCCTGGCCAGCCTAGGCCCTCCGGCTCTATACCTCATCGCGCAAAGGGCTCTATATCCCGATTGGAGGCGACGGTTCGCGCGCTTCCCCTTCCTCGTCCTTGCAGGGACGGGGATCGCCCTGAACAATACGAAGGCGATCTGGGAGGCGGTTATAGGGAGGGGGAGCGACTTCGGGCGCACGCCCAAGTTCCGAGTAGAGGGAAGAGGAGACCGCTGGAGGGGGAAGCGGTATGCTTTGCCCTTGAACGGCGTGACCCTGGGAGAGGCGTTTCTGGCTCTATATGCCCTGGCCGCAGCGGTCGTGGCCGGACAACAGGGCGGTTATTATGCTATCCCCTTCCTCCTCCTTTACGGACTGGGCTTCGGATATGTGGCCCTTTTGACCGTCTTGCATTCCCGACCCAGGGTGAAGGGGAGGAAGCATAGGCCTGCCTTCAAGCACCCCTCCCTTCCCGAAGCCCCCTCGGAGTAGAATTTATGGCCCTTTTTGTACGGGAGGTCTAGGATGAAAGCGGATAAGCCTCGCGTCCCACCGGGGCAGGTGGTGACCAGTAAATTCCCAGTCCTACACGTAGGGCCCATCCCCCCTTTCGACCCCCAGAGGTGGGATTTTCGGGTCTTTGGCTTAGTGGAGGAAGAGGTGGTCTTCTCCTACCAGGAGTTCATGAGCCTGCCGAAAGTGGAGATAGTATCCGATTTCCATTGCGTCACCCGTTGGAGCAGGCTAGGCAACGTCTGGGAGGGAGTGACTTTCCAGGAACTAATGAAGCATATAAGGCCCAAGCCTGAGGCTAGGTATGTCATGGTTCACTCCGATGGCGGCTATTCCACCAATCTGCCTCTCCAAGCCCTCTTGGACGATGATGTGCTCTTCGCTTATGGCCACGATGGTCGGGACCTGACCCCGGAGCATGGTTGGCCCCTCCGGCTGGTGGTACCCAAGAGGTACGCCTGGAAGAGCGCCAAATGGGTGCGGGGGCTGGAGTTCATGGAAGATGACCGGCCCGGCTACTGGGAGGCGCGAAGTTACCACAACGATGGCCACCCCTGGGAAGAGGAGAGGTACGCAAACTCGGGTTGAGGCTGCAAAAAAGAGGCCAAGCCACCAGTTGGCCTCTTTTCTTATTAAGGGATCTACTCCTTCAACGTCCCTTCATCCTTGGGATAGATCACCTCGCCGCCATCTCAAGCCACGACTTCGATCTTCTCGCCTTCTATCACTTTCCCTATGACCCAGTGTTCCTCGCCTCGCTGGGTGAGGAGTTCTTGTAAGAGAGGCGTTTTGTCAGGAGGCAGGGCGATAAGTAGGCCCCCGGAGGTCTCGGGGCAGAAGAGGAGATCTATCATCTCCTTCGAGAGCCCTTCTGGAAGCAGGGCCCTATCGTTATCCAAGATATATTGGCGGTTGCGCACCAGTCCTCCGGGGATGAACCCCCGGGCTGCGTAATCTAGGGCTCCGGGGAGAAGGGGAAGAGCGCTAACCGAAATCCTCAAGCCCACCTTACTCCGCTCGGCCATCTCCCAGGCGTGGCCCAGAAGGGCGAAGCCGGTTATGTCGGTGCAGGCGTGAACCCCCACCTCCTGCATAGCCTGAGCGGCGGCTCGGTTCAGCCTGAGCATGCTCTTTACCGCCCTCTTTACATGCTCTGGATCTGCCTCCTGAGCCCTCAGAGCGGTGGCGATCAACGCCACACCGAGGGGCTTGGTGAGAACCAAGAGATCGCCCGGTTTGGCCCCCGCTTTGGTGATCACCTTGTCGGGGGAGATGATTCCAGTAACACAGAGACCGTACTTGGGCTCATCGTCGAGGAGGGTATGGCCGCCGACCAAAAGGCCCCCCGCCTCAGCCACCTTGTCCGCTCCACCCTGAAGGATGGCGTTGAGCACCTCCCTGGGCAAGGTATCGGGAAAGGCGGCTATATTGAGGGCTAGAAGCACCTCGCCCCCCATGGCGTAGATGTCGCTCATGGCATTGGCCGCAGCGATGGCTCCATATTCGTATGGGTCATCGACAATAGGGGGGAAGAAGTCCACGGTCTGGATTATCGCCAGCGTTGGGGTCAAGCGGTATACGGCCGCATCATCTCCGCCCGCCAACCCCACCAGAAGTTCAGGGTGGATATGCTCCTCTATAGGCAACAGGAGTTTCTCTAGGTCGCCCGGACCCATCTTGGCCGCTCAACCGGCGCAAGAGGCGAGAGCGGTTAGCCTTATCTCCTCGCGGGTCAACGCTTTTCTCCTTCTAATTTGTGCCTCAGATGGTAATCACAGCGGATATTATAGTCCATCGGGGAGGATAGGGCAAAGCCCCATCTGCCACCGCTTGTCCTGGATTTTAAATCCAGGACAAGCATCAATCCAGTAGCGTCAGCCTGAATGGCGACGCTACATCTATCATGCTCACATGCAAATAGTGAGGCAGTTTTCCATACCTGCCCTACCTGCTACCGACTGAAGGCAGCCCTCCCTGTTCAGCCTGGAGTACTTCGAAGCGCGCAATGGAGAAAGTACGCACGACCGCATCGAGAAACGACGACCGGACGAGTAGGACTGGAAGGGCTTCCGAGCGTAGAAGGACGCGAACCGCCGGAGCCAAACCACCGCCCGCAATCTCCAGGCGACCAACCTCATCTACAAACACGACCTGTGCGGTGGCAGCTGCCCGTTCGATCGCGCGGCGGGCGACCACAAGTCCCTCTTCAGCGATGAAGAACCTGCCTACCGCCAGCCCCGGTGGCTTGAGGCGGGCGAACGGCCGCTGCATACCACTTGCCAGATCACAGACCGTGTAGCCGACCGTCTCACCACCCTGAATAATCCGCGGGGAGAGAACCCCGCCTACGGAAAAACCTCGCTCTTTGAGAGCCGCAGCCAGCTGTTCGCTTATGCGGGTTTTACCAGCGCCGATCCCACCGCTAATGATGACGCAGGGGCTCTCCCCTTTCCCCCCTAGATGAACCAGGAGGCGAGAAAGAAGATCACCAAGCATAGAGCGGTACCTGCTAGCAGAAACGCGGGGCGATACGCTCGCACGCGTAGGGAGGCGGATCCAACAGCGAGCGCAGCGACCCCACCAGCCAACGCCGAGTAGGGAACCGAGACGCTCAAGAAACCCGCGATCCCTGGCGCGGAGAGGGCCCAGGAAGGAAACTTTGTCCCCAACTCCTGGAGCACCTTGAGAGGTGGATAGATCCACAAACCGGGACCGCGCACCAACCCGACGAACAACAGCGATTGTAGGGCCCCTGCCCCTACCCCAATGAGCCCGAAACGAAGCGGAACAGCCACAGGCCGCCACTGTAGGGCGACGGCGACCAGCGCGAAGGCGGCTCCCTGCGCGAGGATGGCGAAGGCGGGGTTCATCACCACAGGAGCGGAAACGGGAAGGGCGAATACGACGGCGGAGAAGAGCTTTAGCGGCGCGGCAATCAGGGCCATCCCTAGAGGAATCCAAGGCTTTCCCGTTCGCCGGACAGCATAGGTCATCAGCCCCACCGCCAATGCAATCATCACCTTCCCCGGATACCCTGGAGGCAGCAAAATGTGAACAAGTCCACCGAACAGCGCCTCCACAGCGCCCCACAACGCTCCGAACCAGAGAAGGGTGAGTAGAACGATCCCCACCTCACTCCGCTCTACCGAAAGCCTTCTCATCATCCATCACCTCCCAAGCATCTTGTTCCACTCAGTATAGTCGTCACCTATTCACCTCCATCGTTGCGAGTGGCCCAGGTTGTTTCCCCTATGCCGATGCAATGCATCAAATGGTAATATCTGACGCCACGACGGATATTATAGTCCATCGAGGAGGATAGAACAAAGGTAGGCCAGTGGCATTATGCAGTAGCGTCAGGCTTCAGCCCGACGAGAAAACGTCACCCTGAAAGGCAACGCTATATTCATCCTCCAACTATTGTATGATGGTTACCACAACATCATCGGTGGCTACATCGCCTTCGTCATCGATGGCCCGCAAGCGGATGACCCACTGCCCCAGATCTTCTTCCTTGGCTATCCAGGGACTGGTCCAGACCGGCTCCCGGTTCCCCTCCACCAGCATCTCCCCCCGCCGCTCCTCTCGCCCTTCTGGGGTCCCTACGATCTGCCAGTTGTAGTTGACTATCCTCCCCCCATCAGGGTCATAGGAGAGGGAACCGTCGAGGAGTACCGGCTGGCCTATATGTATAGGCACATCGGACCCCGCGTTGGCCACAGGGGGGACTTTGGTCGCCAGGCTGCAACCTGCTAGCAGAAGGATAGTCACTAAGAGATACCGGTTTCTCACCATACCCTAGAGGTAATTATATGAATTATCCGCTTCCTGGCAAGGAAACCAAAAGGGGTCGCTTTCGCACTTCACAGGCCTGGGCTCCTCCTTCCTCCTGAGGCACCCCACAGCCCAGGGCATGATAGCTCCACGAATTAGTGGCGCTGTTGCAACGCATTTGCAGCAAACTAGACCAAAAGATTTGGCCCTCGTTTGGCCGGCCCATTTTTATGACCAATATGGTCAGTTTTCTCTATCTTTCAGCCCCTCAGCACACCCCTGACAATAACCCTTGAGATCGATATGGGCGCCTGTAATACGGAAATTTTGGTCTTGGGCTACCTGGGCCTTGATTTTGTCGATGAAAGGACTCTCGAACTCGATGATCTCCCCGCAATTTAGGCAGATGAGATGGTGATGTTCCGTTTCTCCCCCCTTGACCTCGTAATGATGATGCTCCTCATCGAAATGCAACTCTTCGATGAGATCGAGTTCTTTTAGGAGGCTCAAGGTGCGGTAAACCGTGGAGAGGCTGAGACGTGGCTCCCTTTCCTTGGCTAGAAGGTAGAGTTCATCAGCGTCCAGGTGGCCTCCATGTCCCTGCATGACCTCGAAAAGGAGCAACCTCTGGGGGGTAACCCGCTTCCCCTGGGAACGAAGTAGCCTCCTAGCCTCTTTCAACTCGGTTGACATCTTCCCCCATCTTTTTGCAACTCATTTGCAATTATATATTACTATAGGACTAGGAGGTTGTCAACCGCTCTGTCAGCCTAGGCACCACCTCGTAGAGGTCCCCCACTATCCCATAATCGGATATCTTGAAGATGGGAGCCTGAGGGTCCTTATTGATAGCCACGATGATCCTCGAGCCCAAGATCCCCACCGTGTGTTGGATCTGGCCTGAGATGCCGATCCCCACGTAGAGCCTGGGGCTTGCCTTCTTTCCAGAGAGGCCCACTATCCGTTCCTCGGAGAGCCAGCCATAGTCGGAGGCCGGGGATTTGGTGCATCCCACCTCGGCCCCCAGAGCCGCGGCCAGTTCCCAAATCATCTCCAAGTCCTCTTCGGCACCTAACCCTCGGCCTATGCAGACTAGGGCCTCGGCCTCCTCGATATTTACCGCCTCTCCCTCCTTAGCCCGCCTCTCCACCACCCGAACTCGAGGTGCGGGGAGTTCTAGGTCCAAGCGCACGGTTTGCCCCTCCCCGGCCTCTAGGGGGAGCGCTTCGAAGGTCCTGGGCATCACGGCGATGACCTTTCTCTCCGTCTTGATGACCTGTGAAGCCACGGTGTTGCCCCCCAAAGTGTAACGGTCGGCCACCAGGCCATCCCCCTCCAAACGGAGGTCTATGGCGTCGGTAATGCAGCCCGCCCCTAACCTTTGGGCCACCCGGGAGGCCAACTCCTTCCCCCTCTTGGTGGAGCCCAAGAGGAGGACCTGAGCCTCCTCCGCCACTCTTTGCAACGCCTGGGCGTAGGTCTCCACGTAGAAGTCGGCCAAGAGAGCGCTATCCCCCAGGTAGACCTTCTCCGCCCCATAGGAGAAGTATCGGCTTGACCTCCCCTCTACCTCCTGGCCCAAAAGCGCTGCGGCCAATCCCAGGCCCAACCCCTCTTTCAACTCTCGCCCTTTGGAGAGGAGTTCGAAGGCTATCTCATCTTTCTCGCTGAAGACCAATATCTCTGCCATGATTACCTGGCTATTACCCCCTCCCTTGTGAGGGCAGCGGTCAACTGCTCCACTACCTCGTCGACCTCCCCCTCCAAGGTGATATTCTTCCTCTCCTGCTCCGGGGCCAGGTTGCTTACGATCTCCAAGGAGGAGGCCTCTTTTCCTACTTCAGGGACGGAAAGGCCGAGATCCTCGCTGGTCCATTCCTGCAACGGTTTCTTGGCGGCCTTCAGTATCTGGATGAGAGAGGGCAGACGAGGCTCGTTTATCTCGCTGGTCACCGAGACCAAAGCCGGGAGGGGAGCCTCAACTATCTCCAGGGCCTCCTCCATATCCCTGGTGGCCCGCAGCCCCCCCTCGGTGAACTCCAGGGGGCGCACGTAGGTCACCTGAGGCAGGCCCAATATCTCGGCCATCCGGGAGGGCACTTGGCCGGAGTAGTTGTCGGTGGAGCCCTCGCCGCAGAGGATGAGGTCGTATTCCCCGATCTTCTCGATGGCCTTGGCCAAGATCTTGGCCGTAGCCATTGTATCGGAGCCCGTGAAGGCCGGATC
>DAOULQ010000072.1:0-8083 GCA_034419095.1 Anaerolineae bacterium | reverse complement strand
CATTTGGTGACCATCAGTAGTTCTTCATGATAATGGGAAAGTAAACAAAGGAGGTGGGCTCCCACCAAAGCCCATAGAACGAGAAATAGATGTCCCAGTTGCCGTTGCGCTCATCCTGCCACACCGCATAGGCATCGCCCGAGGAATCCACAGCGATGGAGGGCGACCACTGATCAGTCGTGCTTGGGTCATCGCTCACCTTGACATTGGTCCTCCAACTCCCACCAGTAGGCCGATACGAGAAGTAGATGTCAGAGTTACCGTTGCGCTCATCCTGCCACACCGCATAGGCGTTGCCGTTAGCGTCCACAGCGATGGAGGGCGACCACTGATCAGTCGTGCCTGGGTCATCACTCACCTTGACATTGGTCCCCCAACTCCCACCAGCAGGCCGATACGAGAAGTAGATGTCAGGGTCGCCACTGCGATAGTCATGCCACACGGCGTAGGCGTTGCCAGAGGAGTCCACGGCGATGGCGGGGGACCACTGAGTGGCCGGGCCACTATCAGCGTTCACCCTGACATTCGCGCCCCAACTCCCACCAGTAGGCCGATAGGAAAAGTAGATGTCCCAGTTACCGTTGCGCTTATCTTCCCACACGGCGTAGGCGTTGCCATTAGCGTCCACAGCGATGGCGGGGGACCATTGAGTGGCTGTGCTAGAGTCATCGCTCACCTCGACATTGCTCCCCCAACTCCTACCAGCGGGCCGATAGGAGAAGTAGATGTCAGAGTCGCCGCTACGATAGTCATGCCACACGGCGTAGGCGTTGCCCGAAGAGTCCACGGCGATCTGGGGCTCATACTGCCAATCCGTCCCAGGATCGTCGTTCACCTTGACGTTGGTTCCCCAACCCCCACCAGCGGGCCGATAGGAGAAGTAGATGTCAGAGTCGCCGCTACGATAGTCATGCCACACCGCGTAGGCATTGCCCGAAGAGTCCACGGCGATCTGGGGCCCATACTGCCAAGCCGTCCCAGGGTCATCGTTCACCTTGACGTTTGGGCTCCATGTCCACGGGGCCTGGGAGAGCAACCGGGGCTCAGGCTCGGCCAACACACGCTCAGGACTAGGACTCCGCAGAGCAAACAGCCCCATACTGAGGAGCAAAACCATTAGCAAAATCGTGGAAATGTGCCGTCCCATCTCGTAAACCATAGTATCACAAATCCCTGTCCTCGGTCAATACCTTGCACTATCTAGAATATACAGCGGTGATTTTTCGTTTGACAGCCCTCCTCTCTTCATGGTAAAATCCCGATTGTGTGAAAGACATCACAACCCAGGCGGCTAACACCTGCCATCTGGGACTAACTATTTGGAGGTGCACATCCGTGAACATCGTCGTTTGCGTAAAACAAGTACCAGATACGGCGAGCAAGATAAAGATAAAGGAGGGGATGGTTGATAGGGAGGGGCTAGAATGGGTCATCAACCCCTACGACGAGTATGCCATCGAGGAGGCGCTTTTGATCAAGGAGCGGCTCGGCGAGGGGAAGGTCACTCTCATAGCCATGGGCCCGGAGCGAGCCAAGGATGCCCTCAAGAGTGGCTTAGCCTTGGGCGCCGATGAAGCCATTCACCTCATAGACGATGCCTTCGAGGGCTCAGACCCCTATGCTACCGCTTTGCTTCTGGCCAAAGCCCTAGAGAAGATCGACCACGATATCATCTTCTGCGGTAAGCAAGGGGTAGACGAAGACCATGCCCAGGTGGGGATCGCCCTGGCTGAACTATTGGATCTACCCCATGTCTCGGTGATCGTTAAACTCGATATCTCCGAAGATAAAAAGAGGGCCATAGCCCACCGCGAGGTCGAGGGAGGCAAAGAGGTCGTAGAGACCTCCCTGCCCGCGCTCTTCACCGCCCAGAAGGGGCTGAACGAGCCCCGCTACCCCTCCCTCAGGGGGATCATGGCCGTCAAGCAAAAGACCATCGCCGAATGGGATGCCCAAGAATTGGGGGTGAGTCCCCAAGAGGTAGGAAGAGAGGCGGCCAAGATAAAGATGATGGAGGCGATGACGCCACCAGGAAGAGGGGCAGGCAAGGTTTTCCAAGGGGAGGAACCGGGCCAGATGGCGAGAAAAGTGGCCCATCTCCTGCGGGACGAGGCGAAGATCCTATAACGACACACCAACCCTACTAGGAGTGGCAAGATATGTCTAACGATGTCTTGGTAGTAGCCGAGGTAAGAGAGGGCGAACTGAAGAAGGTCACCCTGGAGATGATAGGCAAGGGCGAGGAGATCGCCCAGGCGTTGGGTGGCACCGTCAATGCGGTGCTGATGGGCTCCGGTGTCTCACCATTAGCCCATGCGGTAAGTCATTATGGCGTCCAGAAGCTCTATCTGGCCGATGACCCCGCCTTAGAGAACTATACGCCCGAGGGGTACACTAAGGTCCTCACCGACTTAATCAAGGAAACGGATCCCGCGGTCGTCCTCCTAGCCGCCTCGACGCGAGGCAAAGATCTAGCTCCCCGAGTGGCAGCCAGGTTGGCGGTGGGCCTAGCCTCCGACTGTACAGATATAGAGGTCCGAGATAGTCACCTACTCATTACCCGACCCATCTATGCTGGGAAAGCGATGGCCAAGGTGGTGGAGGAGGCCAGGCCCCAGATGGCTACTGTACGGCCTAACACCTTCCCGGCTCCGCAGCCTGACACCTCTTCCACGGCGGAGGTGGTGAATATCTCCGTGGATACGGGCGATGTCCGGGCCAAGGTGATCGATCTATTGAAAGAGGCCGGGGAGCGAGTGGAATTGACGGAGGCCGACATCGTCGTCTCCGGCGGGCGAGGGATGAAGGGGCCGGAGAATTTCGCCCTTCTGGAGGAGCTGGCTAACGTCTTAGGTGCGGCGGTGGGGGCCTCTCGCGCGGCAGTAGACGCAGGCTGGCGGGACCATAGCCACCAGGTAGGCCAGACGGGGAAGGTTGTAACCCCCACCCTCTACATCGCCTGCGGCATCTCCGGGGCCATCCAGCACCTAGCGGGGATGAAAACCTCCAAATATATCGTAGCCATAAACAAGGACCCCGAAGCCCCCATCTTCAAGGTAGCCGACTACGGTATCGTAGCCGACCTCTTCAAGGTGGTGCCCGTCCTCACCGAAGAGTGCAAGAAGATGAAAACTGAGCAATAAGAGGCCAACGCTATCACTCACTGATGGCAAAACCTGAGCCCCGTCGAAATGGCGGGGCTCGACACGTTTTATTTGATCTTCTACCCTATCGGGCAAAGTTCGCCCTAGCTAGCATAAAGAGAACCAAGCTTCCAGCCAAGACCGCAACCAAAGCCCACCCACGCAGCTTTAACTCTCGTCCTGTCTTGCGCCGGATTGCCACCATGATAGAGAAGAAAATCAAAGGTATGCCCAAGACCAATGCTGCGAAGCTCCACCCCGATGCGGGCAAGAAATGGTTAACGCTAAGATATGCCCAACCCATCATGGCGAAGTAAACAATGGCCGTGGCCCTTAGCGCCTCTTCCACAACAATCCGTCTCATCGCTCCCTGCCTCTCCTCATCAAGTCCTGATTCAATTCTCTACCTGGCGAACGAATTCTTTCAAACCCTCCCAGTAGGTAGTGAAAGCCTTTACCCCCTTGGGCGTTAAGCTGTAAGTTGTCTGGGGAATCCTGCCGTTATAACCCTTGTGGACAACGAGATACCCGGCCCCCTCTAGCCGCCTCAGATGACCCGAGAGGTTACCATGAGTCAACTGCGTGGCATGGGCTAGATAGGAGAAGTCCGCACTCTCACAGCTACTGAGGATGGCCATGATCGCCAACCGCGCTGGCTCGTGTATGACTTTGTCGATCTGAGCGATCTCCTTAAACCCCTCGGTCATTGCCTACCCCTCTCGAATCAACCCCAGGTATTCCCGATGCCCAGACAGGCCACTCACGACGAACCCCAGGCCGGTGAGAAGACCTGCGTAGGACCAGAGACGGGAATGGAAGAAGGGCACTGCTCCCAGAAGGAAAGAAACCAGCATAAGGTAGACTCCTAGGTAGAGCCAGCGCCTAGTCCGGGTATGCAACCCTTCACTAAGCATCACCACACCGGAGAAGAAAGGCCAGGCCAGCCAGAAGCCTTGCCAAAGGGAAAAAGAACGCAGCAACGCTAACCAGTCAGGCAAGCGCGAGGCTGGCTCAACAAGCCAGGGAGGGGGGTCACGCAGCCGACCCGGCCACTGGGCTATGAACTTGATCATATGAAGTTGCATTAGTATGAAGACCCCCAGGCCAAGAACTATCCCAAAGGCCCATTCTGCTTTTGATGGTGGCCCCTCCCTGGGTCGCACGTAGCCTGTCCTTTCTACGTACCACCGCCGAATCCGCCTTTGACACCACCAGACTAGGCCTGCCACGGCCAGCAACCCAATACCCAGAAAGATGTAGTCTCCTCGGTTATATAAGAGTTCGCTAAAGGGCAACCCGATTATGAAAACTAGCCCGATCACGATTTCCATGAGACCCAGCCTGTAAGGGTAATGAGTCGTCTGCTCTCTAAGATGACGCAAACGTTCCAATTCCTCCGCCATATAGCAAGTTCTCCGTTATCCAGATTAATCTATGATATAGACTACTTTATATCAAGAAGTATATCACGTCTTGGTTCGCCTGTCAAGTGTATTCTAATACATAAGCTACCGCTGGATTTGAAATTCAGAAATGGGCAGGTTTCCCTGGCCCACATCAGCCAGTCTGCCCCGGTACTTGCCAGGCCGGGAGACAAGCCCTAGCCCAACGATACCAGGTGGAGCGAAACCTGCCCTACAACTCGTTCACAGCCAAGTCGTGGTATCAGATGTTGACACCTCGGTTTACAAAGCGAGGTCTTTCGTCCAAGCCTGTCTCGGACGCTACATTCTTGCTCCGCGCCACACCACCGCGCCCGGCGGCGGCTCCGGTGCACCTTCCCGCTCAGGTGGTACAGGCACCGTCACTCTCTCCCAAACGGGCTTCTCCAGGTACTCCTGCATCACCCTTCGCCCCTCCTCTATCATCTCTCCGCTCTTACTCAAGTCCCATACAGGGAGGCTAGCGAAGCCCTCGAAGGCCACATGATGCAGGATGACCTTGCCCGCGCACTCCCTCAGGTCGTCGAGGAGTTGCTGATAGATCATAGTGGAGATGGCCCTGTTGACGATGTTGAAAACCCCCCTGCTGTGCGGCATCTCTTGCCCAGCGTAGCCCACGTTGATGGCGTAGACCTCGGTGGCTCCCTTCGCCGCAGCGATGGAGATGGGCACGTTAGCGATCACAGCCCCATCGACCAACTGATGGCCGGCCAGAAGCAGGGGCGGGAAATAGGCGGGGTGAGCAGCGCTGGCCATCACGGCATCCACTATCTCCCCCTGGGGCTTCTCCCCCCAGAGGTATAAGATCCCCCAGTTCAAGTCGGCGGCCGTAAGGTAGAGTTTCACCTCGGTGATGTCCGAGAAATGGCGGACACCCTCAGGCAGATACCTCTCCACCATCTGGCGCAATCTATCACCGGGGAAGAGGCCATCATAACCACAAACGAAGCGCCAGGCCGCGGTCAGAGAGAGACTCAACGCACTGCCGGGGAAGATGTCCCCCTGTTTAACGGAGCGCCAGAGGGCGGCCAATCTCTGGGCCCCCTCCAGAGTGGGGTCTGTGGCGATGAAGGCAGCGTTCATCGCGCCCGCCGAGGAGCCCACCAGGATCTGGGTCTTAATCCCCCTCTCGAAGAGGGCCAGAAGCGCCCCCGCCTCCAGGGCCCCACGACTGCCCCCTCCACTGAGCACAAAGGCTATCATCATCCACCTCCCTTGGTATCTCTAGAGGATATACCGAAAGCGCCACCGCAACCCAACCCCGCGGCTAACCCAAGCACCGCCCAATTCGCACACGCACAGCGTGGTCGGCTACAGCGACATGTTGGGCAGCGCTAATCTCTGGAACCGCCGCCTGACAACTATCCTTCAAATCTCTCACTCGCCGATAATCTTGACCAGGACGCGCTTCCTCCGACGGCCATCGAACTCACCGTAGAATATCTGCTCCCATGGCCCGAAGTCTAACTGACCATTCGTAACTGCTACCACCACCTCTCGCCCCATGACTTGCCTCTTCAAGTGGGCATCGCCATTGTCCTCTCCGGTGCGGTTGTGGCGATAGCGGCTGATGGGCTCATGGGGGGCCAACTCCTCCAGCCAATCGTCATAGTCTTGATGGAGGCCAGGTTCATCATCGTTTATGAAGACCGAGGCGGTTATGTGCATGGCGTTCACAAGCGCCAGTCCCTCTTTGATGCCGCTCCTATGCAAACACGCCTCCACCTGGGGGGTGATGTTGATAAAGGACCGACGTTCAGGGGTGTTGAACCAGAGCTCTTCTCGATAACTCTTCATGAGTCCTCCTCCATTCATCGATTCTCGCCCTTCATCCTGCACCGCCCCAGCGAGGGGGCAGGTAGCATCCGATTTTCGGTGGTGTCAGGAGTTAGCTCCTGACACCACTTAATCTCGAACGACCTGATAACGAAGCCATACGCGCCCCTCAGCCTGAACTTGGGCGGAGATCAGTTTTAAGCGTGTCGGCCACTCGTCGGGTTTTAACTCTGGCGAGTCAAACAACGATGGCGTCTCAAGGCCGCCTATTATGGCGGGAAAGAACTCTATGCTAATCTCGTCCACAAGCCCGGCACGCAAGAGTGCGCCGCCCAATCTGCCGGGAGATGTCGATAACACACACGTAACTCCCAACTGGGACCCCAGTTTCACCAGGGCAAGGTGGAGATCAACTCGCTCTTCCCCTGCCACCAAGTAGGGGATATTCTCGCGCTGAAGATAGGCTAGATACCCAGGCGGTGTATGATGGGCTACCAAGAGCAAAAGATGCCATCCCTCCCATCCCTCTTCCGGCCATTCCTTGTAAGCCCATCGGACGCGTCCTCGACTATCCACAACCGCGAACCATCCCCGATGTCCCGGACGATGGACGACAGCATCTGGCAAAAAGTCCTGATACAGCGCCTGGGGATAACCCTCGAAGGGCGGGAGAGGTTCGGGCTCCACATCGCTCGTAACAAAAGAGCCGCTGCCTTCAAGAATGACTTGCGGCTTGTGGGTCAACTTGCTCCTCTCGTATAGATCATCACCTGACCCCGCGACAGCCTGCCATCTTTCATCCCCGAATAGCAGAGGGACATCGGGCACAAGCGTTAGCCTCCCATCTACTGAAGCGATCCCATGAACAACTACTTTTGGTCTGTTCATAGGCACGTTCCCTCTCTTGATCATGAAGATCGCTGCAAGTGTGTCAGGTGGCCTAACGCCATGGAGCTCAGCCGCCTACGGGTTTGCCCGCCACGATACCGGGAAAAGCCGGACCCATAAGCGAGTGCGGCGGCAATTGGAGTCTAGATTAGCAGGTCGGCTTCAGCGAATTGCTGTATGGCGCCTCGTCCACATCAGTCATCCATAGAACCTCTTGAACACCCTGCAAATGGCCAAGCCAACCCACGATTGGATATCCTTCTCTCTTGCCATCAATCTTGTATATTTATCTTTTTCGCCCAATCTCATATATCTCTCTTTTGCCTTTTCATTCTCATATGAGGTCTTCCACAAACCTTCTTCTTCCTGATCGCATATAAACCAGTTAAGCCCCCTTTGGATATCCTCGTCATCTTTGGAAAACCCAATTAGCGACAGAGAATCAAGGGCCGTCAAGATATTCGGCCACCAGAAAGGATATTGAAACTTGGTCCAGTAGTGTGGTGCTTTGCGGGCTGTATATCTGTCGGGTTTGAAAAATCGTGATTTCAATAACTCTCCTGCGACCCTTGCCTCCTTTGATTTTCGATACGCGGGATGGACTGCAAAAGCCCTTAACACCATACCCGTCGCGAAATGGGAAGATGGATTCATCTTGTCAAACGGCATAGGTGGGAGAGTGTCGAAAAAGTCCCTCTAATTTGCCCTTTTCTCCTTTGGTCAGTAGACTAAGGCTAAGCAACCCTACCGGAGGGAGAGCGATGGGCAAAGAGAGGTTCAAGGATAATACCAGCGATTCCTTCTACGGAAACTTCCTCTATGAGCAAGTAGTCC
>DAOULQ010000071.1:0-4626 GCA_034419095.1 Anaerolineae bacterium | reverse complement strand
TGATAGAGATGCACCCTTGGCCAGAAGAGGCCTTATCTGACGGGGCCCAATCCCTCACACCAGAAAGGTTCACCTGCCTGATGGAAGAACTCCGGCGGGTAGCGAAAGCGGTGGGACGGAGCCTATCAGGGAAGGAGCCAGATGCAACTTAGCGATTGCCGGGTGACTCTCGTCGGCTTGGGACTGATGGGTGGCTCCTTAGGGTTGGCCCTCATGGATGACCAGGCTTGTCCAGAGGTCACAGGGGTGGCTCGCCGGGGTGAAACCCTAAGACGCGCGGTGGAATGGGGAGCCATCCACTGGGGCACGCTCGATCTGGTCGAGGGGGTAAAGGACGCGGATCTGATCATCTTGGCCACGCCGGTGCGAACGATCATCGATCTCTTAGGGCGTATCGGTCCCCACCTCAAAGAAAGCACCATAGTGATGGACTTAGGGAGCACCAAAGCGGAGGTGGTCCAGGCCATGGCTGCCTTACCCTCCGGAGTTCAGCCGGTGGGCGGTCACCCCATGTGTGGCCGAGAGAAGGCGGGGATCGAGGCCGCAGAGCCCGGTCTCTATCGAGGTGCCACCTTCGTCTTAACGCCTCTGGAGCGGACCTCCCAGGAGGCTTTGAGCCTGGTCCAGGACCTGGTGGAGGCCGTCGGTGCTCGACCTTTGATCCTCGATCCAGAGACCCACGACAACCTGGTGGCCACGACTAGCCATCTGCCTTATCTCTTAGCCGTGGCCTTGATACGTACCCTGGAGGAGGTGGGGACGCAGGATGAGAGGGCATACAGATTGGCGGCTAGCGGTTTCAGAGATACCAGTCGTTTGGCGGGCTCTGAGGTGACCATGATGCTCGATACCCTCCTCACCAATCGGAGTCAGATTCGCCAGAAGGGAGATCTCTTTTGCCATTCCCTGGCCCATCTGCTCTCCGCTCTTGAAGATGAGGAGATCTTGCGACAGATCTTGACCCGGGTTCAGAGGAGAAGAGAGGAGATGGTCTTCCCATGAAGGTCAAAGGAGCCAAAGGGGAACTCTTGCGAGGCCAACTCCGGCTACCAGGCGACAAATCTATCTCCCACCGGGCTCTTATCCTGGGAGCCATCGCCCAGGGGGTCTCTCAGGTGCGGAATTTCCTCCCCAGCAACGACTCTCTAGCCACCCTTACTTGCTTGAGAGCCTTAGGGGTTGATATCCAGCGCTTAGGAGACCATCTCCTCATCCAAGGGGTCGGTTTGGAGGGGTTGCGGAAACCCGAGGGCCCACTCAACTGTCAGGGCTCAGCCACCACCATGCGGCTCCTGGCTGGTCTATTGGCCGGCCAACCCTTCTCCTCCACTCTCGATGGCAACCCCAGCCTTCGGAAGCGGCCTATGAGGCGGATCATGGAGCCCCTGCAGCGGATGGGGGCCTCCGTAGTGGCTGAGAATGGGGAGTTACCTCCCCTCGCCCTTCGAGGAGGGAAATTGCAGGCTATCAACTACCAACCACCCGTAGCCAGCGCCCAGGTTAAATCGGCCATCGTGCTGGCTGGCTTGTACGCTGAGGGGAGAACCATGGTGCGAGAGCCGGTCCCCACCCGAGACCATACAGAGAGGCTTCTTCACCTCATGGGGGCCGACATCGAGAGCGCTAAGGGCAGCGTAACCATCCGTTCCTCCCCTTTGAGAGCCGTAGCCCTCTCCATCCCTGGCGATATCTCCTCCGCGGCTTTCTTCATCGTGGCTGCTTCCTTGCTCCCCGGCTCTGAGGTCACCTTGTCCCAAGTGGGGGTGAACCCCACCCGTACCGGCATCTTGGAAACCCTAAAGCGGATGGGTGCCCAGATCGGGGTGGAGAGTATGGAGCAAGAAGGGAACGAACCGGTCGCCGATTTGATCGTCAAAAGCACAGGGCTTCGGGGGGTTGACGTCGGAGGTGGTATAATCCCCCACCTGATCGATGAGCTACCGATATTGGCCGTGGCCGCTACACAGGCGGAGGGGGTTACTACGGTGAGGGACGCTTCTGAGCTTAGGGTCAAAGAGAGCGACCGCATCACAACCATAGTAACCGAACTAGGCAAGATGGGGGCCCAGATAGAGGAGAGAGCCGATGGCTTCGTAGTAGAAGGTCCCACCAGGCTCCATGGGGCTAGGCTGGAGAGCCACGGCGACCATCGGCTAGCCATGAGTTTGGCCGTGGCCGCTCTGGTGGCCCAAGGAGACAGCTTCATCGCTGGCGGCGATTGCGCAGCCGATTCCTTCCCCCGTTTCGAGGAGACCTTGAGGGCTCTTCTCGTGTCAAGGCGAGCGACCTCGCCAGCCTAGGAGGTAGCGACTTGAACCCTCAACGATCTAAGTATGTGGGCCTCATAGGCTGGCCCGTGGAGCATAGCCTCTCCCCGGCCATCCACAACGCTGCCTTCGCCGCCCTGGGTTTGCCCTGGAAATACCTGCTCCTCCCCACTCCTCCATCGACTCTTAAGCAGGCTATGCAAAGGCTAAGGGGGGGTAGGTGGGCTGGTGCCAATGTGACTATCCCTTACAAGGAGGAGGTCATCCCCTACCTCGACCACCTTTCCCCTGAGGCTGGTGTCATCGGTGCGGTCAACACCATCGTCATCCAGGAGGGGAAGTGCACGGGTCATAATACCGACGCCACGGGTTTCATACGTGCCCTTGGCCACCAAGGCTTTGAGCCTGGTGATAAAAGGGCCTTAGTCCTGGGGGCAGGGGGAGCGGCCCGCGCTGTGATCTACGCTCTCCTCCAAGCAGGTGCAGAGGTGGTGATCTGCAACCGCACCTTAGAACGGGCCGAGGCCCTGGCGCTCTCCTTCACCAGCCTCCTAGTGCCGTCCTCCCTCACTGTTCGCCCCCTGACTAAATCCGTTCTGGGGGAGGAGATAGAGAGATGTCAACTCCTGATCAACGCCACTTCTGCGGGTATGGCACCTCAAAGTCAACTCTCACCCTGGCCGGAGGAGGTGTCTATACCGGCTGGAATAGTGGTCTTCGACCTGGTATACGCTCCCCTGGAGACCCGGCTGCTCCAACAGGCTAAGGCGGCAGGGGCTCAGACGATCGGTGGGCTCCAGATGTTAATTGAACAGGGGGTTGAGGCCTTCCGACTGTGGACCGGGCTTTCGCCACCTAGAGAGGCGATCTACCAGGCGGCTTTGGCTGCCGTATCAACATAGGATACCAGGAGGAAAGATGCTGCGCTTCCTAACCGCGGGGGAATCCCACGGGCCGAGCCTAATAGCCATCGTAGAGGGTCTGCCTGCCGGGTTGCCCCTCTCCCCCCAACTGATCGATGGGGATCTCAAGCGCCGTCAGAAGGGGTATGGCCGGGGAGAGCGGATGAAAATCGAAGAGGACAGGGTGGAGATAGTAGCGGGCGTGATGGACGGTCGAACCATTGGTGCGCCAGTGGCCTTGCGCATCGAGAACAGAGATTGGGTCAAGGAGAAGAAGGAAAAGCCCATAACGGTTCCGCGTCCAGGCCACGCCGATCTGGTCGGGGCCTTGAAATATGGGCTTTCTGATCTCCGCTGGGTGGCGGAGCGGGCCAGCGCTCGGGAGACAGCGATAAGGGTAGCCGTGGGAGCCATGGCCAAGGCGCTCTTGGCCCACTTTGGAGTGAGAGTAGGCAGCTATGTGGTGGAGATAGGTGGGGTCGAGGCACGGCTCCCCGATCTCCCCTACCCCCGGCTCTTTGCCCAAGCCGAGGGATCTGAGGTCCGCTGCCCGGACCCTCGCGCCTCGAAGAAGATGTGTGCCCGTATCGATGAGGCCAGGGAGAAGGGAGATACTCTGGGAGGCGTCTTCGAAGTGGTGGCCACAGGCGTGCCCATAGGGTTGGGGAGCTACGTCCACTGGGACCGTAGACTCGATGGCCGTCTGGCTCAGGCGATGGTGAGCATCCCCGGAGTGAAGGGTGTGGAGATCGGCCCGGCTTTTGAGAACGCCAAACGGTACGGCACCCAAGTCCACGACCCCATCCTCCTCAAGAACTCAGCCTCTGGCCGTCTCGAAGCCAGGCTCTATAGGCCCTCCAACCGAGCCGGAGGGGTGGAAGGCGGGGTAACCAATGGCCAGTCGGTCGTCGTGCGAGGGGCCATGAAGCCCATCTCCACCACCCTCAACCCTCTTCCCTCAGTTGATCTGGCTTCCGGAAAGCCCGTCCCCTCCCAATATCAGCGCTCCGATATCTGTGCTGTGCCCGCCGCAGCGGTGGTGGGAGAGGCGATGGTTGCTTGGGTTTTGGCCCAGGCCTTGGTGGAGAGGTTGGGTGGGGATAGCCTAACGGAGATGGTGGCCCAGGCCGACCGATTGTGGTCAGATTTAGGGGGTTAAATGGCCTCTGGTGGTGACGCTAAGAATGTAGTCATAACCGGCTTCATGGGGAGCGGCAAGTCGAGCGTGGGGCGAGAGGTGGCCCAGCGCCTGGGATGGCCCTTTGTCGATATGGACGCGCTGATAGAAGAGCGCGAGGGAGTGCCTATCCCCGATATATTCGCCCAGCGGGGTGAGGCCTACTTCCGCAAGGTGGAGAAGGATCTGTGTCGGGAATTGGCTGCCAAGAGAGGTCTGGTGATCGCCAGTGGGGGAGGAACCCTCCTTCCTATCGAGAATCGGAGGCTGATGGAGGAGG
>DAOULQ010000070.1:0-11157 GCA_034419095.1 Anaerolineae bacterium | reverse complement strand
TCTTGGCCAATTTTTCCAGGGGCAGGCGGGCTTCCCAGAGAGGCACTCGAATTTCCTGAACCACCATGCCTTCGGGCAATTCTACGTCAACGTCGGTGTAGTTAGTTTCTTGGGCGGAAGGCAGCGGGGGCGGCTCCAAGACGTAGACCCCATGCCCCTTCCGGTTGAGGGCGGTGAGCAGTTGATGGTAACGGGTCCAATTGGCAGAGCGCCATCTGGCCATATAGGGGAAAAGGATGTTCATGGTTATTCAATCCCGTGCCCTAAGCCATGGTTCTTTGGAGATGATAGCAATCAGCGTTCCCCGCAGCCACATGAGCAGATAAAGGGGCGCACCCAGCAGGGCTTTGGCATACAAGCGGCGATTATCCACAAAGGCCAGGCCCATAATATAATAGGCGAGGTCCACAAAGATGGCTCCACCTAGCAAAATAACGATGGCGTTCCTGAGCCATAACGGGGGGAAGGGGAAAGCGAGGAATAGGCCGAAAAGCAAGGCTTTCAGAGAAAGGACCAGAGCCTTGGGCTTGAGAAGCAGCGAAAAAAGCAAAGCCTTCTGGCCGATGTTGCCTCTGATAAGTAGATGCAAGATGTCGCGCCAATGATCTCGCCAGATTTCACCTTGGCTCTGTAGCCAGCGCGCCCGCTGGGTGGCGACTCGGGCGGTGTTGGATGGTTTGGGATCGTAGACGATGGCTGCTGGCGCGAAGGCCACCGGGCCATGGCGAGCGGCCAGCAGCGATAGCTCCACATCTTCGGCCCTGGTGCGCAGGTAGGGTGCGATCTCTCTAAGCACCTCGGTGCGGAAGGCCATCCCTGTGCCTCTAAGAGGGATGGGCCATCCCAGATGAGCACTGGCCATATCTACGATCTTCTGCGCCAGCAACTCAGAATACGCGGCCAGGGAAGATATGGGGGAGCGGGGAGCCGGAACAGGCGAAACAAACCCTTGCACCGCCTGAGCGCCCTCGGCAAAGGCCTTGTTTATCTCTTGCACAAATGCTGGGTCCACCTGGCTATCGGCGTCAAAGAGGACAACGACATCGAATGCTCGAAGAATATCCCGCGCTTCTCTCAAGAACCACTGGATCGCCTTTCCCTTGCCAGGGGTTGCTGGATCGAAGCGTTCCAAACAGTACGCCCCCTCTGCCCTGGCCACCATCGCTGTGGTATCTATGCAGTTGTCGGCGATCACGAAGAGTTGCCGATTCCTGGCAGGATAGTGCACTCGTTGTAGATAGCCGATTATCCGGTCGATCACGGGTGCCTCGTTACATGCAGGTACGACAAGGGCGTAAGAGAGCGAAGGGGCTTCATCACTGGAGCCCTGTGCCCAACTCTTTCGTTGAGACCTAATACACAGAAATAGGAAGCGCAGAGTTGAGTCCAAAACGAGCCACACTATTGGGAGGGAGAGGCCAATCACAAGTAGCTTCAATGGTTGTGTCCTCTATTCGGAGACTTCATGGCGCATTTCTCTGAGCTCTGGGATGCACTTTGTATATAGGACTGTGAAGCGTGGGGGAGTAGTGGGATCTAGCGACAGAAGATTGAGATCAGGTGCCTGAGGCTCAGGTAGAGCTTCAGGGATGAGCTAGATCCTTCATAGGCTTTCCCTCTCAGGACCCCAGCGCCGACGCCGCAGGCTATGCCAGACGTAGATGCATATGGCAAGGATCGAACTCAAGGTTGTTATAGCAGCGCCTAGTTCAAAACTCCTTGGCCTAAACACTAACTGAACGGTATGCTGCCCAGTAGTCAGGTGCAGTGCCCTGAAGGTATGATCTGCTATGTAGATGTGCGCTGGTTTCCCATCGATATATGCATACCATCCCGGGTAGAAGATTTCACTCATGAATAACAAGACATCACCTTCCGCCACATCTACCTTCAAGGTGAATCCATTCACCCCATAGTGTTCCACTTTAACGGGCTGAGCGAGCGTGCCCACAAGCCGTTGATTAAAGGGCTCCTCAAGCACAATTATCTGGCCAGGATCAAAGTTTGCCTCACCTAGAGTGGCCAATCGTTCGGCAGGGTCTGATACTATCTGATACTGGGTAGTAGCAAAGAACCTTGGAAGATGGTGCAAATTTTCGTAGAGCTGATACCAGCCATGGGTTGTCGAGCTAATGAATTGAAACTTCTCTTCATCTAAGTTCTCAGCCGGTAGATAAACGTCACCGCCGCGTTCCCAATTGTCAGCAATGTGGGCGAAAGTCTCTGACGACCTCTCTCCTCTAACGAAAGGCGGTGACGTGACGACGTATTTCACGTTCAACAGATCAAAGAGGCGAGAGTTCACAGAAGGAATAGCGCTGAGAAACTCAAGATATCTTCGCAACAATAGGGGGTTGCGTCCGCCAAGGCTCTCAATGTCCAGCACATTGGGAGCGTTTCTGAAGGCACCGCCATAGTTGCTCATGGCGATGCGATGTTCACCGAGCCCTCCCCCTCGCATCAAATCGATCCCTGGCAGAGGGTTCCCATAGACCGAGTTGTGGCTTAACACGGTCTCAGGGTTGCGCTTCGCGGAGTTGAAGATCTGATGCCCATTGAAATGATAGAGATCGAAGAAGGTTAGCACCACAAGGCCTACCGTCATCACATTCTTTGTCCATCCGTGTACTAGGGTTGTCTCAGGCATCAAGGAACTGAGACGAGGTTCTCCTGCAGGTGGGGCCCTTCGCCGTTCCGTTTGAGGGAGTCCTTGCTTTGCTGGCCTGACCTTTAGTAAGAAGCCTAATAGGATGGTGAAGCCTATGGTAACGGGCAGCATCTTTAGAGCGGCTTGTCGTAAGGTATTTAGAGGGTAGGAAAGCTGGGACAAGTCATCGCTTATGACTATCCGATCTCCGTATCGCGCTATAAGCAGAGACATGTACTTGACAGCTAGGGCAATAGAGATATAGAGGATGCAAAGACCAATACAAAGAGCAATTACAAGAACAACTCGGGATCGCTCCCGGCTGGACAAGTGGCTATCGATAAGCCGATCAATAGTCATTCCAACCAGGATAGCTACTCCAAAGATGAAGAAGGCGTAGAAGGCCCAGGGTCTTCTAAACCAACCAACAAACGGAAGGTGGGCAAAAACCCGGTATGGGAAAAACCGGGGGCCAAAACTGAGCGCAAGCGCCAATAGTGCTACGGTTCGGAAGAAGCCCGCATGCTTCTTATCAAGCTCTATCAGCCAGCTTAGTGCAAATAGCATCAAGGGCACAAGGCCAAGGTATATTTGCGTTAGTGTTGGTTCGCCGCCTAAGTATGGCCCATTACCCGCAGAGCCAAACATTTGGGGTAGGAACAGTGTAGATAGGGCAAGAAGGCTCAAGCTACCTTGTACAGCAAAGTTGGCTTGGTATCGTGTGGTGTTGGCAAGCAGCTCAGATGCTGGCAATAACAATATTGCCGAAACGCCGAGTCCCAAGGCAAGCGTCACGAAGAGGAGCGCGATCTCTGTGAAGATCACCCGAAACTGTCGCCGCCTAAGAGGTTCAAAACAGTGCCACGCCAAGAAGAAAACCAGCAGGTAGGCAGTGTAAACTGAGGTTTGCGCATGACCAGCCAGCGTACCGATGCCAAATATCACCCCGGCTGCTGAAGCATAAGCCAAGCTCCGTTTCTTCAACGCCTGCATAGTCAGTAAGAGTAGTAAGGGGGTCCAGGCCGCGCTCTTGACCCAGTTTTCGTGCTCAACATGCATGGGGAAGAATCCAGACAGCATGAAGACCAACCCCCCAAGGAAAGCCCCACTGCGGCGCACGTTTAACGCTCTAGCCAGAATATATGTGAATACCCCTGCCGCGCCGATATGAAGCACCTCAACTAATTCGACGGTTTTCAGCCCCAGAGGGAAAGATCCCGGAAGAAGATAGGCTAGCACGGAAAACGGATAGAAGATAGAGGCTTGAGGAGCTCCCACGATCGGATATCCAGCCAAGACAAAGGGATCCCACAGAGGAAGTGCCCTCGAATGCAACGCATCGCTGACGAAGTGCTGAAGAGGATACTTCGCCGCTACCATGTCCCAGGGGAAGAAATATTCATTAGTAAAGAGAACGTTGCCAAAGAAGAAGATGCATAGACCCACCAATACTATTATTGGCGCTAACTCACCTAAGACCTTGCCTAACTTGTTTGCGCCGCGTCTCCTCTTGCCAATCAGCCTGGGCCAGTGCTCGTCCGCGTTACCCCTAAACCTGGCCAACAAGCCCAAATGGGATCTCATCTTACCCCTCCTCCCGTGAGAACGTTCACAGTCTGGAACAGATGTCTGGCATCGGGAGATGAGGGCATAGAACTGCTGACGGTAGCGATGGCCTCACACCTCATTCTATGTCCACCCGCAAATTGTCAATGTAGAACTCCAAGGTTTCTTCCTGGCCTGCTATCTCTACAATAACGTGAAGGCTCGATGGGATATCACCGCTGCCACCCACGAAGTCAAACCCATCCTGTGATATGCCATATTCGAAAATGAAGGAGTTCTTCTCGGGGCCGATGGGTCTCTTGGACAGATCCCTTACCCACTTGGCGCAAAAATTGCCATCCTCGTCGTACATGTAGACGAAGATTCGTCTGACGATCATCGGTCTGGCCAGCCACATGTCGAAGGAAAAGCGAGGGGCTTGGATTGGTACACCGGTTCCTGCGTAGTGAACACCATCTTGCGCGTTCGTGGTCACAACCCTCTTCAGACTATGCAACCCCTCTGCAACAAAGGCCAGGTCGCTATTCAGGGCAACAGTACTCTCTTTCAGATTGAGATCCCAACCTTTCTTGATGGCAGGCAGTTCTTCAAACCCTTCGGCTAATCTGGAGGGGAAGCTCTTTCTTCCGGGGCCAACTCCTAGTTCTACAAAAGAGACGTCATCCACCCATATACGGCCCTTCAGGCCAATGAGGTATACAACCGCGTAACGTGCTCCTGGTGGGGCTACTTCAGCCAGTTCATATAGTTGATAGCCTCTTTCCGCATAATAAGGTATATAGCCGTATCTGATCGGTTTTTCGTTCCCATCTCGCCAACTTATCCCTAGTCTGCCCCTGGCATCATCATCGGCTTGCCTAGCATAAAAAGAGAGTTGGTACAACCTCCCAGCATGAGTGGGAAGTTGTTGAAACAACCGGTTGTCTTTATCCACTAAGACGGCTCCCTGCCCAGTGCGGGAGTTGGTGCCTGATTGGTCAGTAGAGGGTGAGCCTACTGATACCCATGGCGACGTCTCCCAAGATGTTTCGAATCCGGGATCTTGCAGAAGATTGTCTGAATTCGTCAGCGGCAGAGTGCTCGCTAGATCCGTTCGGGGAACCCTATAAACATACACACCACGAGAGGCGTACTCAAGCACCAGAGCCCTGTCTAGCAAAGAGTGATCCATCCATGAATTTTGCCGCTGGGCAAAATCGGGATACTCAGGCAGTACTTTGCTGTCATTTACGACAAAGTGGGTAAAGCCGCCTCGGATAAGGGATCTGCGGAGTTCGTAGGGAGATGTAGCCTCATAAACGGCTTCAATAGACGGAAGGGTTGCAGAAGCATCCGTTACCTCACTATGAAGGGGAAACTGGGCATAGAAGCCATCTCGGCAAAGCGGGGCTAGAACATTGGCGGTTGCGCCGTAAGTGCGGTTCAGGAAGAGGATGCTGTCGTAGATACGGTAACGTGTTGAGAGGTAAGTGTCGACTGGCTCCCAACCGAAGACCACTTTATAGGGGAACCCTGCCCCGGAAGTCCCACTGTAGTACCAGCTGTTCAAGCCAAATATGACGCTCCCCAGACCCACGGCTACAAATAACCACTCTCCGAAGATGCGCACTTTTCCTCGGCCCAGCCAATCCATCAAGCGCACAAAACCGTTAGAGACCGCAACTGCCCACAGCGCCGCGGTAGCCATCCCGTAACGGATGTTCTGACCAGTCACCGCCCACAAATAGCTGAGCACAACGCAGGAGAGGAGGAGGTAGCCCTCTCGACCTCTGATCCGTGGTCGGAGGATAAGCGAAATACCCAAGACCAGCAGGGTCATACCATAGCTTCCCACCTCACCAAACTTCTCCGGATAAAAGGTCAATGTCCAGGGAAGTTTCACCATAGTCCACGGATCGTATCCTACCCCGAAATACCCGCTCTCCGCCATAATAGGCACTTTCTCCACCTGTATGGCTAACCTGAATAGGCGGGCAAGGGAGGGGAATAGCGAAAACGGTCCACCGTTAACCTTTGTGTACACAAACCACGTTGCGATACCGGTGAATCCCACAGCAGCCAGGCAGGCGCCGTCAACGATGAGGGTCCGGAGACGCCTGGGCCTTTTAGTCAGATGATCGATGACCACAATGAGAGTGGCCGGGACAAAAGCGAATCCTGCCAGAAGCTTCACTCCCGTGCCCACCCCGCCTAGCACGCCGGCAATGACCAGCCACCAGCGTTGGGATAATTCCGTCCACAGCAGCAGTGCAAAGATCATCAAGACGGTGTAGAAAACGAGTGCTAGGTCAATATAAGCGGTCCCGGATTCCACCCAAACGATACCGAAGGAATAGAAGATGAAAGAGGCCCAAAAACCTACTCTGGTTCCCCCCAGACGGCGTCCCAGGCAGAAGAGAAGCGCAACATCCAATAGACCAAAGGCATAATGCAGGAGCTTGGCCACGCCCGGAGAGAGAAGGAGGGTGGCTAGGGTGTATAGCATTTCTCCATTCAACATCGGCCAGTAGGACGGGGCCAGCCACGGCACCGGGCTTAAGCGGTGGGTTCTGGCGTATATCACGGGCAACGCTAGGTGGAGGCCCAGCGCATCTGACTGGAGTTCGGGAGCCAGTGCGGCGACAAAATTAACCATGGCTATCAAGACCATGACCGAGCCCAAGATAGAGGGAACCGCTCTGCATCTCACTGATTCACCGGCTTGCGCCCAGGCTTGGCTTAGAGCCTTGGCGCCATAGAGCAATTGATGCCGGCCGGCGACGGTGAGCAAGCCAAAGAGTAAGTAGATAAGCCAGGGGTGCCAAAGCCCTAGGGTTCCGAGGAAGAACATCCCCAGGCTTAAGACGCCAAACCCCAAACCAACGGCGAAGAGAAACTCTTCCAAATGGGTAAGGCCCTGAAGCCCCATCAGCCGTACTAGCAAGTAGCGGCCAATTATCCAGGCGACCGTTATCATCCAGAATAGAGTCAGAACCTCCGACCAAGCACGGGCGAGAAAAGTGATGACTGCGAAGAGAAAGGCCACCGTGCCAACGATGACCTGGCCTGACCATAACGGGTCGTCAGTGCGAACTACCTTCCACACCATGAGGAAAATGGGGATGCCCAAGGTCAATAAGCCCATGATGGCAAGGAGTATCATGGCATCTGGAGGAGACGCTCGAATCAGTGGAGCAGGAACTTCTGTTCGCCATAGCCCTAACCAAACAACTAACATGACCGTTGCGCTGATCGCAATGACGAGACCCGTGACTATCCCGTTATGCCGCTGAGGAGAAAGCCGAGTTATCAAGATCACGGCCAGGCTTAAAACTATCAACGTTGCAGCTACAAGGGCAACTGCTCCCAGCCAGTAAGGCCACTTGAGGTAGATCCACTCCCGAGTCCAGGGGGCAGCTTGGCTATGGATCGTCTCGACGAATTTCACCAGCACGAAACAGGCCCACAGGATAAAAGCGAGGCCAGATCCCCATCTGAGAGCGTTAGAGTTCCTGGCGCCAAGGACCTTTTCAGTCATCTTGCTGACCGAGGTTACTCTCTTGAAGAAGTTCGCCATCAGAATCGAAAGCTTGTTCATCTTCTTCTGTTTCCTCTTCGAGTTTCGGCTTTCCGATCCCACCAGGAGTTGCCGCGCCAATCGCTTTAAGCAAACTTCTCTCCAGTTGCTTCACCCGCCAACTCAGGATACCCAACCGCTGTGTCAGCACTTTGTTCTCCGTCGATAGCCTAGAGATGACCGTCGAAAAATGTAGCAAAATCAAGAGCATGAAACCGAAACCAACGACGAAGAGCGCTGTAGGGGGGTAGAAAATCCCTAGCAGTTTGGCTAGCACGTCCAACAGGCCTCGCCAAAAGGAAAGAATAAAGAGAGCAACGCTGGTCAGGAGCCATAACAAAGAATACTCTTCCTTTAGTCTCTTCCTTCTCACCAGCTCTATCACTAGGAGCAACAAACCAGCCGAACTCAAAATAGCAGCAATCGTAACCCTTTCAGGCACCTTCTGCTCTCCTCCGCCGAGGCGGCTTTCTAAGCAGGCCGATCAATATGGCCAATAGCACCTTGCTTAGGTAATAGAATTGGCCGAGGGGGGTGATGGACGATTTTCCCGCCCATCTTTGACTCATGGAAACAGGTATTTCCTGTACAACAAACCCTGCGCGGTGGAAAAGGACCAGAGTCTCAGGTTCAGGATAATCATGAGGATACTCGATAGCGCAAAATCCTATCAGGTCTCTATTGACGGCCCGAAAGCCCGACGTGGGATCGGTGACTTTTTGACGGACGATGAGAGAGATGACAGAAGCTAATACGAACGCCCCCAGTCTTCGAGCAGGGGAGACTTCGTAGCCTCTATCTTCAGCATATCTCGAACCTACTACCATGTCCGCCTTTCCCTTCAGAAGCGGGGAAATGAGCTTAGGTATCTCAGCGGGATCATGTTGTCCATCGGCGTCGACCTGGACGGCGATCTCATACCCCATCTCTTGGGCAAAGATATAGCCCGTTTGCACCGCCCCGCCGATGCCCAGGTTGTGGGGCAGATCTATGACATAGACGCCTGCCCCTTGCGCTACGATGGAGGTGGCATCAGTCGAGCCATCGTTGATGACTACTATATCGGCAAGGGGAGCGCTCTCTCTTGTCCGGGCAATGATCTCGCCGATGCTGTTTTCCTCATTATAGGCGGGGATGATCACCAAGGTCTCGCGCACTGTCCCACAGTCCTCTCACTCCGGCCAGATCATCTTGAGGTACCCGCTGACCACTTGTCTCGTATCCGTATCTCTCCTCCATCACTTGTCTACACTGAAACGGCTGTTAGGCGCAGGGAGGCTTATGACCTCCATCTCCTGGTCAAAGACCCGATGAAAAACCCTGCTTGCCCTTCAGCTATGGTAGGGGGAGGTGACGAGTATAGCCGATCCGAAGCCCTCGGCTACGATGAGATCTTTGGTGAATTCTGCGTTTTCTTTCGTAGTCGTGGATCGTTCCTCTACAAGGATATCTTCCGCTGGCACGCACAAAAAGACCGCTTGCTCCTTCATGATCTGAGTTGCGATCACCAGTCACACCCCCACCGCCACACCTATTCCTTTTCCCCCGTACAACCCCGCTACCACGCCGAGGATCCGGGCGTCGTTTGTCATCCCCCAAGGCGGAGATCCCACTCACATATCCGTTCTGAGGAGGATGTATAGATGATCCTCCCACATCCCAAAATCAGGCACTACTCGCGTCAGCGTATAATGGCCGCGCAATTCCGGCAAGAGCTCGGTCAACTGATCTTGGCTCAAGCCCTCATCAAGTTGAGGATCCCACAGTGGACTGGTCAGCATCCGCAGGCCCCAATCAGTAAGCAGGACCGCGCCACTCTTGGGCGATAGAACTGCGCGGCGGAATAGATTTCGATTGACTACCGAGTATCGGGTTGCCTCAGTGTCAGAGAGTTGAGGATGGAAGGAAAAGATGCCCATTTCCAGGTTGTGCGCTACTCTCCTGTTCGCTTCAACGGCAACGTAAGTGGAAAACGTCACCAGTTCCATATCCTCCGGAACGGCACCCCTAGTATAATCCGCCACCTCACTTAGGGCCTTCAGATCAGGGGAATCGATGCTCGTGTAGTATCTCGGTGCCAGGGTGGCGGATATGAGAAACTGGGTAGCAAAGAGCGCAAGCACAAACGATATAACGAATTGTTTGCCCAGGTTGTCACTCATCGAGTCATGGACTCTTTGCAGGCCCACGCCGATTAGGATAGCAAGCATGCTGAAAGCAGGCACGAAGTATTCGAGATGCCACATCGGGGGCACTAGGTTCGGCAGATATACAGCAAGTGCTACGATCCCAATTGTTGCACTCGGTCTGTGCACAGGAGCAACACGAGACGTCTGGCCTCGCCATGCGAAACGCACAACTGTCAACGTCCCAAGGGTGAAGAGGGCGATGATGAACATAAAGGGCTGGATGATAGCCATGCTGTCTACGAGATTTGAGATGATGTACCGAGGGCTATATGGGAGGGATTCTGAGACTAGGCGGGATCCTCTTCCCAATTGGGCAAGGATAACATTGAATAGCATGCGGTCTCGCGCTAGGCATAATGGCAGACCAAATAGAATACTGCCCTGCGCGAGAACGGTCAACAAGATCGTGGCGATCCGGGCCCCGCTACGAGAGTTTCGATAGAGCACGATTCCAAGGATAAGGAGGAAGGATGGAAAGTTGGATACTCGGACGGCCGAAGCCCATAACATGGATGAAACAGAAAGAATGGCTCCCAATAGACTTGCAGGCCAAGCGAGGAGCGAATACAGTGCAAACACAGCCAGAAATGAAGTCAATGGTTCCGTCCTGATGCTACTAAGACGGTAGACGAGAAATGCTACCGAGCAGAATATCAGGAGGACTATACCAGCTGCCATTGTTCCTGCGATCTTCTTCGCTAACTTGGCAGAGAAATATAAGACACCGAGACCAAGCATGAACGAGGTCAGTCTCCCGACCAGGATGCTGGATCCAAAGACGAATTGCGGGATTCCGTAGACATAGGGAAGAAGCGGCGTTTGAAAGTAGGCAAAATCGACATAAGGAAGCTGGCCTTCATATACCAGCTTGCTTGCATACAAATAGAAACCTTCGTCCTGATTAAGATTGCCATAGGCAACGAAATAGAGTCCTTCAAGGACATAGAGAGCTATGAGGAGTATCAATATGCGGCGCGAGAATACAGCAGATTCACCAGATTCGTTGCGTGTCTTGAAACTTGTCACCATCTTATCGGCTTCCGCGGTCGGATCTGTGCTGCTTCACCAAAGTGAGCATGCTATATTGGTTTAGTCAAGAGGTGCATCCTGCTGTTGACGGGAGAAAGCCTTGTGAGTGGGGCAGGGTAGGCCCTCGCTCTTCTTCTCCAGGTCCCAATCTAGCATCGAGATCCGGGACA
>DAOULQ010000069.1:0-6198 GCA_034419095.1 Anaerolineae bacterium | reverse complement strand
GGGAGGAAGGAAGCGGCGTTGGAGAGCCTGAGAGAGGCCTTGGCTATCTCTCCTCAGAGGGCCGATTGGCATCACGAGTTGGGCAACATGTTGGAGAGTCTGGGACAGTGGGAAGAGGCGGCCGATGAGTACCAGCAGGCGACCCGACTCGACCCACAAGCAGAGTACTATCACTCTTTGGGGTCCCTAGCCGCTCGCCTGGGGCGAGGGGAGGCTTTAACTTATCTTAGGAAGGCGACTGAACTCCTTCCCCAGGAAGCGAAGTGGCATAGCGAGCTGGCGGAACTCCTCTCCCGTCAAGGCCACTATGAGGAGGCTCTAGCGGAGTGTCAAAAAGCCCAGGAGTTGGCTCCCCGGGAACCCAACTATCTTGAGATGGGAGCCCGTATCCATCGGCGAGGAAAGCGGTATGCGCAGGCGATCGGGGAGATAGAGAAGGCTTTGGCTATAGCGCCAGATCGAGCCTCGACGCACTATGAGTTGGCCCGCATCTACGAAGAGCAAGGGGGGTACGAGAAAGCCCTGGAGGAGTATGCCAAGGCTCGGGATCTGGCTCCAGGGGAGGCTGAATACCTCTCCTCGCTGGGTGCTGCCTATCATAGGCTGGGCGAAGAGGAACGAAGTGTCAAGGAGTTGCAAGGGGCGACTCAACTGAACCCTCGTTCCCCTCTGGCTCATGATCGGCTAGGGTCCGCTTATGAGAGTCTGGGAGATAGGGAGAAGGCCCTAGCCGCCTACAGAAAGGCGATAGATCTCGCGCCCCGGGAAGCCACCTATCGGCTCCATGCCGGGAGGCTATTCCTCCGTTTCGGTCGGCTGTGCGAGGCGGAGGAGGAGTTGAAGGAGGCTATCCACCTCGCGCCGCGGCAGGCGGAGACTCATAGCCAGTTGGCCAGGGTACTTGAAGAGCAAGGCAGGTACGAGGAGGCGATAGGGGAGTACCGACGAGCGATTCGCCTTGCTCCCCAGGAAGCGGATTATCGCCGCCGACTGGCTGGAGTAGCCCAAAGGTTGGGGCGGCTCAATGAAGCCAAAAGCGAGATCCTAAGGGCCATGGAACTCGATCCTTCGGATGCTACCCTTTACGCCCGGCTGGGAGCCCTGGCCGAAAGCGATGAGCGGTATGACGAGGCGTTAGGCGAGTACCGTCGAGCCTTGGATCTCGCTCCCCGAGAGTTGGGGTTGCGAGTGAGGGCCGCCTCTGTTTACCGGAGGTTGGGAGAGTGCGAGCGAGCCTTAGAGGAACTGGATGACCTTTTGGCCCAGGGTTATGACTCCGGTGAACTGCACGCCGAGAGGGGCCAGATCTACGAACTCCAAGGGAAGGTAGAAGAAGCGGAGCAGGAATACGAGGCTGCCATCCGATTGGAGCCAGAGGTTCCTCGCTATCATCGCCTTAAAGGCGTCCTCCTCTACCGCTGGGGGCAGATAGAAAGAGCCCAACGAGAGTTGGAGAAAGCGTTGGACTCCGATGGCCAGGCCTATCATCAACTAGGGGTAATATGCGAGGCCAAGGGGGATATGGAGGAGGCGGTTCGCCTCTACCGCCAGGCGGTAGCCCTCTCCCCGGAGAATGCCACTTTCCACTCCAGCCTAGGTCTCGTTTTGCGAAACCAGAACGATCTGGCCGGTGCCAGGGCTGCTCTGGAGAAGGCTGTGGCCCAGGCCCCCCAGGAGGCGGAGTTGCACTACCAGTTGGCGAGCCTCTACAAGGAGCAGGGGGAGAAGGAGAAGGCGTTGTCCCGATATCGAGAGGCTGTGGCGTTGGCACCTTATGAATCTCGGTACCATCAATGGTGGGGACGGGCGCTCTGGGAGGCAGGTCGTCAGGATGAGGCTATCGCTGCCTTGGAAGAGGCGGTCAGCGTGGCTCCAGATGACTCCTGGCTGCGCGGAGAGTTGGCACATCTCTTCGACCTGCGAGGTTGGGATGAGGAGGCTTTGGAACAGCATGAGCGAATAGCCGAGGCCGAGCCGGAACATTATGGCCGCCTGGGGCAGATTTTGAGCCGACTGGGTAAGAAAGATCGGGCCCGGGCTTGCTTGGAAAAGGCGGTGGCCCTGAGACCTGATGATCCAAAGGCCTATCTCAACCTGGCCAAGATCCTCGAACTGGAAGGGCGAAGCCAGGAGGCTCTGGAGGAGGCTGAGAAGGCGGTGAGTTTGGCCCCCCGGGATCCCCAGTGTCACCGTCAACGGGGGCTTCTCCTCCTGGGGATGAAGAGGTACCAGGAGGCTAAGGAGGCGTTGGGGAGAGCGATAACCCTCGACCCCCAGGATGCCCAGACTCACCACGCCTTGGGGGCCCTATATCAGCAACAAGGCCACCTGGAAGAAGCGTTAACCTCTTACCAGAAGGCGGTTACCCTGGCTCCCAAGCGGTCGACTTATTACCTTCCCTTGGTTGTCCTCTTCCGAGAGTTGGGGCGGGAGGATGAAGCCCTTGCGACTTTGAAGAAGGCGGTCTCTCTCGACCCTCAGGGGGCGGAGGCCCACTATCAACTGGGGGAGATCTATGGGGAACAGAAGCGGTATCAGGAGGCCGCGACTCACTATGAGAAGGCGGCTACTCTGAAGCCGAACCAAGCAGCCTACCACCGTTCCCTGGGAGGTGTCCTCGTTCCTTTGAGCCGCTGGGATGAGGCTCTAACGGCTCTCCGGAAGGCAAGTGCTCTCGACCCTGGGGAGGCCGAAGGCTGGTATCTATTGGGCATGGTACAAGGGAAGAAGAGATGCTATGAGGAGGCTGCGGCGGCCTATCAGCGGGCGGCGACCATCGCCCCTAAAAAGTCGATATATCAGCGTAGCCTGGGGAAGGCGCTTATGGAGGCAGGGCGTCCTCAAGAGGCCTCTTCCGCTTTGGAGCGGGCTTTAGCCCTCGACCCCCAGGATCTCGATCTCTCCTTCTACTTGGGGCAGGTATACGAGGCCAGTGGAAGGCTAGAAGATGCCTACTCGAAATATGAGGAAGTAGCGGGAGTGACCCGCAGCCCTGAACATTGGTTTCAGGTAGGAACCGTAGCCCGGAAGTTAGGTTGGTACGCTAAAGCCGCCTTTGCTTTCCAGGAGGCGCTGGCTCTCCAGCCCGACTTCGCGGCTGCTCACGGCGAGTTGGGGATCGTCTATGCCCTGAAAGGGGAACACACTAACGCTACAAAAGAGTGCCAGAAGGCGTTGGAGTTGCAGCCTCGGAGCGCCGCTCACCGTCGCCGTTTGGGGGTTGCCTATCGGGAGATGGGGAGAGATGAAGAGGCTTTGAGAGAACTCCAAACCGCTCAGGCTCTGGCTCCTCAAGAAGCGAACACCCAATATGAGCTGGGACGGACTTATGAGAAGATGGGTCGGTGGGATAAAGCGCTTTTGGCCTTCGAGGAGGCCAGGGAATTGGCTCCTCAGGAGGGCCTCTATCTTCACGCTCTAGGCGTGGCTCATAAGAGGATGCAAAACTACCCTCAAGCCATATCCGCTTTGGAGAGGGCGGTGGAGATGGCCCCTGAGATGGCAGAATGGCGGGACGCCTTGGGCGAACTTTACGAGATCGATGGAAGGTTCCAATCGGCCCTGGAGCACTATCTCAAGGCTGTGGATTTGGCGCCCCAGAGGGCGGAATTCCACCGCCATGCCGCTTCAGCCTACCGCCAGATGAGGAGATACGATAAGGTCTTGGAGCACCTGAAGAGGGCTATTCAGTTACAGCCGGGGAACGGTCGCTTGTATGCGGAATTGGGTTACGCTTATGAGCGGCAAAAACGGTACGGGGAGGCAGAAGAAGCCAACCGGCGGGTTCTGGAACTGGACCCTCAGGAGCCTATGCACTGGATAAACCTGGGGGCAGTCCAGGAGAAGCGAGGTCACAGGCGGGAAGCCATCGCCAGTTTCCAAGAGGCTCTGAGATTAGGCGGAGCCTATGCCCCGGCCTACGAGCACCTGGGAAGGCTCTATGAGAACTCTGACAGGCTCACCGAGGCGATGGAGAACTATAAGCGGGCTATGGAGGTCATGCCCCAGAACGCCAACTACCGGTACCGGGTGGGTGTGATTCGAGGAAAACTGGGACAGTATCACGAAGCGATAGAGGAACTTAGGAAGGCTGTGGAACTCTCGCCAGAGTTCTCGCCCGCCTATGACGCCATGGCCGAGATCTACAAGGCGCAGAACCGATATGATGAGGCGCTCCAAGCCTATCATCGGGCCATCGAGGCGGCCCCCGAAGAGACGATCTATCATAAAAAGATCGGGAACCTATGCCGTGAGTTGGGACATGGAGAAAAGGCGATGGCCCACTTCAGGAAGATGATCGAGTTGCGGCCCACCAGTGGCGTGGCTCACAACGAGTTAGGTAGGCTCTATGAGGAGCAGGGGGAGTATGACCAGGCTTTGGAGGAGTACCTGCGGGCTACTCAGGCCGATCCTCAAAACGGGGAGTATTTCTACAATGCAGGACTTTTGTACAAGCAAGTGAAGCAGTACCCAGAGGCGGTATCGATGTTCCGAGAGGCGGTGCGGCTCCAGTCTAACAACGCCGCTGCCTATAAGCAGTTGGCGGCTACCAGCGCTCTGGCCTGGGTAAATGGAGCCCTGCAGACTGCGTGAAGAGAGGGGTTATGAAAGCCAGAGAACTGATGAACATCGCCAGGCTCAGCCTCACTTTGGGGAACAGCCGTTATGCTATCGCTCTCTTACGCCATCTCCTTGCTCATCTCCCCCACTATCTGGAGGCATGGCTCCTCTTGGGTAACCTTTTGGCCGAGAAAGGGGAACTGGAGGAGGCGCGCCGACAATATGAGGTTGTCCTGGCTGTCGATCCGGCGAATTATGAGGCTTTGCGGGGACTGCGGTTCCTAACCCTTTTGCCGGCCAGGGCCAGGGGAGCCACAACGGAGAGCGGTCCTCTTCCCGGTGGGGAAGGGGGGCTGAGACATACGTTGGTTCTAGCCGAGGCTTTGTGGAGGGGTGCGCGTTGGAGCGAAGCGAAGCGGATCCTGGCTGGTTTAGGGGAACGCCACCCCTCCTGTCTCCGGGTCAAGTTGATGCTGGCCGATATCCTCCTTCGGGAGGGGAGCGACGTGGAAGGCGCCTCTTTGCTCCATGAGGCCCAGACACTGGATCCCAGCATGAAAGTGGCGAGAGAGCTCTTCGGAGCCCTCCACTCGGATTTCCTGGAGATGGATGTGGAGATCCCTCCCCCAGAGAGTTTGCCTCCTGGCCCTGAGGAACTTCAGGTTCTTTTGCAGGGGTATCGTGAGGAGGATATAGATGTCGAAGAGAAAGGGGTTCCAGCCGGCCTCCTGGCTGAAGAAGAGACAGAGCCAACTGATATCGAGGAAGGGGCCGAGCCCCAAGCGGTTGTGGCGCCTTTTGAGGGGTGGCCCGATCAAGCGGTCGCCGAAGGAGAGGAGCCGGTAGAAGTTGTCGACCTCTTGGCCACTGAGGAGTGGCCCCACCAACTGCCTATTGACGAGGAGGAATCAGAAGAGACTCCAGGAGAGAGCATAGAAGAAAACGAGACGATAGTGACTCCCTCGTTGAGGAAGGATACCCCCTCGCTTAGGCCCATGGAGCTCATAGTCACTAGCAAGTTGAGACTGGTGGAGAAGTATGGGTCCCATGGCTTTATGCGTATCGAAGGGAGATTATCGGAGTTGGAGAGGGCAACTAAGGGCCTTCGGGTCAAGAGGGTCTATGTGGATGAAGGTGGTACCCTTGATGGTTTGGAGCCCGTGGACCCTGCCGATCCCTGGGCCATCAAAGCCCTCATCGATGAGATCGACGAGAAGTTGCAAGCCCAAGGGAGGGAAGCGAAGTTCCTACTCCTTGTGGGGGGCGATGATATCATACCCTTCTGCCGCTTACCTAACCCGGCTGACGATGGGGAGTTGGAGGTGTGGAGCGATAACCCCTACGCCTCACGCGACGACAACTTCCTCCCCCAGAGGGCGGTGGGGAGGATACCCGATGGGAGGGAGGAAGACATCTTGCTTTCGCTCTTGGAGGTGGCCATCGAAGGCCATCGAGAGAAAGGGGGGCTAACCGGAATGGTGGGAGGGTTAATGAGAGGGCTGCGTCGAAGTCCCTCTAGCCTTGGCCTCTCGGCAGAGATATGGCAGGAGGCCTCTCAGGCGGTCTTTGAGGCCATCGGCAACTCCAAAGGGTTGGAGATATCCCCTCCTTTCACCGACCAGGAGTTCCTGGAGCGCC
>DAOULQ010000068.1:0-3155 GCA_034419095.1 Anaerolineae bacterium | reverse complement strand
CGGTCGAAGACAGCGAAGGCGCTTTCTCAGAAGAGGTACTCCCGCTGAGGCTTGGTGACAAGGGGGGAAGGGTGCGACTTACTCTCTGGTGGGAAGCGCTAGCCCCCGTTGAGGAGGACTACACGGTTTTCACTCACCTTTTAGATGGCGAAGGGAGGTTGGTAGGGGGGCACGACAGCATGCCGGCGAACGGTTGGCGGCCTACTAGCGGCTGGAGAACGGGGCAGGTGCTGAGGGACATCCACTACATCCCCTTCGAAGCGGGGGAAGATTTAGGGGAGATCATCATTGAAGTGGGGCTTTATGATCTGGAAACGGGTCGGCGATTGGAAGTTGAGGGTGGTGAGGACAAGGTGATCCTTGGCTGGTTGCCAGAGTAGTGCAGATGTGATAGCATAATAAAAACCACTGAAGAGTGTTCACCGCTCCCGCTGGGCCGAGGCCTGATGGAGGGAGGCCAGGTGAGAAGGTGGAATTCTATAGCAGGGGAAGACGGAAATGCCGGGTAAGAGCGTATTGGTCACAGGGGGAGCGGGGTTCATAGGCTCGCACTTGGTAGACGCCCTTCTAGAGAGGGGGTATGAGGTTCGGGTCTTCGATAACCTGGAGCCCCAGGTTCATGGAGAAGGGCGGGTGCCCGATTACCTCAACCGAGAGGCGGAGTTCATAAAGGGTGATGTCCGGGATAGAGAGGCGTTATCCAGAGCCTTAAAGGGGGTGGAGGTCGTCTTTCATCACGCGTCTGCTGTGGGTGTGGGGCAGTCGATGTACGAGATCCGGCGATATGTAGAGACCAACACCTTGGGAAGTGCCAACCTCCTGGATATCTTAGCCAACGAGAAGCATGGGGTGGAAAGGCTCGTGGTGGCCTCCTCCATGTCTATCTATGGGGAGGGCAAGTACCTTTGCCCCGATTGCGGGGTCATCTACCCCAAACTGCGCCCCGATGCACAACTTAAGGAGCGGCGATGGGAGATGAGATGTCCCCAGTGCGGAGGGGAAGCGAAACCGGAGGCCACTGATGAAGATAAACCCCTTTACCCCTCTTCTATCTACGCTATCACCAAGCGGAGTCAGGAGGAGTCGTTCCTCTGTTTTGGCCGGGCTTATGGGATTCCCACCGTAGCCCTCCGGTACTTTAACGTCTATGGGCCCCGACAAGCCCTTTCTAACCCCTATACCGGCGTGGCGGCTATCTTCTCAGCGCGGATCCTAAACAGTCGTCCCCCGGTTGTCTATGAGGATGGGCTCCAGAGTCGGGATTTCATCCATGTAAAAGACATCGTAGAGGCAACCCTTCTGGCCATGGAAAAGGGTGATTTTGAGGTTTTCAATGTGGGAACGGGAAGGCCTTTAACCGTCCTGGAGGTGGCGCGCATCCTCATCGAGAAACTGGGGGAAGGGGGCTTAAAGCCCCAAGTGGTGGGGCGATATCGGCGAGGGGATGTTCGTCATTGCTATGCCGACATCACCAAGATCCAAAAGGGGTTGGGCTTTCAGCCCCGGATGAAGTTCGAGGAGGGGATCTCGGATCTCATCGCTTGGGTGAGTCCGGAGGAGGCGATCGATAGGTTCCAGAAGGTGGAGGAGGAGTTAGCCTCCAAATCCTTAGTCATGTAGGTGAAGATGTACAGGATCCTTTTGCTCTCGCCCTGCGATATCTTCCCCCCCGTTCACGGCTCAAGCACAGCCATCTATTATACCATCAAGCACCTGGCCCAGGGCCACCGCATCGAAGCCCTTCTCTGTCGACTCTATTCGCAGCGAGGGCCGATGGATCTCGTCCATCCCCACCTCTCCATCCGCTACGCAAGGGAGAGCCCTCTCGATCGGCTGGGCTATAAGGGACTCCTCGTTAACCCCTTCTACTTAAAAGCGGCGAGGGAGATCGCGGCTTCTTTCCAGCCAGATATCATCCAGGCTGAACTTCTCTGGACAGCGCCCACCGCTTACTATTTGAAGAGATCGTTAGGCAAGCCTGTGATCCTGGTTCAAGAAAATGTGGAGTATCTCAAGTTCAAAAGGATGGGGCTCGCCCAGCCTTTCCTCTCGCTTATCAGACATTTGGAGAGGTGGGGCTTGTGTGGAGCTGACAAGGTCGTGGCCCTGTCAGAGGTTGATAAGAGGTTTATGGTTGAATTATACGACATCTCCCCAGAGAAGGTCGCCATTATTCCCCACTGCATAGATCTTGAGGCCTTCGCTCATCGAAGGAAAGGAGCAGCCCTGGTGCGAGAGAAGTTAGGCCTGGGGCAGGTTTTCGTTCTCACCTTCGTGGGCAAGTTGGATTATATCCCCAATGAACGAGCGGTACGGTACATCGCTGAGGAGGTCCGTCCTGCGGTGTTGTCCCGTCATCCAGAGGCGGTCTTTCTGATCATCGGGCAGAATTATGAAGATCTTACCCCCTATGCTGATGAACGCCTTCTTTTTACCGGTTTTGTCGATGGCCGGAAGGAGTTCATCCCTAACCTAGCCGATTATCTCTCCGCCTCAGACCTGGTCCTTGTACCTCTTGATTCGGGCTCTGGCACCCGAGTGAAGATCTTGGAGGCGGCGGCTTGTGGGAGGCCCATCGTTTCCACACGGCTGGGGGCTGAAGGGCAAGATTTCGTGGCTGGAGAGGAGATCCTCCTAACCGATGAGTTAGGGGAAGAGTTCGTGAGAGGGGTTTTGAGGTTGATGGAGGATGAGGAGTTGAGGAGGAGGTTAGGGGAAGGGGCCTTGCGCCGGGTACGAACCTCCTACGACTGGAGCCAGGTAATGACCAAGTTCGAAGAGATCTATGCCCAACTGACGGGGGAATAGAAGTGCGAGTCCTAGTTACCATCTTCGAGAAATTGGTGCCCATCAGCGGGGGAGGGACTCCCCGCATATCGAACGTGATAAAGGCATTTGTGGCAAGAGGGCACGAGGTATATGTGGCCTCCTCCATAGCCGTCTCCCGAGAGGAGGCGATCGACCGATACGGGTGTGCCCATTGGTTGCCCATCCAGGGGGTGAACCGTTTGGGGCGGTGGAAGATGCTCAAATATATGGTTGCTTTCCCCCTCAATATCTTGCGGGTGACCAACTACGCTCGACGGTTGAAACCCGATCTCATCGTTTCCCACAATTCCATCGCTGGCTACAGCGCCCTTCTGGCCAAGGGGTTC
>DAOULQ010000067.1:0-3050 GCA_034419095.1 Anaerolineae bacterium | reverse complement strand
TAGTTGGTGCCTTCTGCGTAACTCTCCATAAGGATCGTTGCATAAACTCGAGTATGTCTGGCAAATGTGCGACTTGTGTTGAGGTCTGCCCCTATGACGTCTACGCCATCGACGACGAGGGAGAGGTAGTGGTCCAGAACTTCAACGCTTGTGTAGGTTGTCGCCTCTGCGTAGAGTTCTGCCCCTACAACGCTATCCGCATCAATCCAGCCGAACCCGAATACCTCTCCCGTTCCCGCTGGACCTTCCCCCAGGTTGAGGAGATTCATTATAAGTCCTTGACCGGCCAATACCTATTGCGAGGCTTCGGCACCATGGGGCCCCTTCCCCACTTCGATAACATCGTAGTTGTGCCTTCCCAGCTCGCCTCTCCATCTCCTAAGGACAACTACCGCGAGGAGTGCAAGATGGAGGTGGTGATAGGGGAAGAGAGGGCTAAGAACCCCATCCGATTGAGGCTACCCATCATATTCCCGGCCATGTCTTTTGGGGCCCTCTCCCGGGAGGCTAAGTTAGCCTTGGCTATCTGTGCCGCACGCACCGGCATCGCCACCAATACCGGTGAAGGAGGAGTTGTCGAAGAAGAGCCATATTACAGCAAAGGGTATGTGGACAAAGAGATGACCAAGCGCAAATGGTCGCCAGGGGGCTATCTAGTTATCCAATGGTCCACCGGTCGTTGGGGGGCGTCCGCCGATTACGTGAACGCTGGCGACGCAGTGGAGATCAAAATCGGTCAAGGCGCTAAGCCAGGCATGGGCGGCCACCTTTTGGGCGCCAAGGTAACCGAGGAGATAGCCAAGGTGCGAGGTATCCCGGTGGGGAGCGATGCTCTCTCTCCTTGCCGTTATTACGATGCTTTGACTTTCGAAGACCTAAAGAAACAAGTGGAGTTCCTCAGGGATGTAACCAACTATGAGAAGCCCATCTGGATGAAACTGGGGCCGAGCAGGCCCTATGAGGATGTGCGTATGGCCGCCTTGGCCGGTGTAGATGCCATATCGATCGATGGCATGGCCGGAGGCACGGGGGCCTCGCCGGATGTGGTAACCCAGGGGGTGGGCATCCCCACCATCGCTTGTATCCCCCCCGCAGTTAGAGCCCTGAGGGATCTGGGCCTTCATCGCCAGGTCAAACTATTCGCCCTAGGTGGGATACGCGGGGGCCTAGATGCCTTCAAAGCCCTGGCTTTGGGCGCTGATGGGGTGGGCTTTGGAACCGCTGCTGAGATCGCCATGGGTTGTCGCGCTTGCATGGCCTGTCACAAGGGTCGCTGTCCCTACGGGATTACCTCTCAAGATCCTGAATTGCGGGCTCGTCTTGACCCTGAGGCGGCTGCGGAGAGGTTAACCAATTTTATCAAGGCTACCGCTGAGGAGATCAAAATGCTGACCATGCTTTCAGGACACGATGATATCAAAGAACTCTCGGAGGAAGATTTGAGAGCACTCGATATCAATACCGCGGCTATCACAGGCTTGAAACTCGTTGGCTACGAGAGAAGACTACCTTGGTGGGAGCAGCATGAAACAACTCATAGAGAGGAGGTCGAAGGTGACTGGTAGAGAGATGTCGTTCGATAACAGCATAGTCGCCAACATGATCGAGGAGGCCTTGGCCTTCTCTGCGGCCAAAACGCGCACTGGGACAAAGGGAAAAGCCCTAGATCGCGTCCTTCAAAGTGATTGCTCAGCGTGCCAATACGTAAGATATGGCCTGGCCAAGGCCATCGCCCAATACCTGGGCTCGATCGATGATGCGATCAAAGCCGTCTACGTCTACGAACCGGAGTACGCAACCGATGACGACACGATTGGGCTGTCGTTCGGTATCAATCTCCTCGCCTGGGTTCAGCGAAAGAGCGCAGCCCTGAACTCGATCGTAGCCAGTCTGGATACCGTCTTAATGGAGGAGAGAAAACGCCTGCTCTGCCCTGAGGCTACCGCTGAGTGTTTCTCCCTCGATGTCAAGGTTGTAGATGATGATGAAGTACATCGACGGAGAGGATACGGAGCCCTCGTCAACTCCATTTTCGTACGTCCAACCAAGGTTTGGGAGCGCTCCAACGAACTGTAACCGAGGGGGCTCACACATCTCACTCGGGACAAGCCAGCGTGTAGCCCACACCCGGCGACGTGAGGATATAACGAGGTCGGGAGGGATCCTCTTCGACCTTGCGCCGCAAGTACCGGATATAGGTTCGCAGGTAGTCGATGTCGTCTCGATACTCGGCTCCCCATACTTCTGTGAGGAGATCTTGATGGAGCATCACCTTGTTGGCGTTCATCGCCAGTTCACGTAACAGTTTATACTCCGTACGGGTGAGCCTAACTTGCTGGCCTCCCACTGTGACCTGGTGACGAGCGAAATCGATTTTGAGATCTCCACATTCTATCTTCTTTATGGTGATCTCCTTAGGGCTCTTGCTCCGCCGAAGCACAGCCCCCACCCGGGCGATCAACTCCTTGGCACTGAACGGCTTGGTTAGATAGTCGTCCGCCCCCACGTCAAAGCCCTCTAGCATATCCGCCTCTCGAGCCTTTGCCGTAAGCATGATGATAGGGAGGTCGGAGAACTCCCTAACCCGCCTGCAAACCTCATACCCGTCCATCCCTCGGGGCAGAAGGATATCCAGCAGGAGAAGGTCTGGCTGCTCTAAGGCCACCATTTCTACCCCTGTCTCACCATCAGCCGCTTCCAGGACCTCGTAGCCGACCGCTCCTAGCACCTCGCGGACTAGTCGGACCAGACGGGGTTCATCATCCACTATCAAGATCCGGCCTTTGGTCTTGGCCACCGCTTGGCTCTCCTTTCTCTGGCTCTGGCCGTTCCAACGGGAGGGAGAAATAGAGGGTGGTACCCCTTCCCAACTGACTCTCGGCCCAAATGCGACCACCGTGCTTTTACACAATGGTTTGAGCGATGGGCAACCCTAGCCCAGTCCCCGGTACGGGACGCCCTGAGCGTGATTTGACGCGAAAATACTTGTCAAATAGCCGGTTCAAATCCTCAGGTGCGATGCCAACCCCTTGATCGGCCACGCTGATTAT
>DAOULQ010000066.1:0-7917 GCA_034419095.1 Anaerolineae bacterium | reverse complement strand
GGCTCTCCAGCCACTCTAAGTCACGCCGAATCGTGGCTTCTGAGACACCAAGCATTTCACACAGGTCGGCACTGCGGGCAACCCGGTAGACTTCCAGATACTGCCGTATCCGCTCCTGCCGCTGAGCAGAGATGAACTGTATACTCATCGCACCAAGTTTGCGCCCCTCCGTGTAAGCCGTCCTAGAGATAAGGAAACGTGTCTCGCCTCAGTTGCCGCCCAACCAGCCCCTCCTGTGGGGTACGCTCGCGCAGGTGTCCAGAGCGGAGCGGAAAGGATGTCGAACAACGCCTCTGCGTGCCTCGGTGGTCGCCAGCACCATAACATCGTTCGGCTTCTCCGAACGCAGAGGCTAATGACGGAAATTGAACGATTGTGCACCGAATTACAACAGGTTTTGGGTTGATTTGCAAGTTTCACCTTTCTGGAGTATAATAATCACGGGCCTGCCGGCAGGCACAGTGGGTAGTTCCATCCTTTCATTGAGTATCCAAGCCCTTCGCCGAGGACAGAAATACAAGGAGGTAACAAGAATGGCGGATCTTCCTTCTCACGCACGTGTCGTCATCATTGGCGGGGGTGTCGGCGGGTGCAGCATCGCCTACCATCTCACCCAGATGGGCTGGTCCGACGTCGTCGTTCTCGAGCGCCACGAGCTGACTAGCGGCTCTACCTGGCACTCGGCCGGACTGGTCGGCCAACTCCGCTCGGACGTCAACCTCACCCGGATGATGTGCTACAGCACCGATCTCTATCGGCGGCTGAAGGATGAGACCGACCACGACCCCGGCTGGTACCAGAGCGGCAGCCTGCGGCTGGCTTCGTCGCCGGAACGACTGGAGGCACTCAAAAGGCTGGTGGGTCTCTCGCGCTCGTTCGGCATGCCGCTGGAACTGATCAGTCCCCGGGAGGCGCAAGAACTATTCCCGCTGATGACCCTCGACGGCGTCGTCGGTGCGGCCTATATACCAACCGATGGCCGCGTTGACCCGACGGGACTGACGATGGCGTTGGCTGTGGGCGCCAAGACGCGGGGGGCGAAAATCTACAACGACACGAATGTAACGGGTATCACATTGCGGGACAGACGCGTTCACAAGGTCATCACCGACCAGGGGACGATCGAGACCGAGTTCGTTGTAAACGCCGCCGGCCAGTGGGCGGGGGAGATTGGCCGGATGGTCGGCCTGAACCTGCCCGTTATCCCAATCGCCCATCAGTACCTGGTCACCGAGCCCATAGAAGGGGTTCGTCGCAACATGCCCAGTATGCGCGACCCGGATCTGCTGGTCTACTTCCGTGAGGAAGTCGGCGGATTGGTTATGGGTGGCTACGAACAGAATCCCGTTCCCTGGGGGCTGGACGGCATCCCGCTCGATTTCAAGTATCAGTTGCTCGCTCCCGACTGGGATCGCTTCGCGCCGCTGGTGGAGAACGCCATCCTGCGCGTGCCGGCGCTGGAAACGGCGGGGATTGTGGAGCTGCTCAACGGCCCCGAAGCCTTCACCCCTGACAGCGAATTCCTACTCGGCCCGACGTCCGTCAAGGGGTTTTGGGTGGCCGCCGCGTTCTGCGCGCACGGGCTGGCAGGTGCCGGTGGCATCGGGAAAGTGATGGCGGAGTGGATCATCGAGGGGCAGCCAGAGTGGGATGTATGGCATATGGACGTGCGGCGCTTCGGCTCCAACTACGCGAGCCAGGACTACGTGCTGGCGCGGACGCTCGAGACCGCCTCCTGGCAGTACGACATCCACTACCCCCGCGAGGAGCGAGAGTCCGCCCGGATGTTGCGCCTCTCCCCCGCCTACCATCGAGAGAAGGAACTGGGCGCCTTTTTCGGAGAAAAGACCGGCTGGGAGCGTCCGAACTGGTACACGCCCCACGAGGAGAAGGCGACCCATGGCTACGAGCTCAAGGGCTGGGCCGCCCGCTATTGGTCGCCCGCAATCGGATTTGAGCATCTCAGCACCCGGGAACGGGCTGGATTGTTTGACGAAACGTCCTTCAGTAAGATCGAGGTGCGAGGGCCTGGTGCGTTGACCTTCATGCAACACATCTGCGCCAACAATGTGGATCGGCCGGTTGGAACCGTGATCTATACCCAGATGCTCAACCCGCGCGGCGGTATCGAGTGCGACCTCACGGTGACGCGTCTCGCGCCCGACCGCTTCCTCCTCATCAGTGGTACCGCATTCGGAGAGCACGATCTTTCGTGGCTCCGGCTGCATATGCCCGAGGGCGGTTCGGTTATCGTGGAGGACGTGACCTCTTCCTATGCCTGCCTAGGCCTATGGGGGCCGCGGGCTCGCGCGATTCTGGAGCGCGTCACCAAAGAGGATGTGTCTAACCAGGGGTTCCCCTACATGACGGCGAGAAGGATCGCCGTCGGGTACGTGCCTGTGCTCGCCCTCCGGGTGACCTATGTGGGCGAGCTCGGTTGGGAGCTCCACTGCCCGATGGAATGCGGTCAACGTCTGTGGGACACGCTGTGGGAGGCAGGGCAGCCGGAGGGCCTGGTGCCGGCAGGCTATCGGGCGATCGACTCCCTCCGGCTGGAAAAAGGCTACCGCTATTGGGGCGCAGACGTCACCCCAGATTACACCCCATTCGAGGCTGGCCTGGGCTTTGCCGTAAGGCTGGATAAGGGGGACTTCATCGGGCGGGAAGCCCTGCTGAAGCAAAAGGAGGAGGGCCTGCGACAGAAATTGTGCTGTCTCACCCTGGAGGACCCGGCAGCGATCGCTATCGGCAAGGAGCCCATCTGCACCAGGGACGAAGACCGTGTCGTCGGCTGGGTGACGTCCGGTGGGTATGGCTACTCAGTAGGTAAGAGCATCGCCTACGGCTACCTGCCGATGGAGTACGCGGCGGTGGGCACGGCGCTAGAGATCGAGATTCTGGGCGAGCGGATCAATGCCGTGGTGGAGTGCGAGCGGTTGTGGGATCCACTGGGAGAACGGATCAAGGCGTAAGCCCCTGGCAGGGTTATCTGAACTATAACGGAGTGATCTATCACTGGAAAAGCAGGGCGTCACCATGATTGAAAGTCCAGTCGAACGTTTAGCCAAGACTAATCCCGATATGGAGATTTGGTGGGATTCGTCGCCCCTGGTCTTTGAGACGTGGGTCCAGAAGATGGTGGATGCCGCTGAGCCGAGCCGGAAACCGGTATTGGAAGCACAGCTCAGAAGGCTGTATAACGCCGAGGACCCAACCCAAAGTGTTACTCGGGGCTGTACGACCAACCCGCCTCTATCCTTGAAGGCCATTCAGAGCGATCCCGAGTTCTGGAATGAATGGATAGACACTCTGATTCTGTCCAATCCTGACCTCGACCAGAAAGAGCTTTTCTGGCTGACTTATAAAGAGGTCGTGAAGCGGGGCGCCGAGATGTACTTGCCCATCTTTGAGGCCTCGCGGGGTCGGTTCGGCTGGCTTTCCGGCCAGTTGGACCCCCGCCTCCTCACGGAGAAGGACGAGATGATCCGGCAGGCCGAAGAACTGCGTGCGCTACAGCCAAATGTGATGATCAAGGTGCCGGCCAGCAACGACCTGGCGCGTGGAGCCTACGTCCTGGCAGAGGCTGCCGATGGAGACACGTCGGACGTGATCCTCATCGCCAGCGGCTCTGAGGTGGGCCTGGCGCTAGCGGCGCGCAAACGCCTGGCCGAAAAGGATATCGCTGCTCGCGTCGTTTCTATGCCCAGTTGGGAATTGTTCGACGCCCAACCCCCCAACTACCAGGAGGCCGTGCTCCCGGCTGGCGTGCCCCGCTTAGCCATCGAAGCTGGCGTCGCGCTGGCTTGGTCGCGCTACGTTGGCGATGGAGGCCGGGTCATCGGTCTGGATCGCTTCGGCGCCTCAGCGCCCTATAAGGTCCTGTTCGAATGCCGTAGGACACGTGGTCAGGCGGGTGCGTGCGCTTGTCGCTCAGAGCCTGTAAAGCGGAAACGGCGGGTGTTCCTCCAGAGGCCAACCTGCACTCGCACGGACTTCGTCGTGACAGGTCGTCAGATAAGTTTCATCCTAGGAGGGAGGATATAATGTCCATAGCAAATGCGAAAGAGATCCTCTTAGAAGCCACAGAGGGGAAATACGCCGTCGGCGCGTTCAATGTGACCAACATTATCCAGATGGAGGCCGTGGTAGAGGCTGCTGTAGACAAAAAGGCCCCTCTCATTATCCAGACCTCTGTGACGCCGTCCAAGTTCCTGGGCTGCCACGTCCTCGTGGCTGTATATCGGGCCCTGGCCGAATCGGCCCCTATCCCGATCGCCCTGCATCTGGATCACTGCAGGGATGTGGCCTACTGCAAGCAGTGCGCCGATGCGGGCTATACGAGCATTATGATGGACGCCTCGAGAGAGGTCTTCGAGGAGAACGTGAAGCAGACTAAAGAGGTCTGCGATTGCTGCCACGGGGTGGGGAATATCTCCGTAGAGGGAGAACTGGGAACGGTCTCAGGCGTTGAAGACCAGATCAAGGTTGCGGAGGATGAGGCCGCCCTCTGCAACCCGGAGCAGGCTGTGGAGTTCGTTGCGAGGACCGGTGTAGATCTGCTGGCTCCGGCGATCGGAACGGCCCACGGGATCTACAAGACCAAGGATCCGAAAGTTGACGTTGAGCGGCTCAAGAGAATCAACGAGTTGCTCAACGGGAAGGGGCCGAGGGTTCCCCTGGTGATTCATGGGGGGACCGGTCTCCCAGCCGCCACGGTGCAGAGGTTGATCTCCTCCGGCGGCTCCAAGTTCAACGTGTCCACAGACCTGAAACACGCCCTCATTGACGCCACGTTCAACTACATCCAGGAACACAGAGAGCAATACAACCCGGGGAGAATTGACATCGCCGTGAAGGATGCGATCAGGGAGAAGATCGGGTATTGGATTGACATGTTGGGCTCCGCGGGCAAAGCCGGGTGACCGAACGCTCAGCGGACGCGAACGCCGTTCCCGAAGCTCCGTTCCGGAGAGGATTCGGAGACAGGGCGCTTCAGCAAACGGTGACTAATTAGGGAGGCACAAATGAAAAGGATAGCAGACTACTTCGTCCCGTGGCTCCGAGGGCAAAAGATGTATATCTCCCCTCACATCGAACTGGCCTGGCGGGAGCCGAATCTCCACAGGATGATGTCGAATGAGAACCCCAACCCGCCTTCCGAGAACGTTCTTGAGGCCATCAACAAATACGCCAGGATGGCGAACAGGTATCCGGACCAGGGCCTGATCGTCCGGACGAAGATTGCCGAAATCAATCGGCTGGACGGCCCCGAGAACGTCATGATTGGTAACGGGTCGAGCGAAGTCTACGATATGATCTTCCGAAGCTTCCTCCTGCCCGGTGAGGAGGTGATTCAGCACACGCCGTGTTTTGGCATCTACAAATTGCGGTGTGCTGCTCTGGGCGGCAAACTTGTGTCCGTGCCGATGGTCTACGATAGAGAAAACGGGCAGCTCTTGTTCGACGCCGACGCGGTGATCAATGCCATCACACCGAAAACGAAGATCGTCGTGATCGCCAATCCGAACAATCCGACCGGGAACTTCATGGACGAAGCGGACTTTGTCAGAATTGCCGAGACCGGGGCTCCCTTCATCGTTGATGAAGCCTATATTGAATTTGCCGGGCTTGAAAGATCCCAGGTGAAGCTGATCAAGCAATACAAGAATGTCATCGTCACCCGCACCCTCTCCAAAGCATATGGGTTGGCTGGTCTTCGGTTCGGATACGCGCTCGGCGATAAGGACGTGATTCTACGAATCGCCGCCATGCTCATCCCCTGGAACGTGGGGACGATACCGATGTGGGCGGCCCTGGCTGCCCTGGAAGACACGGAGGCCCTGAAGGAAAGGGTGAGGTTTAACAACCGCGAGGTCAGGTACATCGAAGAGCAACTGAAAGACGTCCCGGGGCTCACGGTATTCCACTCCCATGGGAACTACATCCTCTTCGACGGCGGGGGTGCCGGAAAGAAGGGAAAGGAGATGGTGGAGTACGCGGAGAAGAGAGGGTTGATCTTCAGGCCCCAGCCTGAGATGTATGGAGGTGACGGCTTCTTCCGCCTTACCATAGGGACGGAGGAGGAGAATAGGCTGGCCGTTCAGGTCATCGAAGAGTTCTTTTCCAGTTAACCGACCGGTCGTCCGCTGCCATGGACCTGGCCCTGGCAACCTGCAGTTCTGTCATCGGGTCGAGGCCGGGGGCGTGGGACCAGTTTTCAAACCGTTCAGGAGGAACAAGAATGGCAGAGATTAAGGCGCTGATATTCGACCAGGATGGGGTCATCATCGATACGGAAAGGGATGGCCATCGGGTGGCCTTCAACCAGACCTTCAAAGAGTTTGGATATGGCTTTCAGTGGGACGTGGAAAAATACCACGAACTGCTTCGGGTGGCCGGCGGTAAGGAGAGGATGCGGCACTATCTCCACACCGAAGGCTTTAGTGTCGAGGTGAAACCCGAGGAGGAAGATGAGCTCATAAAGAGGATGCACAAGAGAAAGACCGCGATCTTCATCGAGCTCATCGAAAGCGGGCAGCTTCCTCTCAGGCCGGGCGTTAAGAGGCTGATGAAGGAAGCCATGGAAGCGGGCCTGACGTTAGGGATATGTACCACCTCTAATGAGAGAACGGCCCGCGCCATTGCCTACAATATCCTGAAAGAGATGGAGTTCGATTTCGTCCTTGCAGGGGATGTGGTGAGCAAAAAGAAGCCGGACCCCGAGATCTACAACCTCGCCCTGCAGAAGTGGGGCTTGAAGCCCGAAGAATGTATCGTCATCGAAGACTCAAGAAACGGCGTTCTGGCCGCCAAGGCCGCAGGAATGCACGTGGCGGCGACGACGAACATCTACACGGAGAGAGAGGATCTCAGCGAGGCGGATATCGTCGTCACCTCTCTCGGCGATCCGGATGGCGAAAAGGGAGAGTTGAAGCAAGGGGGAGAAGGCCTCGATTATGACGGCGTCCTCCGGCTCGACCAGTTGATCGAATATTTCTCAAAGTAAAATCCAGGCTGTTTCCCCCCGGAGCATTGCCGGCCTGATCGAGCGATGACATAACGGAGTGTCTGAAGAGCCCCCTACCGTCTTCTCGGCGGCAGGGGACGGCGAAAAGGAGTACAAGTGGAAGGTCTGTTGGGGTTGTCCTCTTCTCTGGGGTTGGTCCTGGTGTCAGGTGCGGGGAGTCTCAACTCACACATGCGTTGAGGGTAACCCCGACACGAGATGGAGGAGATTCTCAAGCAGGGGAGATTCACGGGTAATGCTTTTCAACGACAGTGTACAAGAACGAATGTTTCGTTTTCCCAATGCGCCGGCTCACTGTGAACCTGGCTCCTGCTGACCTCCCCAAGCAGGGTCCGGCTTATGACCTTCCCATCGCCGTGGGCACCCTTTTGGCCTCGGGACAGGTCCCATCCCTCTCTTCTTCTGTCTTCATCGGGGAACTCTCATTAGATGGTAGTGTGCGTCACGCCGATGGCATCCTCCCCATGGTGAGCGTGGCTAAGGAAGAGGGATTTGAGCGGGTCTTCGTACCCCATTCCGATGCTCCTGAGGCCTCCCTCATTGGTGGCATAGAGGTCATCCCTGTAGAAAGCCTCTCCCAGTTAGTGGGTCATCTGAACGGTTCGGAAGAGATAGCGGTATATGAGGGTGACCCTGAGGCCTTGAGTGTCAAGAGACCTGAATACCCTATCGATTACTCCGATGTGCGGGGCCAGGAACACGTGAAGCGGGCCTTCCCACCATGACGATAGATGAGGCATTGGAGGTGACCAAGATCTACAGCGTGCGGGGGCTATTGCCACCAGATACTCCCCTCATCGTTCAGAGGCCATTTCTGTCTCCTCATCACACCATCAGCCACGCTGGGCTGGTAGGGGGAGGGAGTTGGCCCCAGCCTGGGGAGATAAGTC
>DAOULQ010000065.1:0-18639 GCA_034419095.1 Anaerolineae bacterium | reverse complement strand
GAGGAGATTTCTCTTGTGGTACACTTGGGGGGTTCCATAGAGCGGGGAAGAAGGGACAATTCTGTATATGCGCGGGTCGAGGCCAGCGTTCTGATAGGTGATGTGAAGACCAGGCAAGCCCGCTAGTGAGCAAGGGGGGATAGGTGATGAAGCCTTCCTTTAGAGATCTTTTGGCTGCACAACGGAACCTGGGGGACCTCATAAGGAGGACACCTTTAGAATATTTCCCCCTCCTCAGCCGCAAAACCGGCTGCCAACTCTATTTGAAACTGGAGAACTGGCAGAAGACCGGCTCCTTCAAAGTGCGGGGGGCCACCAACAAGGTGGCTAGCCTTTCGGAGACAGAAAGAGCCAAGGGTTTAGTTACCGCCTCCTCGGGGAACCACGGGCTGGGCCTCCTCTTCGCCGCTCAGGCCTTCGGGGGGTTGGAGACCACCATCTTCGTCCCCGAAACTACCCCCCACGGTAAGGTGGAGAGGCTTCATTTTCTCGCAGGGAAACTCTATGTGAAGGGGAAAGGTTACGATGAGGCGGAGCTGCTGGCTCGGGAGTTCGCCGAAGAGCGGGGGGCTACTTACCTCCACGCATATGAGGATCCGGAGGCTATCGCTGGGTACGGCACTCTAGGGCTGGAGACCATGAGCGACCTACCGGAGGTAGAAGCGCTTCTGGTGCCTGTAGGCGGTGGGGGCCTCATCTCTGGGGTGACTATCGCCGCCAAGACGATCAACCCCCAGGTAAGGGTGATCGGCGTCCAGTCAGAGGCCTCACCATCAGGCTACCTTTCCCTGAGGGATGGTCGGCCCTATGAGAGGTACGAGGCAGCCCCTACTATAGCCGAGGGGTTGGCCGGGGGGTTCGGGAAACTGCCCCTCGAACTGATCAAGGAACGGGTAGAGGAGATAGTTCTCGTCACCGAGGAGGAGATCCGGGCAGCGGTGTTGGCTCTCTTGGAGAGCCAACTGGTGGTGGAGGGTTCGGGGGCAGTAGGCGTGGCAGCACTCCTCTTCGAAAAGGTGGATCTCAGAGGTAAGAAGGTGGTAGCTATCCTTTCAGGGGGCAATATAGATGCCGATCTCCTCTTCCAAATAATGAAGGAGCATTACGCATGAAGGTCTATATCTCCTGCGATATGGAGGGTATCTCCGGAGTAGTGAACGACGAACAGACCCGCATGGGCAACAAGGAGTATGAACGGGCTCGCAAATTTATGACCGAAGAGGTTAATGCGGCCATCGAGGGGGCGTTGGTTGGCGGGGCGACAGAGATCGTAGTTAACGATGCCCATGGGGAGGGACGAAGTATCCTTATCGAGGGGTTGAACCCCAAAGCCCAACTCATATCCGGTTGTCCTAGGCCTTGGGGCATGATGCAAGGGATAGACAGAACCTTCGACGCCGCTTTCTTCATCGGATACCACGCTCAGGCGGGGACGAAAGATAGCGTCATCGCTCATACTATGACCGGGCGTATCTATCAGGTGAGACTCAACGGAGAGCCGATAGGCGAAACAGGGCTCAACGCCGCCCTGGCCGGCTACTTTGGCCTTCCAGTGGTCTTGGTCACAGGGGATAAGTTGCTAGTCGAGGAGGCCAAGGCCCTTCTGGGGCCTTCCTTGGAGACGGTGATCGTCAAAGAGGGTTATGGCACTCAGGCCGCCAAGTGCCTGTCGCCCCAAAGGACCCAACAACTGATCAGGGAAGCAGCAGAGAGGGCTTTGGAGAGGAAAGGGGAGCCCTTTAGGGTCTCTTCTCCCCTCACTTTGACCGTGGATTTCGCAAGAGGGGTGCAGAGTGAGATGGCCGAACTGATCCCCGGCGTGGTACGTCTTGAGGGCCGCCGGGTGGAGTACACCCATGATGACTATTTGACCATCTACAAAGTCTTCCGAGCCATAAACAGCCTGGTAGCAGAATGATCTTGGAGGGGGGTGAACTCCATCCCTCGGGTGGTCGATGCGCCACCTGGCCTGGTGACTATGACCGATCCGTCCCTCGTTTGCTGCGCCCCATGGGGCCAGGCATGGCTTAACAGATCGTCGCTCAGTCCCTAGATAGAGATTATATCAGTTTCAACCAGGGAGGCCCTCTCACTTGAGGGAGCCTCCCTGGCGTGTATCCCCTTGCAGCAAGAGAATCAACCCAACGACCTTTTCGATGAATTACCAGTTAGCGGCGGACCGGTTCGCCAAAGTATCCGCAAGGACTTCCATGCAGGCAGTCTAGAGCACTTCCTAGCCCCTCTGGTGCTGAGAAATGCCGAATCCCGACAAAGGGGGCAACTCATATGACCGCAGTAGCGTTGACATCACATCTGGGAAAGACTCCCTACAATTGGGGAGTTTTGACTTTTGCCCAAATCTCCTGCACCCTGGCACTGACCCGCAGCGGCAGGCCCCAGAGCTTGATGAACCCTACCGCTGCTCTGTGGTCGAAGGCGTCTTCCTTGTCGTAGGTAGCCAGGTGGTAATCGTAGAGCGAATAGGGGGAGCGCACACCCACCACCCGGGCGGTGCCCTTCTCCAGTTTAACCCGCACGCTGCCGATGACCGGGCGCTGGGCGCTGGCGACGTAGGCATCCAAATCCTTGCGCAGCGCCGAATACCACAGGCCGTTGTAGACCAAGTCGGCATAAGCAGAGGCGACAACGGCGTTGAATCGGATGGTATCCTTGGTCAGGGTCATTTTCTCAAGTTTACGATGAGCTTCGTGGAGCACCACTGCCGCCGGAGCCTCGTAGACCTCCCGGGACTTTATCCCCACCAACCGGTTCTCCAAGTGGTCAATACGCCCCACGCCATATCCCCCCACTACGGCGTTGAGCTGGACTACTAGTTCCGCCCCCGAGAACTTCTCCCCGTCAAGGGCTATGGGGGTGCCTTCTTCGAACTCGATTTCAAGATAGCGAGGCTCGTCAGGGACCTCGGCAGGGCTTCTAGTCCACTCAAAGAGATCTTCCGGTGGCTCCTGCCAGGGGTCTTCCAGCACGCCGCATTCTATGCTCCGGCCCCAGAGGTTGGCATCAATGCTGTAAGGGTTCTCCACCGTGACGGGGACGGGGATACCCTGCTGGTGAGCATATTCGATTTCCTCCTCCCTGGACATCTCCCATTCCCGCACCGGGGCGATGACTTCCAATTCTGGAGCCAGTGCCCCTGTGGAGACGTCGAAGCGCACCTGGTCGTTGCCCTTGCCTGTGCAGCCATGAGCAACGGCAACAGCTCCTTCCCCTCGAGCCACTTGCACCAGGTACTTGACAATGAGAGGGCGGGAGAGGGCCGAGGAAAGAGGGTAATCCCCTTCGTAGACGGCCCCAGCCCGCAGGGTGGGAAAGGCAAAATCCCGGATGAACTCCTCTTGGGCATCAATGGTGATGGCTTTGACGGCTCCAATGGCCATGGCTTTCTGGCGTATGGCTTCGACATCCTTGCCCTGGCCCACATCCACCGTGAGGGTCACGACTTCGGCATCATACCGCTCCCTTAGCCAGCGGGTGGATACAGACGTGTCCAGACCACCTGAGTAAGCCAATACTATCTTTTTCATCGAGCACCCCCTTAATTATTGAGGATAATCTGATTTTGCTTTCAAGACACCTCTGGCGTCCCCAAAACAACTTCATCGTTCAACCCTCTTATATGCCTCCTTAATCTCCCCCCTCACCCGCTCAGGAGCCGTCCCCCCGCAAGTACGCCTGGCAGCAACGGAAGCGTCTACCGAGAGAATCTCAAACACCTCTTCATCGAAAAGCTCCGAAAACCCCTTCAACTCCTCCAACTCATTTAGCCCCTTTAGATCTTTCCCCTCCCGGAGGCAATGCTTCACCAGCTCGCCCAGTACCCTGTGCGCTTCTCTGAAAGGCATCCCCTTGCGCACCAGGTATTCGGCCAAGTCGGTAGCCAGGAGGTCACCGCTGTCTGCTGCTTCTCGCATCTGAGCCTCGTTTGCCTTCAGGGTGCGGAGCATTCCTGCCGAAAGCCGCAACGAGGCCCAAACCGTGTCTACCGCATCGAAGAGGCCCTCTTTGTCCTCCTGCAAGTCCCGGTTATACGAGAGGGGTAGGCCCTTCAGTACGGTGAGCATGGCCATCAGGTAGCCGTACACCCGGCCCGTCTTGGCCCGTACCAGTTCCGCCACATCGGGGTTCTTTTTCTGAGGCATCATGCTGGAGCCTGTGGCGTAGGCATCGGCCAGATCCAGAAAGCCGATCTCGGCAGTGTTCCAGAGAACGATCTCCTCGCATAGCCGGGAGAGGTGCATCATAACCATGGCACAGGCGGCCAGGAACTCCACCACGAAGTCCCGATCGCTCACGGCATCTATGCTGTTGCGGAACCTCTCTGCAAAGCCCAATTCACGGGCCACGAATTCGGGATCGAGAGGTAGGGTGCTCCCAGCCAAGGCCCCCGCTCCCAGGGGGCAAACGTCGGCACGACGGCTGGCGTCGGCGAACCGACCCTTATCCCGCTCCAGCATCTCGAAGTAAGCCAGGAGATGGTGAGCGAAGAGCACCGGCTGCGCCCGCTGGAGGTGGGTGTATCCGGGCATCACCGCATTGGGATGGCCCTCGGCCAGAGCCAGGAGCGCTCGCTGGAGTTCCACGATGACGGCAATGACCTCTTCTGTCACTCGCTTTATGTACAGCCGCATATCTAGGGCCACCTGGTCGTTGCGGCTGCGTCCGGTATGGAGTTTGGCTCCCACCTCTCCCAGCCTCTCTATGAGGGCGGCTTCGATGTTCATATGCACATCCTCGTGCTCCCGCTTCCATTCGAAATCGCCCCGCCCGATCTCCTCGCGGATGGTCCCCAGCTCCCGAACTATGGCTTCTGCTTCTTCAGGATCGATAACACCTTGCCGCGCCAGCATCTTGGCGTGAGCGATGCTGCCCTGAATGTCCTCCTGGTAGAGGCGTTTATCGAAGGCGATAGAGGCAGTGAATTCCTCAGCCTCCCTAGCCGTTTCCTCCTCAAAACGTCCAGTCCACATTTTCTTCATCATCCCCTCCTCGCTTCTAATCTTCTATCGAGATGGTGTTAAGCGCTCTCACCAGAGGACGGCCAGAGCGGAGGGAGCGGATAGCGGTAACGGCGGCCCGCAGGGCAGCCAGGCTGGTAATGTAAGGAATGTGGTACTTGAGGGCTGCCGTGCGTATCCGATATCCCACAGTGCGCCTTCCTTCAAGGGGGAGAGGGACACCCCTCTCCTCAGCAGTGGTAGGCAAGGGCGGGGCCGGCCGATATTCCCCTTGACCCAACGAGGGGGTGTTCACCACCAGGTTCACCTTTCCCTGGGCGATGAGGTCAACCACGTCGGGACGCCCTTCCCCTACTTTCAGCACCGCTTTGGCGGGGATACCCATGGCCTGCAAAACCCGTGCTGTGCCTTGCGTCGTTACAATGTCGAACCCCAAGTCGCAGAGTTGTGAAACGAGCGCACTACCTTCCCGTTTATCGGGGTCGGCCAGGCTCACGAGCACCGTCCCTTCGGTGGGAAGTGGGTTGCCAGCAGCGATCTGGGCCTTGGCAAAAGCCTCAGGGAAACTCTCCCCAACGCTCATCACCTCGCCGGTGGAGCGCATCTCCGGCCCCAGAAGGAGATCCGAGCCCGTGAAGCGCCCGAAGGGGAGAACGACCTCCTTGACCGAGGAGTACTCAGGCCACGGGGTAGGCACCAGATGCGTTGAATTCAGGATCTCTTCGAGATCGCCATTGCCCTTGGGAAAACCGGGACAGACCGGGAAAGGCCAGTAGGGGGCCAACAGTTCCCGCAGCGATTTCCCCACCAGGACTTTGGCGGCCAATTTGGCCACCGGGATGCCGATGGCTTTGCTGACAAAAGGAACGGTTCGCGAGGCGCGAGGGTTGGCCTCCAGGATGAAAATCTCTTCCCCTTTGATGGCTGTCTGGATATTCACCAATCCCACCGCGCCCACTGCCCTCACCAGACGAGCGACTGTCTCCTCTATGCGACTCACCATCTCCGCCGAAAGGCTCACCGGTGGGAGCACGCAGGCAGAATCCCCCGAATGAACGCCCGCCTCCTCGATCTGCTCCATCAACCCCGCCACCCAAACATCCCGTCCGTCGGTGAGGATGTCCACATCCAACTCCAGGGCATGGTCGAGGAAGCGGTCAACGAGGACGGGATATCCGGCCGAGATACGGGCCGCCTCGGCCACGAAGTGGCGAAGCTCTTCAGGCGTGTCCACGATCTCCACCGCCCTCCCGCCCAGGATGTAACTCGGACGGATGAGAACCGGGTAGCCCAGTTCTTCGGCCACGCGCAGGGCTTTATCTACAGAGGTCGCCGTGCCGTAAGGTGGGCTCTTCAGGCCAAGCCGATCCAGAAGAGCGCCGAATTGTTCCCGGTTCTCCGCCAACTCTATCGTCTCGAACCCTGTCCCTAGAAGATGCACCCCTTCCCGAACAAGCGTGCGGGCCAGTTTTAAGGGGGTCTGCCCGCCGAATCCCACCACCACCCCCATAGGCCTTTCGTTGGCGATGATGGCTAGCACATCCTCCCTCGTCAAAGGCTCAAAGTAAAGACGGTCAGCGGTATCGTAATCGGTGGATACGGTTTCAGGGTTGGAATTGACCATCACCACCTCATAACCCTCCTCCTGGAGGGCCCAAGCGGCATGGACATTGGCGTAGTCGAACTCGATGCCCTGGCCTATCCGATTGGGACCAGAGCCGAGGATGAGCATCTTTGGATGTGACGACGGCTTGGCTTCGTTCTCCTCACCGCCATAGGTTGAGTAGAAATACGGTGTGGCGGCTTCAAACTCGGCCGCACAAGTGTCTACCATCTTGAAGGCCGGTTGAACGTCCAACTGCTCCCGGCGCCGCCATATTTCCTCCTCCGAGCGGTCGAAGATCTCGCCAAGTTCGCGGTCGGAGAAGCCCCAGGCTTTGCTCCGTAGAAGCATCTCTCTATCCAGTTCCTCCCAAGGGATGCGGTGCAGAAGGTCTTCAAAGAAGGCGAAGTCGGCCATTTCGCTCAGGAACCAGCGGTCAATACTGGTGAGAGCGTAGATTTCTTCCATCGAGAAGCCACGGCGGAGCGCGGCGAAGATATATGCCATACGTTCAGGTGTGGGGTTGGCAAGATATTCCTGCAGGTGGTCGAAGTCCAATCTGGGAGTGGCATCCAGTTCCAACGCCCGGAGGGCCTTCCCCAGCGCTTCCTTGAAGGTGCGACCAATGGCCATCACCTCGCCTACCGATTTCATTTGGGTGTTGAGTCTGGGATCGCCGCCAGGGAATTTCTCAAGCTGGAAACGAGGGATTTTGACCACGACGTAGTCCAACGTGGGTTCGAAGGCGGCGGTCGTGCGGCGCGTGATATCGTTGGGTATCTCGTCCAACCGATAGCCGACGGCGAGAAGTGCAGCCACCTTGGCGATGGGATACCCGGTCGCCTTGGAGGCCAATGCAGATGAACGGGAGACTCTCGGATTCATCTCGATGACCACCATCTGCCCTGTCTCCGGCTCGACGGCGAATTGGATATTCGACCCACCGGTATCTACCCCGATGACCCGCAGGATGGCGATGGCGGCATCCCGCATTCTCTGATACTCCCGGTCAGTGAGGGTCTGGGCCGGGGCAACGGTGACGGAATCGCCGGTGTGGATCCCCATAGGGTCGAGGTTCTCGATGGAACAGACGACGACTCCGTTGTTCGCGTGATCCCTCATCACCTCCAGTTCGTACTCCTTCCAGCCGATGACCGATTCCTCGAGAAGGACTGTGTGGGCGGGGCTTTCGATGAGGCCCCTGGCGACTACCCGTTCAAGTTCCTCGGCGTTGTAGGCAATACCTCCTCCGGTGCCTCCCAGGGTGAAACTGGGTCGGGCGATGAGCGGGTATCCGACCTCCTCGGCAACGGCAAAGGCTTCCTGAAGGCTGTTGGCTATTTGACTTCTTGGCACGTCCAGGCCGATGCTAAGCATCGTCTCTTTGAAGAGTTCCCGGTCCTCCGCGCGTTTGATAGCCTCAAGCGGGGCGCCGATGAGTTCGACACCATACTCCTCCAAGATCCCCCTTTCGGCCAGGGCGACGGCGAGATTGAGGGCTGTCTGCCCCCCCAGCGTCGGCAGAAGCGCATCGGGCTGCTCCTTGGCGATGATCGATTCCAGAAACTCCACGGTTAGTGGTTCGATGTAAACGGCGTGGGAGAATTCGGGATCGGTCATAATGGTGGCCGAGTTGGAGTTGACGACGATGAGACGATACCCCGCCCGCTTGAGCGCCTTGAGCGCCTGGGTGCCGGAGTAGTCGAATTCCGCCGCCTGCCCGATAACGATGGGGCCTGAACCGATGATGAGGATCTTTTCGATGTCCGTCCGCTTAGGCATGATGTTTCTCCATCATGGCGATGAACTCCTCAAAGAAGGGGTTGGCGTCGTGAGGGCCGGGTGAGGCCTCGGGGTGATACTGCACTGAGAAGGCCGGGAAGCCATGCAGCCTGAGTCCCTCCAACGTGCCATCGTTGAGCGAGAGATAGGTGATCTCCACCTTACCGAATCCCAACGGGCTCTCGCCCACCAGTGGCTCGTCCGGCAGTAGTTCGGCCATCGTGACCGAACTATCTGACAAGCAGCTCTTCTCCTGAAGGATCTCAGGGCATGCCGGGCGAAACGCTCCATCTAAGGGCTTCCAGGGGATATCGAGGCTCGTGGGGTCGACGGCGAAGCCGTGGTTTTGCGTGGTGATGAGCACCCGACCGGTGGCGAGGTCCTTCACCGGATGATTGACCCCCCGATGGCCAAAGCGCATCTTGTAGGTCTGGCCGCCGAGGGCGAGGCCCAGGAGTTGGTGACCGAGGCAGATTCCAGCCAGAGGGACGCGGTGCTCAAGCAAGGTGCGAATCAAGTCGATGATCTGATGAAGGACAGCGGGGTCACCAGGGCCATTGGAGACGAGGACGCCATCAGGATGGAGGGAAAGCACTGTCGTCACGTCTACATCGTAGGGGACACAGGAGAGAGCCACCCTACGAAGGGTGAGTTCCCGGATGATGCCCCCTTTCGTCCCTGCGTCCACCACCACCACATGAAGGTGGCTATCCGCATATGTGGAACAGGCCACACTTTCACGAGGGCTCACCTCCTGAACTAGGTTTCGCCCCACGATGTGGGGGCTCTGCCGCACCCTGGCTACCAGGCTTTCGGGTGCAAGGTCCGCCGTTGAGATGCCCCCCCGCATGGCCCCCTGGGTGCGAATATGGCGGGTTAGCGCCCTGGTGTCAACCCCTTCGATAGCCACGATGCCTGCCCGGCTCAAGTACTCAGTGAAAGAGAGGGTCGCCCGCCAGTTGAAGGGCTCCCACACGGCTCTGTAGACGACAAAGCCGGCCACCTGTATCGCCTTCGACTCCATATCTTCGGGGTTGATGCCGTAGATGCCCACCTCCGGGTAGGTCATCACCACGATTTGACCCCGGTAGGATGGATCAGTGAGCACCTCCTGATAGCCAGTCATCCCGGTGTTGAAGATCAGCTCGCCGAAGGTTTCCCCTGGGGTCCCCACAGCCTTCCCCCAAAAGAACCTGCCGTCTTCAAGGGCCAGAAGGGCCACACCGGGCGATCCCAATTTATGGGTTAGTGGATATCCACCTTTCTGCGCCATAACACCCTTTCTCCAACACCTCGATGGCCCACAGGTACTCCCCAATTTCGATGTGCTCATGGGAAGAGTGGCCCAGCGAGGAATCGCCGGGAGGACAGTTTCACTCCGCCATCATGGCAGGTGATGATTTCCCCTCTTCCCTATCCGGGGCCAGGTTGATCTGGGTTCCACACTCAGGACACTCTACCATAGCCGCCTCCCAAAGTCAGGGGGTTGGAGTGCGAAGTCTCTTGACCTTGCAGCGGCGAGTTGAGTCTAAACACTCCACAAATAAAGAGGCCGACTCCCCTTTATCCTGTGCCTGGAGAGCCGGCCTTCTTTCGCCTATAGTTGCACTAATTGCTTTTAAACTCGATCTCCCCCCTAAAAAGGCAACACGGCTCCGCTAAACCCTCCAGACATGGGGGCCCACCTACGCCTAGCACGCTCTCGAGCCCTGGGGTTTACCGAAACCGCCATCAAACTTTAGCCTCTCTCGATTCTGGACATATTCTAGCACAATATGCTTTTGTTGTCAACTTGCCGCATTCTCTCATCTCAAAAGCGACAAATATCGAAGCCCAAGTGGCTCTCACAGTGATGGTATTCTTGAATGTCTTGGATGCCAGTTTCTGTCAGTTTGTCAAGCCGCCTACAGGAGAGGAGTTCTGTCAAATCTGGATTGTCAGAGCAATTGAAGTCGTGCTAAGATGCACGTAACCGTCTGGCTTGCCACTTATATAGTACGAATCTCCCCCTCAGGTTTCAGTTACATTCATTTCAAAATAGCCCCCTCGCTGGCTGAAGCGACCATCGCTGCGTAGCGGGTCAGGTAGCCCCTGGTCACTCTGGGCGCTGGCGGCTTCCAGCCCTCTCGTCGCCGGGCCATCTCCTCATCGGAGACAAGAAGCGTCAACCGTTTGTTGGGAATGTCCAACTCGATCCCATCCCCTTCCTGAACCAGGGCAATTGGACCTCCGACAGCTGCCTCCGGAGAGACGTGGCAGACAGCGGCTCCCCGTGTCGCTCCAGAGAAGCGACCGTCGGTCAGGAGGGCTACCTTGCCGTCCAGCCTCATTCCAGCCAGAGCCGAGGTGGGCATCAGCATTTCTCGCATCCCCGGCCCGCCCTGGGGCCCCTCGTAGCGGATAACGACCACGTCGCCAGCCCGGATCTGCCTGCCCAGGATGGCATCCAGCGCCGACTCTTCATCCTCGAAGACACACGCTGGTCCGCGGTGATGCATCATCTCCGGCAGGACGCCAGCCGACTTGACCACCGCTCCGTGGGGGGCCAGGTTGCCCCATAGGATGGCGATCCCCCCATCGGCTCGATAGGGGTCGTCTACGGGGCGGATGATGTCGGAAAGACGGCGTACCCCGTTCAGGTTCTCGGCCACCGTCTTCCCCGTCACCGTCTGCGACTCGCCGTGTAGCAGGTCATGGCGGAGCAGTTCCGCCATCACTGCCGGCACCCCTCCTGCCTCGTCCAAATCCTGCATATGTTGGGGGCCAGAGGGGCTCAGTTTTACCAGATAGGGAGTACGGCTGCTCACCGCGTCGAACCGTTCTAAGGGGAGAGGGATGCCCACCTCGTGGGCGATGGCTGGTAGGTGCAACACCGTGTTGGTCGAGCCACCGATGGCCATATCCACGGCGATGGCGTTCTCAAAAGCAGCCTCCGTCATGATATCGCGGGGTAGAACACCCTCACGAACCAAGTGCAAGATTTGCATCCCCGCCTGTTTGGCCAATCTAAGGCGAGCCCCCGCGACGGCCGGAATTGTTCCATTGCCCGGCAATCCCATTCCCAACGCTTCGGTCAGGCAGTTCATCGTGTTGGCGGTGAAGAGGCCAGAGCAGGAACCACAACCTGGACAAGCAGCCAGTTCCAACTCTTGCAGCTCCTCCTCACTCATCTGCCCGGCCTTATACTCCCCCATCGCCTCGAAGAGGCTCTTTACATCCACGTCCTGGCCCCGATAGCGCCCGGCCATCATCGGCCCGCCGCTGACGAAGATGGCAGGGATGTTGAGCCGGGCAGCGGCCATCAGCATGCCGGGTACGATTTTGTCGCAGTTTGGAACGAGCACCAGACCGTCCAGGCTGTGAGCGGAAGCCATCACCTCCACGGAATCGGCGATGAGTTCCCGGCTGGGCAAAGAGTAGCGCATTCCCGCATGGCCCATGGCGATACCATCGCACACACCGATGACGCTGAACTCCAACGGTGTACCACCGGCCGTCCGAACCCCTGCTTTCACCGCCTCGCTTATCTTGTTGAGATGGACATGGCCGGGCGCGATGTCGTTGTAGGAGTTGACCACGCCGATGAGGGGACGGTCCAACTCTTCGGGCGTTAATCCGGTGGCATAGAAGAGGCTCCGGTGAGGAGCCCGCTCGAAACCCCGTTTTACTAGATCGCTACGCATGACCGATCCTTTCCATGATGAGATCCCCCATCTCCCTGGTACCGACGAGGGTGGTGCCTTCTTCGCGGATGTCTTTGGTGCGGTAGCCTTCTGCCAGCACGGCCTCAACCGCGTCTTCGACAGCCCGCGCTTCATCCTCTAATTCCAACGAGTAGCGGAGTAGCATCGCCGCGCTGAGGATGGTGGCGATGGGGTTGACTACATTCTGGCCGGTGTACTTGGGAGCCGAGCCGTGGATGGGCTCGAACAGGCCAGGCTTGTGTGTGCCTATGGCTCCCGAGGGCAGCATACCCATAGAGCCAGCGATCATGGAGGCCTCGTCGGTCAGGATGTCGCCAAACATGTTGCCGGTGACGATGACGTCGAAGACGCTGGGGTAGCGCACCAATCGCATGGCGGCGATGTCCACGTACATGGACTCGAACTCCACGTCGGGGTAGTCTTCGGCCACACCAGTGGCCGTCTCGCGCCACAGGCGGGAGCTTTCCAGTACGTTGGCCTTGTCCACCGAGGTCACCTTCTTACGTCGCTTCCGCGCCAGGTCAAAGGCCACGCGCACCACGCGCTCGATCTCGGGCACGGTGTAGAACATGGTGTCGTAGGCCGCCTCCACGCCGTTCGTATTCTTGCGGCCTCGCTCGCCGAAGTAGATACCACCCGTCAGTTCGCGCACCACCAGCAAATCCACGTCGGTGATGACCTCGGGCTTGATGGTCGAGGCGTGGAGCAGTTGCTTGTACAGTTTGACCGGCCTTAGGTTGGCGAAGACCCCCAGTCCCTTACGCAAGGCCAGGAGCCCCTGTTCCGGGCGCACTGGCGAGCGCGGATCGTCGTACTTGGGGTCGCCCACCGCACCCAGCAAGACGCCGTCGCTTTCCCGGCAGAGTGCCATTGTCTCAGCCGGCAACGCCTCCCCTGTCGCGTCAATGGCGACCCCGCCTACCAGGGCTTCTTCGAACTCAAAGGTGTGGTCATAGACCCCGGCCACCCTCCGCAGAACCTTCACCGCCTCAGCGACGACCTCCGGGCTAATCCCATCCCCGGGCAGAGTGACGATTTTCGCTTCCATGAAATCTTCAATCCTCCTGCAGTGTAATAGATGTTCGAGGCACGAGGCTGAACCATCTCTGCCCTGCTAGAACCACCGAAGTTTCGATCTGACGTTCTGGGATTGTCCAGTATTTTCTCAGCAACCGGTCTTTCTCTTCTGAGGAAACCAATCGAAAGCCGTACTTTTCGTAGAAACGAATCGCCCAAATTGCACCCGCCCAGGTGCCGATTAAGATCGGGCAAGTTGTCTGCTGGCGAAGGTGGGAGAGCAGTTTCCCTCCTATGCCATGACCTTGTTTGGCCGTGCGCACGTAGGCATGTCTGATTAGGGTCACGTCTTGAATATGTTGAATGCCCATCACGCCGACCAGTTCGCCGTCCTCCTCGTATCCCCAGAATATGATACCCTCATCTATCTCCTGTCGCAGTTCATCTTTGGACATGTAGGGCTCTTTCCAGCGATCCGCAGGGATCACACCCTCGTATGCTTGAGCCGCGTCGTTGATGATTTTGTAGATGGTCTCAAACTCGCTGCCGTCACATTGACGAATCATAATTCATCTCATGCTGAAAGAGAAGGCTGATGAAAGTTCTTCCCATTGCGCTACCCAGCCACTGTCAATCCGTACTCCATCGCATCCGCCAGGGCGATCCAACTGGCCTCGATGATATTGGTGGAGGCCCCCACGGTAGTCCAGCGGCGCGTCTCATCCTGCACATCGATCAGCACACGAACAGTAGCCGCCGTCCCCTGGTCCCCATCCAGGATGTGCACCTTGTAATCGGCTAGATTGAATCGAGCCAGGTGGGGGTACACGGGCATCAGCGCCTTGCGCAGGGCCACATCCAGGGCGTTCACCGGGCCGTTGCCCTCGGCCACCGTATGGAAGAGCTGATCGCCCACGCGGACTTTGATAGTCGCCTCCGCGAAAATACCCCGTCCCTCCCGGTGTTCGACGACGACCATGAAGTCGAGTATCTCAAAGGGGGGGTGATACTCCGATCGGGAGCGGTGCAGCAGCATTTCCACCGAGGCTTCGGCCCCCTCGAAGGTGAAGCCTTGGTGTTCCAGCCACTTAATAGTCTGGAGCACCTTGGGTAGATCCTCGATCTCCTCGTGTGCGATGCCTATCTCCTCCGCCTTGCTCAGCAGGTTCCCTCGGCCTGACAGTTCCGAGACAAGGACACGCGACCGGTTGCCTACGAGGGCAGGGTCAACGTGCTGGTAACTTTGCGCATTACGACGCATGGCCGCCACGTGGATGCCTGCCTTATGGGCGAAGGCGCTCTGGCCTACATAGGCCGCCTGGCGGTGAAGAGGCTGATTGGCGATGGAGGCCACCACGCGGGCGACCTGCGTGATATGAGTCAACTTGCCCGCAGGCAGAGCCGTTATCCCCATCTTCAACTCCAAGTTGGGAATCAGAATACAGAGGTTGGCGTTGCCACACCGCTCGCCGTAGCCGTTCACCGTCCCCTGCACGTGGGTAGCGCCGGCCCGGACGGCCGCCAGGCTGTTCGTCACAGCCATTCCCCCATCGTTATGAGCATGGATGCCCAGGGGGACGTCAGGGAAGGACGAGTGGACCTCTCGGACGATGGCCTCGATCTCCCAGGGCATCGAGCCGCCGTTGGTGTCGCACAGCACTAATACGTCCACGCCTGCCTCGACCGCTGCCTGGAGCGTGGCTAGAGCGTAATCGGGGTCGGCCTTGTAGCCATCGAAGAAGTGCTCCGCGTCGTAGATGACCTCCCGACCATGGGATTTCAGGTAAGCCAGGCTTTCCCGGATGATGCGCAAGTTCTCCTCCGGCGTGGTGCGCAGGACGTCGCGCACGTGAAGCATCCAACTCTTGCCCACGACGGTGACCACTGGTGTCTCTACCTCCAGCAGGCCCTGGATATTGGCATCGTCCTGGGGTTGGCTTCCCACCCGGCATGTACTGCCGAAGGCAGCGACCCGAACATTTTGCAGGTTCAGTTCCTGGAGCCGCCGGAAGTACTCGGTATCTTTGGGGTTGGAGCCCGGCCAGCCGCCCTCGACGTAGTGAACCCCCAGCCTATCGAGCAAGTGGGTGATCTTCAGTTTGTCATCCACTGACAGGGAGATGCCCTCCCCTTGCGCTCCATCACGCAACGTCGTGTCGTAAAGCGAGAGATGTGGCTTTTCCATTTTTCCCACCTTTCCTTGGAGCGTTAGATCAGGGTTTCGCTCTGCGCCTGTAGTCGCTCTCGCGTGTAAGGCACCAGTCCCCCGGCCTCGATGATCCCCATGATGAAGGCGGGGAACGGAGAGACCTGGTAACTGCGCCCCGTTCGCAGGTTGGTGATCGTACCGGCCTTCAGATCCACGATCAACTGATCGCCTTTCTCCACATCCTCCACCGCCTCCGGGCACTCTAGGATGGGCAGGCCGATGTTGATAGCGTTGCGATAGAAGATGCGGGCGAAACTCTTGGCGACGACGCAGACGATGCCTGATCCCCTGATCGCCAGCGGCGCGTGCTCCCGCGATGACCCGCAGCCAAAGTTCTCCCCGGCGACGATCATCTCTCCTGGCTGCACCGTGCCGGCGAAACTCGGGTCTATATCCTCCAAGCAGTGGCGCGCCAGTTCCTGGGGCGTGGAAACGTTCAGGTAGCGGGCCGGGATGATGACGTCGGTGTCTACGTCGTCGCCGTATTTCCAGACCCGCCCGTGCAACACGTTCTCTTCTCGGCCTTTGTCCACCTCCCCCCTGCCTTTTGTCATCGTATCACCTCTTTGGGGTGCACAAGGCAGCCCATGATAGCCGATGCTGCCGCTACGGCGGGTCCGGCCAAGTAGACCTCGCTCTCGGGATGGCCCATACGTCCGCGGAAGTTGCGGTTGGTGGTGCTCACTGCCCGCTCGCCGGCGGCTAATACCCCCATGTGGCCGCCCAGGCAGGGGCCGCAGGTCGGCGTGCTGACGACCGCGCCCGCCTCGACGAAAGCCTCGACCAAGCCTTCGCGCAGCGCGTCCAGGTAGACCTGCTGGCTGCCGGGGATGATGATGCAGCGCACATCGGGGTGAACCTGACGGCCGCACAGCAGTTCGGCGGCCACGCGCAGGTCCTCCAGGCGGCCGTTGGTGCAGGAACCAATGACCGCCTGGTCGATTCGCACCCGGCCACCCTCGCTCACCGGGCGGACGTTCTCCGGCAGGTGGGGGAACGCCACCTGCGGCTCGATTTGGCTCACGTCGATCTCAACAACCTGGGCATAGGCCGCCTCATTGTCCGCTTGGTAGACACGGTAGGGACGGGAGGCGCGGCCGTCCACGTAGGCGCGGGTGGTGTCGTCCACGGCAAAAAGCCCCGCCTTACCGCCCGCCTCGACAGCCATATTCGACATGGTGAACCGTCCAGCCATAGAGAGGTTGTCTATTACTGGCCCGGCGAACTCGATGGCCTTGTAGAGCGCGCCACTGACGCCGATCTGCCCGATGGTGTAAAGGATCAAGTCTTTGCCGCCTACCCAGGGCTGCAACTGGCCGCGATAAACGACCTGGATCGTCTCCGGCACGCGCATCCATACACGGCCTGTAGCCATGGCAACGGCGATATCGGTGGAGCCCATGCCGGTGGCGAAGGCCCCCACCGCGCCATAGGTGCAGGTGTGCGAATCGGCGCCCACGACGATGTCGCCCGGCACCACCAGGCCCTGCTCCGGCAGTAGCACGTGCTCGATGCCCATACGGCCCACGTCAAAGTAGTGGGACAACCCTTGCGCCCACGCAAACTGGCGCATGACGAGGCACTGCTCGGCGGATTTGATGTCCTTGTTGGGTACAAAGTGATCCGCCACCATCACCACCCGATCAGGGTCGAACACCCGCTCTACGCCTAGTCTCTCGAACTCGCAGATGGCGATGGGCGCAGTGATATCGTTGCAGAGCATCACGTCCACCGTCACCTCTACCAGGTCGCCAGGCCACACCTCGCATTGACTACCTGACACAGCGTCTCCCCCGCCGTCCATCAAATGGGCAGCGATGATTTTCTCCGCGATTGTATGTCTCACTGGCCTATGTTTTCTCGTTTGCCTCGGATAGAGCAAAGCCGTCCCACTTCACGGCCCACCCACGGGGCTCCGCGAACCTATCCCACACGCCATAACCGTCCTCTGGCTCTTGCTCGGCTGCGGGGTGCGCTCTCTCCTCGGTCAACACCCACTTCAACGCCCAACCACGGGGCTCTGCGAATTCTTCCCCATCTCGAGTATCCATCCTCTTCCTCCCCGTCTACCTGCATGCTCGTCTACTTGATACCTATTTGCCTACTTCCTACTCCCACTCACCCGCTCCGTCGCCTCACGACGGGCGGCTATGAGCCGATTGAGGGCAAACATGTACGCCTTAGCGCTGGCCACCACGATGTCGGTGTCAGCCCCGTGGCCGCTGAATACCTGCCGCTCTAAGCCGTTCACTGGCTCATCAGCCTGGATGCGGATAGTCACCCGCCCCACGGCGTCAATCCCCTCGGTCACGGCCTGGACGGAGAATTCGATGAGTTCGTTCGGCTCGCCGATGACGCGATTGATGGCCCGGTAGACGGCATCCACAGGCCCGGTGCCATGGTCGGCATCGCAGAAGACCTGTTCATTCGGCCCCCTGATGCGAACGGTGGCCGTGGGGATACTGTAATTGCCGCAACTGACCTGGATCTGTTCCAGGTGATAGGTCTCCTCAAAGAATACCCGGGCCTCGTCGGCGACAATCGCCTCCAGATCGCGGGTATCCACCGTCTTCTTCTTGTCGGCTACTTCCAGGAAGCGTTGATAGACTTTTTCGAACTGCTCTTCGTCCAGCGTGTAACCCAGTTCGACTAATCGGTGGCGCAGCCCGTGGCGGCCCGACCGCGCCGAGAGGATGATCGCCGAATCGGGCACTCCGACATCGCGGGGATTGATGATCTCGTAGGTGGTGCGCTCCTTCAGCACACCGTCCTGATGGATGCCGGAGGAGTGAGCGAAAGCGTTGGCTCCCACGATGGCCTTGTTCGGCTGCACAGTGATGCCGGTCAACTGGCTGACCAGTCGACTGACCGGGTAGAGGCGCCGGATATCAATGCCTGTCTCTAGGCCAAAGATATCACGGCGGGTCTTGAGAGCCATGACCACTTCCTCCAGCGAGGCGTTGCCTGCCCGTTCGCCGATGCCGTTGACGGTGACTTCCACCTGCCGTGCGCCGTTGAGAACGCCCGCCAGCGTGTTGGCCGTGGCCATACCCAGGTCGTTGTGACAGTGGACAGAGAGGATGGCCCGGTGAATGTTGGGCACGTTCTCGGTGATGCCCCGGATGAGTGCACCGAATTCGAGGGGTGTAGTGTAGCCGGTGGTGTCGGGGATGTTGACAACTGTGGCTCCGGCGGCGATGACCGCCTCCAGCACACGGTAGAGGTAGATCGGGTCAGCACGACCAGCATCTTCGCAGTAGTATTGCACGTCCTCCACAAACTTTTTGGCGTGTTTGACCACTTCCACGCCCTGCTCCAGCGCCTCGTCGCGGGTGGTGCGCAGTTTGT
>DAOULQ010000064.1:0-6319 GCA_034419095.1 Anaerolineae bacterium | reverse complement strand
CCTCAATGCTTTGAGGTATTGGTTGCGAGAATACATGTCCTTACCTCCATTCTACACCCGTTTCGGTTACATTTTATATTGCACAACCAATACCGTTTCGGTTACATTTTAGCTTGCAGAATACGCGGGTTGATTTTCTATTTAAAGTATGCTATAATTAGGTTTTGAGTAAGATAACCGATCGGCTGGAGTGGGGGCTTAACAGATCGTTGTAAGGTTTGTCGTTGGTCTCTTGATTCGCCGATACGGAAGTGTCGGCCTTTTCTTTGCGGTGTGAGCGTCCCGGGCAGGTGAGGTTGACCTGCCCCTCTTCTGCTAGCAGATTCACCGAGGTGAAGACCGTAGCATGTACGAAGTGGTGAAAGAGAGACTCCTAGAAAAAGGAGAGGAACAAGGCTATCTCACCTTGGAAGATATTCTCCAAGAGTATCCAGACGCCGAGTCTCATATCGAGGAGATAGGCGATCTCTATTCCCTCCTAGAAGGGGAGGGCATACCGGTCATCGGCGCTGAGGAGATAGTAGAGGAGGCTGGGCCCTCCGATGGAAAGATGGAGGCGATTATTGGCCTGGAAGAACTAGATATGGAGAACACCCTCGCTCTCTACCTCAGGGAGGCGGCTCACCACTCCATCCTGGACGCAGAGGAGGAGATCGCCCTGGTGAAGAAGATGAGGGCTGGGAAGAGGGGGCAAATGCGTTTGGCCCAGGGAGTCCCCCTAGAAGAGCGCCGGATCCTGGAGCGCCAGGTAGAAGAGGGAGAGGTGGCGCGCCAGCGCCTCATCCGTTCCAACCTCCGCTTGGTGATAAGTGTCGCTAAGCGGTATCGAGGACAGGGTCTCACCTTCCTGGACTTGATCCAAGAGGGGAATGTAGGGCTCATGCGAGCAGTGGATAAGTTCGACTACCGCCAGGGAAACAGAATTAGCACCTATGCTACTTGGTGGATCCGTCAGGCTATCACCAGAGCCCTTTCCTACCAGAGCCGCACCATCCGGCTACCGGTACATATGGGGGAGCGGTTGCGTCGAGTGAGGCAAGTCTCGGGGCAATTGGAGCGGGAACTGGGTAGGAAACCCGAACCCGAGGAGATAGCCCGACTCCTCAATCTAAGTCTAGAACAGATGGAAAGGGTGCTTAGGGCTCCCACCCACACTATCTCTTTGGAAAAGCCGGTGGGCGAGGATGGGGAGAACCAACTGGGCGAGTTTATAGAGGATGAGGAGATCTCTCCACCTGTGGATTTGATCCTTGACGAGGAGTTACATGAGCAACTGCAAGAGGTCCTCTGGAAACTCCCTTCCCGGGAGCGGCGGATAATAGATCTCCGCTTCGGCCTCAGCGATGGGGATCCTCGCACCCTGCAGGAGATAGCCGAGGAGTTCGACTTGAGCCGCGAGCGGATCCGCCAAATCGAAGGGGAGGTCCTAAGAAAACTCCGTCACCCCCACTTCAGCAGGAAATTGAGGGCGTACCTCAACTAAAAGTTACATCTTTGACGAAGTTAAGGAGGTATCAGAGTGGAAGAGAGGATAAGGGGTCTAGTGAAGTGGTTTAACCCGGCGAAAGGGTACGGCTTCATCCAGCGCCCCAACGGTGAGGATGTCTTCGTTCACTTCTCGGAGATCCAAATGGAGGGGTTCAAAACCCTCAATGAGGGAGAAGAGGTGGAGTTCACCCTTCAAGAAGCCGAGAAAGGCCCCCAGGCTGTGGATGTAGTCAGGCTGCACGCCTACCCCGCTACTATGGGAGACGAGAGTTAGATATACTCCTGACCAAGAGAGAAGCCCCGGGTTAGCCTCGGGGCTTCTTCATTTCTGACAATACGTGTCCAGCCAAATAAAAATGTTACCGAAGGGCAATATTGACTTTCGCCCCGGGCAAAGGTATGATGCAACGGTAATGGATGAAGGAGTACATCGAGAGATCTTGCCTGGTCTGGCGGCGGCCTTAGGCCTGATAGCCCTGGCTGGAGCACTGATCTTCTTCACCTCCAGACCCCAGACCCTATCCCCCTCCCCGACAAAAACCCCGATAGCCACGCACAACCCCTCCCCTACACCTCTCCCACTCTCCTTACAGGATCCCGTGGGAAAGGTGGGTATAGTCTCCGGCCACTGGAAATATGATGGCGGTGCGATGTGTCCCGATGGCACCTTAGAGGTGGATATAAACTACCAGATCGCCATCGAGGTGGTGAACCTTCTGAAAGAGAGAGGGTACAAAGTCGATCTTTTGGCCGAGTTCGACCCCCTCCTGCAAGGGTATGAAGCCGACGCCTTGGTCTCTCTCCATTCCGACTCCTGCATCCCCGGTGTCTCGGGCTTTAAGGCAGCCCGAGCCTGGAACAGTTTCATCCCGGAGGAGGAGGATAGGTTGTTAGAGTGCCTCTATGAAGAGTACAGGAAGGTCACCGGCCTTCAACCCCACCAGTGGAGCATCACCATTGATATGCACGGCTACCATGTATTCGGAGAGGTGGCTCCAGCGACTCCAGCGGCCATCATAGAGATGGGCTTCATGGCCGACGACGCGGAACTATTGCGCCATCGTCAAGACACAGTAGCCCAGGGGATAGTGGCTGGGATAGAGTGCTTTCTGGAGAAGTAGCAAACATCGCTCTAAAGGGCGACTCTATACCGCTTTCCCCATAGGTATGCTCCCCCCCCAAAAATCGCCGCCTCCCCCAAGGTCAAACCTACCCAGGTTATCGCCGTATCGAACCAGAAGGGGAGGGGGAAGAGTTGAATGAGGGTGTCCCAGCGGTTGAAAAGCCAGGAGTCACCCTCAAAAAAGGTACGGTGGAACCCCACGAAGAAGGCATCAAAGCCGAAAGCAGCGAAGAGCCCCAACAAGCCAAAGAGAAGAAAAGTGAGGACGCTCCCCTGGAGGAGAGAGCCAGGGAGAGCCTTCCTCCCTTCCGGGTAGAAGAGCAGGATAACCACCGACCCCACGATTAGAAGGCCCAAAACCCCGTGGAGGAGAAAGGCGCGTCGAGCCAAGACCTTCACATCCACAAGATGGACTAACTCCCGCTCATTGAAGAGAGGCCCATCCTCATCGGCCAATTTCCCCAAGTAGGAGATACCTTCCTTTGAGCGAAGGTAGTAGAGCACCGCTTTGGCTACCTCTCTTCTCTCACCGTCATCATATCTGGGAGGCAGGGGCCAACTCCCCTTGGAATACTCGTAGTCGATGTACGAAGGTATCCCTGTCCCAAAGGGATCCCGTCCCACAGGGATCCCGAGGGAAGGGACGGGAAAGGAGGGAGAAAGGAAAAGATACAAGTTACTCAAGAGAAGGAAGAAAGGGATAGAGATGACCAGAACCCATCTGAGAGCAGGGATCGTCTTCATTCTCCCTCCCGCATGAAGCGTAGAGCGATGAGGTTTATGAGGTGCTCCACCGGCGCTCGGTCATCGGTGAAGATCGGGCCGTGGCCCTCGTACCGCCGCACACCTCCCTCCGCCAGGGCCATCACTTGGCGGAGGTTGGGGTCGGTGAGGCGAGCCGCGTTTTCGTAGAACCCCTCCAACTCTGCATCCCGGTTGGTGCCCACTACTATCGAGTTGGGCACATGGGCGTCGATGATGTAGACGTCAGGGAAGACAGCAGCCATGGTGCTGGCCAGGGCATCGACAAGCCGGAAGTCGCTCTCTGTCCGTGCCACGTTGATGGCCACCACCCCTCGGGGGGTAAGGTGCTCCCGAGCCAAGGCGAAGAACTCGTAAGTGGTAAGGTAAAAGGGTATGTAGGGCTGGCGGTAGGCGTCGATGGCGATGACGTCGTACTTCTTTTCCGTGCGGGAGAGGAAATACCGTCCATCTTGGGCGATGGCTTTCAGGTTTGGCTCGTTCATAGCGAAAAACCGCCGCCCCACTTCGATTATCGAGGGGTCGATCTCCACCCCCTCCATGAGGATAGGACCATATATCTGGGAGTACTCCTTGGTCACCGTCCCCCCTCCAAGACCGATGAGGAGCAGGCTCTTCACCTCCTGAGGGGAATAATCAGCGTTGAAATAGGGAACCAGCAGGAAGTAATCCCAAACGCCGTAACTGAGAACCCGATGAGGGTTGTAAAAGGAGTGGAACGCCTGTCCCTCGTTTAGAGTGAGGAGGATATCATCGCCCTCCTTCAACACTTGGATATAGTTGTAGGTCGACTCCTCCTCGTAGATCATCCCTTCCGTAGCCTTAATAGACCCCCTGGGCAGGAGACTCAAAGCCAGGATGATAAGAGGTAGCGGGATGTACCACCAAGCACGCCGACCGGCGACGAGAAAGAGCCCCACCAAGGAAAGGGAAAGTAAAAGGAGAGAGAAGATAAGAAAAGTTTTTCTGGTGCCAAAGAAGGGGATGAAGACTAAGACCGGCAGAAAGGTGCCCAAGATGCTCCCCAGAGTGGAGAGAGCGTAGATCCCCCCCGCTGTATGGCCGGTAGAGACTACCGAGGCGGTCTGGAGACGGATAGCGAAGGGAGAGACACAACCGAGGAGGACCACAGGGATTAAGAAGAGGGCCAAGAGCCCTACCAAGGACCCGATGAAGATATCCACCGAATAATCGATATAACCTCGCAAAGAGAAGCGAAGAATGGGATGGGCCAGGAAGGGGACGAGCCCGATAGCGAACCCGGCCCAGGCGGTGATCTGGTAGAGGACCCTATGGTGGGGGAACCTATCGGCTAGCTGTCCCCCCAGGTGGTAGCCGGCGGCCAAATAGATCATCATCAACCCGATGAGGTTGGCCCAGATGACCAACGAGGTGCCGAAATAGGGAGCCAAAAGCCGAGAGGCGGACATCTCCACAGCTAAAGTGGTCATGCCGCTGGTAAAAACGAGGATAAGGAGGAATCTATCCCTTTTCCTTACAAGATCCTGTAGGAGAGGCACGGCTCTACACCTACTTTGGATTATAGCCCATTACCCCGCGGACAGCAAAGCAGTCGCCTTATAAACCACCCAGAGCAAGGTTTGACCAGTTGAAAAGTTCGAAAACTCACGTTACAATGTAATATATTTGAGGAGTCAAGAGATGAACCTTTGGCGAGAACTTTTCCCCGGCCCCGATCCACCCCAGGTGATAAATGTCATCATCGAGGTGCCCAAGGGCTCCCGGAACAAATATGAATATGACACAAAGACGGGATCCATTCAACTCAACCGGGTTCTCTACTCTTCTATGCATTACCCCGGCGACTATGGCCTCATACCCCAAACCCTCTCTGAGGACGGCGACCCCCTCGATGTCCTGGTCATGGTCGGAGCGCCCAGTTTTCCGGGCTGCATCATCCAAGCCCGCCCCATCGGGATCTTCAGGATGCTAGATGGTGAGGAACCAGATGACAAGGTTCTCGCTGTCCCCGCCTCCGACCCCCTCTACCGAGACTACAAAGAGATCGCCGATATCCCACAACACTTCCTGGCCGAAGTGGCCCACTTCTTCACCGTATATAAGGACCTGGAAGGAATACGGGTTAGCCCCTTGGGATGGGAAGACAGCAAGTCGGCACAAGAATGCATCAGCCAAGCGATGGCCTTGTACCAGCAACAAGAGAAGGACTAAAAGGGCAAAGAACTTAACTCCCCCGCAAATTACGCCCTCATTAGCGCGTTATCCACCTGGCTACTCGATTACTTCGAACCCTTGACGTATTAGGTACTTTAGTACTATACTAGTTACAGGCTTCTCTAGGAGGCGAGGTGAAGATGGCTCAAGAAGCCACAGAAAGAGAAGAGATCATCCCTTCTGTCCCCAAGATCGCTGCGGTCACCACCCTAGAGGAACTTTTGGGGTGCTTGCTAGAGACGGTCATCCTAGCCACCGATGCCAGCGAGGGGTCGCTGATGCTCCTCCACGCTGGCAGGGAACTTCTCACCGTCAACTCGGCTCGTGGGCCCCGAGAGCAGGTGGTGCGCAGCGCCAAGCGCCATCTAGGGGAGGGGATCTCGGGCTGGGTGGCTAAGCATAAGGAACCCCTACTCCTCATCGGCCCCGTGGATGATCCCCGCTTCTCGGGGGTAGAGCCAGGGATTAAGGACGCTATGTGCATACCCCTGGTGGAAGATGGTCGGGTCATCGGGGTTCTATCGGTGAGCAATAAAAGGGGTGAGGAGACCTTCTCCCAGGCCGATCTTGAGCAGTTCCTGACCATGGCCCGGCCTAGCGCCAAGATGATAGCCCTCACCCTCGCTCAGCGGGAACTGGACGCCGAGAGCAGCGCTTGGGCCAGGAGGAAACTAGCACAGGAGATCCACGACGGGCTCCTCCAGAGTCTCAGCACTCAGATCCTCCATCTACAACTATATCAGGAACTGA
>DAOULQ010000063.1:0-4453 GCA_034419095.1 Anaerolineae bacterium | reverse complement strand
CTGTTAACACCTCGCTCATACCCTGCGAGTGGCAGGATCATAAGATAAACCTTCTGGACACTCCGGGCTACGCCGATTTCGTAGGAGAGATGAAAGGCGCCGCTAGGGTAGCCGATGGTTGTGTCATCGTCGTCGATGCTACCTCCGGCGTGGAGGTAGGCACGGAACTGGTCTGGAGATACGCCGACGAGATGGATCTGCCCCGTCTCGTCTTCATCAATAAGATGGACCGGGATAACGCCGATTTCAGCCGTACCCTGGACCAATTGAGAGAGGCGTTCGAAGGAAACTTTGTTCCCCTGCAACTCCCGGTGGGGGCGGGAGAGGGGTTCGAGGGGTTGAAAGATCTCGTCACTATGAAAGCCTATGTAGGCGAGGAGAAGGAGATCTCCCCGGGACTGTTGGAGCAGGCTCATTCTTTTCAACAGACATTGGTAGAAGCGGCGGCAGAGGCAGAAGATGAGTTGATCATAAAATACCTGGAAGGCGAGGAGTTGACTGCCGAGGAGATTCGGCGGGGGTTGGTGGCGGGGACGAAAGCCAGATCTCTTATCCTCGTCCTCTGCGGCTCGGCCACGCAGGTGGTGGGAAGCCAGGCCTTGCTCGATGCTATAGTAGAGTATCTACCCTCCCCGGCAGAAAGGGAAGTGCGGGCTAGGAGCCCCCTATCAGGCCTCGAGGAGACCTTAGAGGTAGGTCCCGCTTCCCACCTAGCCGCTTTGGTATTTAAGACCTTCGCCGACCCCTATGTAGGTAAACTCACCTATTTCCGGGTTTACAGCGGAGCGATGGAATCGGACTCCCGAGTGCTCAACACTTCTAGAAACGAGGAAGAGAGGATCGGCCAACTCTTTCACCTGCGGGGCAAGGAACAGGAAGCGGTGAAATCGATCTCCACCGGGGATATCGGAGCCGTGGCCAAACTACAGGCCACCTCTACGGGTGATACCCTTTGCGATAAGGATCACCCCCTTCTCCTTCCAGAGATCGGTTTCCCCCACCCGGTCTACAGCGCGGCCATCAAGCCTAAGACGAAGGCGGATTTGGACAAGATGGGAACGGCGCTGGCCCGTCTGGTAGAAGAGGACCCCACCCTTCGAGTCAGTCGGGAACAGGATACCGGGGAGACGATCCTCTCCGGGATGGGCGAATCCCACGTTGAGATCGCCGCCCGGCGGTTGGAACGGAAGTTCGGGGTGGAGATCGAGACCGACGTGCCAAAGGTGCCCTATAAGGAGACCATTCGCTCTACCGCCAGCGCGGAGGGCAAATATAAGAAACAGACCGGCGGCCGCGGCCAGTATGGGGTTGTGCAGTTGAGGCTCGAACCTCTACCCAGAGGCCAGGGGTTCGAATTCGTGGATGACATCTTCGGTGGAGCCATCCCCAGGAACTTCATCCCTGCGGTGGAGAAGGGGCTCAAGGAGGCGATAGGGGCGGGGGTTCTGGCTGGCTATCCGGCTATCGATTTCCGAGCGGTCCTCTACGATGGGAAATACCACCCCGTCGATTCCTCAGAGATAGCCTTCAAGATCGCGGCTTCCCTAGGTTTTAAGAAGGCGATGGAACAAGCGAACCCAGTGCTCCTAGAGCCTATCATGCAACTGGCCATCACCGTCCCTGAAGAGTTTATGGGTGACGTCTTAGGAGACCTGAATAGCAAGCGGGCTCGGGTCATGGGCATGGAACAGTCAGGAGGGTTGAGCGTCATCAACGCCCAGGCTTCCCTGGCGGAGATACAGAGGTATGCCACCGACTTGCGCTCTATGACCCAAGGGCGAGGTTATTTCACCATGGAATTCGACCATTACGAGGAGGTGCCGGACCACATAGCCCAAGAGGTCATCGCCAGGGCGAGGACGGAAGAGAAATAGCGTCGCAGTTTATCTGCGACATTACTGGTGGCGTCAGATGTTACCATCTGACGCTTTTGGCTGGCAGGAGTTACCTCCTGCCAGCACTGAAGCCTCGATTCCTCTTCTAACTGGGGATGGAGCCTTTCCCTATCCTTACAGGATCCCTGTGGGACGGGATCCCGAGGGATAGGCGGTATCCGGCTACGCTGAGCCCCGAGAGAGAAGGCTGAGAGGGATCTTGACCAGTGGGCGGAGGAGGGTTCCCTTGAGCCCTCCGGAGTGAGCGGCTAGGCTGAGGTCGTAGAAGTGCAAGGCTTCAAACCACCTTCTCTGCTCCAGGCGGATGCGACTGATGAGTTCCAGCGTTTTCGCCTCCTTCTCCCGCTCCCCCGCTTCCCGCAAGAGGCTAGCCGCCTCTCTTAGAGAATCTACCGCTTTCTCCCTTTGACCACGCCTGCGGAAGAGTTCCCCCAGATTGCCCAACGTCTGGGCTCGACCGAGGTTATCCTCTAAAGAGACAAAACCCTCCTCCGCTCTCTCGAAGGCTTTCTGCGCCTCTGCCCACCGCTGGAAATGGAGGTGGAGGATGCCTAGGTTGTTGAGCATCTCCCCCTGGCCTCGTAGATCCCCTGCTTTAGCGAAGAGCCCCTCCGCTTCCTGGAAGAGAGAAGTAGCAGCCTCATAATCACCCAGCCGATAGCGACGTAGGCCCTCCTCTTTTAGCGACTGTGCTCGTTCTTCAGTCTTCATCGCTTCTTTTACCCCTCCATTGGTACGTGCAACACCACCTTGGTGCCCCGGCCAAGGGTGGAGGTGACAGAGAGATCGCCCTCGATCAATCTGGCCCGCTCCCGCATATTGAGGAGGCCGAGGTGACCTCCGGTACAAGCCTTTTCCGTGGCCGCAACATCGAACCCCCTCCCATCGTCCTCTACTGTAACCACCAGTGTCTTCCCCTCCTCCATCAACTCCAGACGGATATCCTGGGCGTCGGCATGTCTGCGGGCGTTGTTCACCGCTTCCTGAACGATAGAGAAGATGGTCCTTTCCACCTGGTTATCGAGCCGTCGGTCGAAGCCGTGGGCGTCAAACTGGAACTCCAACCCCTCATATCGAGGCAACTGCTGAAGATAGGCCTCCAAGGCTGGCACTAAACCTTGGGTCTCTAAGATCACCGGTCGCAACTCGAAGAGGAAAATCCTCGCTTCTTGCGCAGCCTTGGTGGCCATCCTATGCAGCGAATCCAGTTCGCCCGGCACATCCTGGGGTTTTTCCCGCCAGAGCCGCTTGAGGTGTTCGAGGCCCATGGCTAAAGAAGCGAGCCGTTGTACCGTCCCATCGTGTAGGCTGCGGGCCAACTCGTGGCGCACCTCCTCTTGGGCACAGACGAGTCTATCTCTCTCCTCTCGCAGGCGACGATAGAGTCGAGCGTTCTCCACCGCCGTAGCCGCCTGATGGGCTATGATAAGGAGAAGGTCCAAATCCTCCTGGTCGAAGGCTTCGGGCTGATGGCTAACCAACTCCAGCGTGCCGACCAGTTCGTCCCCTGCCAGAAGGGGCACGCCCACAAAGGAGGCGATGGGCCTTTCTCTCCCCTTGGCCTTGGGCCGCACATCGGTGCGCTGGGCCGCGTCGAGGATGAGAAGAGGCTCCCTATGGCGAGCCATCCAACCCGAGTACCCCTCATCGAGGTGATAGACGCTTCCCGCCCCGGTGGTATAACTGAGGTCTCCCGCTTGAGCGCATACTGCCAGCGATTGGCTATCTCCCTCCCAGAGGGAGATCTCCGCCGCGGTATAATCGATGAGCCGTCTAGTGGTGGCCAGGACCGCCTCCAGGGTCTCCTCTAACTCCAGACTAGCGTTAATAGCCTGGCCTATCTCCTTGAGGAGAGCCAATCCCCTCGTCTGCTGCTCATCTCCCCCTTCGGGGGTCTTGCCCTTCACTCGGTCACCTCTCTGTATCTGAACACATATTAAGGGCCACCCTCATCAAGTATACTGTCTAACCCACAGCGGGTCAATCATTACCTTTTACCCAGGCCCGCATAAGGTCTTTGAAATCGTCTAGCCTGTGAACCATCGTGAAGATCTCTTACTGACAACGCTAGGACATCTGGCTTGACAAAACCCCCCTACCCAGGTATCTTTAGGCCACGTGAGAAGGAGCAGCCAATGATAGAGAAGGATTTCCCCGGTCGAGGGAGGGTAGCCATCCTAAGGACCAGCCCTAAGACAGTGCTAGAGGATTATGGCCGGCTTATGAGGCTACTCCAGTACCAGGAGAATCTGCCAAAAGAGAAAGGGACCATTCTCAAAATCAACGTCTCCTGGCAGATCTGGTACCCTGGCTGCTCTACGCCCCCCTGGCAACTGGAAGGGGTGATAAAGACCCTCTTGGATGACGGGTATCCCAGGGAGAGCCTCATCGCTGCTCAGAACCGAACGGTGGTGGTGAGCGCCTACCAGGCGGAGATCAACAACCGTCATAAGGTGGTGGTCGAGCGGTATGGGATCGAGAACCTCCATATCTACGAGCCCCAGGTGGAATGGGTCGTCTACGAACCCAAAGAGCCCTTCCTCGTCCTCCACCATATC
>DAOULQ010000062.1:0-3108 GCA_034419095.1 Anaerolineae bacterium | reverse complement strand
AGGAATCGCTGGTATTATCCTTGAACCTCTCTTTGCCCATCGCTCTCCCTCCGGTAGGGTTGCTTAGCCTTAGTCTACTGACCAAAGGAGAAAAAGGCAAATTAGAGGGACTTTTTCGACACTCTCCTATTCAGTGAGGGCAGATGTTACCATCTGCCCCCTGGCAATTGCCAGGCTGGGGGAGGTAAACCCCTACAGCCCTGGGATGGATTGTAGGGGAGGGGCTTGTCCCCTCCCGCCCTTTTCGGAAGGCCACTCGTGCCCCTCCTACATTGCCCTCCCGTTAGGCTTGTGGTATACTCACCCCAGGCCTTCCTCACGCGGAGGATGACAATGAAGCCAAGGGGACTAGATTTGGAGCACATCCTAACCAGAGGCGTGGCCGAGATAATCGTGGAGGAGGAGTTCCGGGAAAAACTAGCCTCTGGGCGTCCGCTCCGCCTGAAATTGGGCTTCGACCCCTCCAAGCCCGACCTCCATATCGGCCACGGGGTGGTGCTCCGCAAACTGCGCCAACTCCAAGACTTGGGCCACCAAGTAGTCCTCGTAGTAGGCGACTGGACGGCCCAGATCGGCGACCCTAGCGGCAGGGACGAGACCCGCACCATGCTCACTCCGGAGGAGGTCAAGGCCAACGCCCAGACCTATATGGAGCAGTTCTTCATGATCGTGGACCAGGAACACACGGAAGTACGTTGGCAGAGCGAGTGGTACGAGAGGTTTGCCCTGGCCGATGTCTTCAACCTAGCCAGCCGCTTCACCCTGGGGCAAATGATGGCCCATGAGACCTTCCGCAAGCGGTACGACGAGGGGCTCCCTCTAACCATCATGGAGTTGATGTACCCGCTCCTCCAGGCCTACGACTCCGTGGCCATCGAAGCCGATGTCGAGTTCGGGGGCACCGACCAGAAGTTCAACAACCTGGCTGGCCGCGAACTGCAAAGGATGATGGGCCTGCCGCCCCAAGACGTTTTCCTGGTACCCCTCCTGCCAGGCACCGATGGGCGCAAGATGGGTAAGACCTTCGACAACACCATTAACTTCGTTGACCCCCCTGACAAGATGTACGGCAAGGTCATGTCCATCACCGACGAGATGCTCATCACCTACTTCGCCCTCACCACCGACCTCCCCGATGCGGAGATCGATGAGATGTCCCACGCTTTAGCGGAGGGAACGGTCAACCCCCGCGACCTGAAGATGCGCTTGGCTCGGGAGATCGTAACCCAATTCCACGGCGCTCAAAAGGCGCAAAAGGCAGAAAGACGGTTCATCCGCGTCTTCCGAGAGAGAGAACTACCTTCTGAGATACCAGGACATAGAATCAAGAGAGCGGGGCCCAACCCTATCGTGGAACTCCTAGTCGAGACCGGGCTCGCCGCCAGCAAAAGCCAAGCCCGCCGTCTTATCCAACAAGGGGGAGTGCGCCTGGATGGAGAACGGGTAGAGGACATAAATCATATGCTTACCATCGAGCGTGAGACCATCCTCCAGGTCGGCAAGAGGAAGTTCCGCCGGTTAATACCCCAATAGGAATCACCGGAAAAGAGTTGGGCGTCCCCAGGGACGCCCTTTTCGCTCTAGAACCATACTAAACCGTTACTGGCAAGCGGAATCGTCCAAGATGGTGAGGGTGCCGGCGGCGTAGTTACTCACATATATCCCATCGCCCTGAATCGCTATCCCTTGGCCTCCCTCCGTCGCATCCTGCTGCCCCACCGATACACTCCCCACCAGTTGATTGGTCTCCCCATCCAGAACGTAGAGTTTGTTATCTCCAGCAGCAACGATGTAGATCCGATTGTTGCCGGAGTTGACCGCCAGAGCATGGGGCGTGGCAGGGATGGAAACGGTAGCCACAATAGTATTGGTGCTGGTATCGAGCACCACAACGCTATTATCCGATTGATCGCTGATATAGACCCTGGCCGTCGTGGGATTAGCGGCCACCCCAAAGAAGTTACCCTGGTCGGGAGAAACAACCTGAGCGACCGAGCCATCGCTTCCCACCTTATAGACCCCGCCCGACCAACTGGCCACATAGGCGTTATTGCCTATGGTGGCTAACATAGTTGGCTTGCCGGGCACGCTTACCGTCTTGGTCTCCAGGTCGCTGCTATCGATGATAGTCACGCTATCGGAATCGAAGTTGGCTACGAAAACATAGTCACTTCCGGCTGCCACACCAAAGGGGTGAACACCCACCGGTATGATCTGCACATCTTCATGGTTGCTGATGAGGATGGCCGACACACTGTTCGCGTTGCGGTTGGCGACATAGACACGGCCCTGAGAAATGGCTACTCCGTTGGCGTAGCGACCTAGGTCCGCTGCGGCCTTCGTAGCCCAGGTTTCCACCACCGTGTTGCTTGCCCGGTCGATCACCTTCACCTGGGGCTCATCATGGAGCCCCACATAGACCCTATTGGCTCCCGCGGCCAGCCCCTTGGGATGCGTTCCCACGCTTATGGTAGTCACAGAGGTTGGCAAGCAAGGGCCAGCGGGTGGTGTCTCCGTAGGGGTCGAGGTGGGAGTGACCGTCTCCGCGGGGGTAGGGGTAACCCCGGCAGGTGTAGAGGTAGGGGTCGCTAGGGGGGCAGATGTAGGGGTCGGGCTGGCCACCACTGTGGTAGGGGTCGGGCTGACCACCACTAGGGTAGGCGTCTCGGTAGCCTCCAAAGATGGCGTAGGGCTCGCCTCGGCAATGCCCTCCGCTGCGCTCAAGGTTATCGCTTCCGACTCGCCCACCTGGCCCGCCGCATTATACGCTTTCACCACCATAGTGTACTCCCCCGGACTGAGGGGGGTCCAAGACTGCAAGACAGAGAAGGGCGTCTGACCCCTGTCCACAGGGCTGGAATCGGTGTGGACGAGAGCCTCGTCCACCCAAAGTTCCACCTTAGTTACCCCCCGAGCATCGGTGGAGGTGGACTGTATAGTTACCTCCTGCCCTACCTGCACCGTGCTGCCGGTGGGAGGGCTATCGATTACCACGCTAGGCCCAGCCTCCCTCCTGGGCCAGGGGAGGGTGCAAGCCAATGCCGCCACAATCAACAAACCGACAACCAGCCAGAGATGCCACCGCAAAGACCCACCACTCTTCATGGC
>DAOULQ010000061.1:0-26931 GCA_034419095.1 Anaerolineae bacterium | reverse complement strand
TTGCCCTTCCACATAGAACTGCGCTTCGTAACTCCCAGGTGTGTACCCCCCCTCCGGACCCCACCGCCACCACCAGTTACCCTCTTCGCCGCCTGCCCAGGTTTCACGAACCTCCTTGACGATCTCTCCATCACGCAGCCAAACCATCTGCTGCACCATGCCATCTTGCATGCCGCTGTAGTCAAAGCAGGTATAGATTTGAGGGGTGCCGGATGAGAAGGTAGTTGTCGGGTTGGCGCAGTTGTCGTTCTCATCCACTGCAACTGCGAAAGCGAAGGGACTGATGGTAGGGCCTACGGCAGCGGCTGTGACGGTGAAAGTGTCACTCTGCGCCAGTTGCCCTTCCACGTAGAGTTGTACCTCGTATGTGCCAGGTGTATATTCTCCTTCCGGTTCCCAATACCACCAACCGTTCCCCTCTGCCTGGGTCCAGGTTCCAGTTTCCTCATTGATGGTCTGACCTCCCATCCGCCAAACCATACGCACCGCCTTGTCTTCCATCCCGCTATACTGCCAGCAGGTATAAACTCGAGGGGTACCGGCTGGGAAGGAATTTGCCGGGTTGATGCAGTTGTCGCTCTCATCCACTGCTTGTGCGAAGGTGAAGAGACCGATGACAGGGCCTACCTCACTGATCACACTCAACTTCTCTCCCCAAACCTCTCCTGCCAGGACCTTAGTCCCTCGCATCACTTCCACGGCGACGGGGTTGCCCGCGGGATTCGTCTTGAGAATATCGCACACATCGGCCATGGTGTAGAGGCTGATCCCTTTCATCGTGACCAGTACATCGCCCGCCTCCATACCCGCTTGGTCCGCTGGGCTGTTGTCGGAGACGGCGTAGACGAAGAGCCCCTCTTCAACCGGCAGTTCGAAATACCAGGCCACGTCTGCATCGTTAGTTATGGCGTTGGCCCCGAGCCAGTGCACGTTTTCCCCCGATGCTAGCCTCTCGATGATAGGCTTGGCGTGACTGGAAGCGATAGCGAAGTTGAGCCCTGAAACCGGCCTTCCTGAGCGGGTGTAATCCATTCCCAGGGTGTTGATCCCTATCACTTCGCCCCGCATGTTGACCAGGGGGCCGCCGCTGTTTCCGGGGTTTATGTCCGTATCTGTCTGGACCAGGTCTTCGAGTTCAGCGAATTCATCCCACTGAGCGTGGATTTTGCTCACCACGCCTCGGTTGATGGTCAGGTCAGCACCCAACTCAGAGGCCAGGGGGTAGCCGAGGGCTATCACCTCCTCGCCTAGCTTCATCTCATCGCTCTCACCCAGCATGGCGGCAACATAACCATCTCCAGAGATGTCTATCACCGCCAGATCCTCACAGGTACTGACGCCCACGATCTGAGCAGAGAGCCAGCGGTTGACGCCCTGTATGTAAGCCTTCACAATCGCGGCCCCTTCCACAACGTGGGCGTTGGTGATCGCCAAACCGCTCTCGTCATATATGACCCCCGTCCCCGTGTAGGCAGCGTCTGGGTACTCAGCGTAGATCAGTACCGTAGATGGGGTGAGAGCCTCTACGATGCCCGGTATAGTGATGGGTGTGGCTGTCGGAGTCGGTTCCAAGGTAGGGGTGGGGGTGGGAGGTGGCGGCGTGGCGGTGGGGGTTGGGGTGGGGGTTGCACCTCCACAGCCCGCGACACTCATGGCCACCAGGATGGCTGCCAAGAAAAGTATCCTCTTCATCTCTTTCTCCTTCATTAGTATCTTAAAGCATCAAAATTATATCATAATTTCAAAAATCTCGCAGTGGGTATTTGGTACCAGGATATTCTCATCTCTCTACAAGCCGAAAAGGGGCATATCAGAGATTGTAGAGGAACTTTTTCCAGTTGTCAAATATGATTGCTGCCTAATCTGGAGCGTGATATAATGGCCTTCAATGGAACTAAGAATAGTCACCGATAGCGTCAGCGACCTGCCACAAGAGCTGGTGGATAGATACCGGATAGTGGTGGTGCCGGCCCTAATCATTTTCGACAACGAGACCTACCTGGATGGGGTGGAGATCACCCACCAGGAGATGTACCGTCGCATGTTAGAGGAAGATGCGGTTCCCAAGAGTTCCCAACCCTCCCCGGGTCAGTTCCTGGAGGCCTACAAAGAAGTGGCGGTCCAAGGGGCTTCCATCATCTCCATCCACGTCACCGCCAAGACCAGTGGCGTCTGGCAGTCGGCCTCCCTGGCCCGCTCTATGCTTCCCGACATCGATATCGAGGTTATCGATTCGGCTTCTATCTCCATGGGCACCGGTTTTATCATCCTGGAGGCGGCCAAGGCCATCGAGGCCGGCAGAAGCAAGAGCCAAGTTCTAGCCCTCATCGAGGATATCAAATCCCGCATGAATATCTATGCCACCGTGGGCACCCTCAAATATCTTCGCTTGAGCGGCCGAGTGGGCCACATGCAGGAGATCTTCGGCTCCTTCCTAGATATCAAGCCCATTATCACCGTAGAAGAGGGAATGGTAAAGGCGGTTGATAAGGTGCGCACTCGCAAGAAGGCTCTGGATCGCGTCATAGAGTTGACAAAGCAAGTGGTGGGCACAGAGAGCCTTATCAACGCCGCTGTGATGCATACCGCAGTGGAAGAGGAAGCCTTGGAGTTCAAGGAGAAGGTGGGGAAGGGTTTCAACTGCCAAGAACTCCTCTTCGGCGAAGCAGGCATAGCCCTGGGGGTCAATGCTGGACCAGGAGTCTTGGGGTTAGTGGCCTACAGAGTGAATCTGTAGTACCGGCTTGGGGAAGAGCCATGAAAATCGTGTTAGATGCTATGGGGGGAGATTATGCTCCCCAGGTGACTGTGGAGGGGTGTGTGTTGGCGGCCCGGGAACTGGGGCTGGAGGTGGTTCTAGTAGGCCACGAGGAGGCTATTGGCCAAGAATTAGAGAAACACGACACCAGTGGTTTAAGCCTACCCATCGTCCATGCCAGTCAAGTCATTGAGATGACCGACAAACCAGCCCAAGCCATCAAGGCCAAGCAGGACTCCTCCATGGTAATAGGGATGGATTTGGTCAAGAAGGGAGAGGCGCAAGCCTTCGTCTCGGCTGGGAATTCGGGAGGGGCGATGGTGGCGGCCCTTTTCCGCTTGGGACGGATAAAGTGGATCCAACGACCAGCCTTGTGTGCCACATTTATGAGTCGGGAGGGTCCTCTCTGCATACTGGATGTGGGGGCCAATACCGATTGCAAGCCTCTCTATCTTCTCCAATTCGCCATCATGGGAAGCGTCTATATGGAGAGGGTTTTGGGAATAGATAGGCCACGGGTAGGCATCGTCTCCACCGGCGAGGAGGAGGGAAAAGGGAGTCAGTTGGTCATAGAAGCCTGCCAACTCCTCAAGAGGAGCGGGCTCAACTTCGTAGGCAACGTGGAGGGGAAGGATCTATTCTCCGGCTTGGCCGATGTCGTAGTCACCGATGGATTCACGGGCAACGTGATGGTGAAACTGGCAGAGGGGGTAGCGAGCCTCTTCGCTGGCATAATAGAGGAGGAGATCAAAAGAAGCCCCCTTACCGCTTTGGGCGGGCTTTTGGCCAAGCCAGCCTTCAGACGGGTGAAGAGCCGCCTCGACTACAGCGAGTATGGTGGTGTGCCTCTCTTAGGAGTGGAGGGTGTAGTTATCGTGGCTCACGGTCGCTCCAACTCCAAAGCGATCAAGAACGCCCTGCGCATGGCTAAGCGAACGGTTGAGGGAGGGGTGATAGGGGCGATCAAGGGAGGGATCGAGCGAAGAGCGGAAGGAGAAAGGAGGGGGTGAGATGTCGAAGAAGGAGTCAGGAACCTCTCCTTGGTTGAGGGCTGCCCGAGAGAAGGGGCCGGCTGGCACAGAACGAGCATCGGTAGAAGAGGCGCTCCTCAGCCAAGAACTGGAGGAGTTAGTAGCCGAGATCTTAGAGGGGATGGAGACGCTGCCCCAGCCGGAGAGGATCGAAAGGTATAGAGAAAAGGCTCGGGTGGTGATCACGGGGATAGGGGCTCTTACACCCTTGGGCTTGACGGTGGAGGAGACCTGGCAGGGGCTGGTGGCTGGCCGCTCTGGAATCGGCTACCTTACCCGCATAGATACCACTGACTTCCCCACCAAGATCGGTGGTGAGGTGAGGGGGTTCGACCCCCAAGATTATATGGATTTCAAGGAAGCGCGGCGGATGGCACTCTTCAGCCAGTTCGCTGTGGCGGCCACAGGCATGGCTCTGGAGGACGCGGGGCTGGTCATCGATGAGACAAACGCCCCTCATGTAGGGGTGTTGATAGGGACGGCGATAGGGGGGATGGGTGCCACCGAAGAGGCCTGTCTGCGCTATTTCGTGGAGAAAAAGCGGGTCTCGCCTTTCTATCTCGTTTCCATGATCCCCAACATCGCTGCTTTCCATATCGCTCGCCTCTACAGGCTGGAGGGGTACAACTCCACTGTTACCACCGCCTGTGCGGCAGGGACCCAGGCTGTGGGCGAGGCGATGGAGGTGATTCGCCGGGGGGCAGCCCAAGTGATGATCGCCGGAGGGGCCGAGGGTGCAGACAGCCTCCTGGGCATGGCTGGCTTCGTCTCCATGAGGGTTCTCTCCACCCGTAACGATGATCCCCCAGGCGCTTCCAAGCCCTTCGATAAGGATCGGGATGGCCTCGTGGGCTCTGAGGGTTGTGGCATCTTGGTCTTGGAAAACCTGGACTACGCTTTGAGACGGGGAGCCCGTATCTACGCCGAGGTATTGGGATATAGCAGCACCTCCGATGCTTACCATATGGCCCAACCGGACCCCGAGGCGCGAGGGGCTACCCGGGCTATCCGCTGGGCTGTCGCCGATGCCGGAATAAGCCCCCAGGATATAGATTACATAAACGCCCATGGTACCTCCACGATCTTAGGCGACATTATGGAGACCCTAGCCATCAAGAAGGCCTTGGGGGAACATGCCTATAAAGTACCCGTCAGTTCCACAAAGAGCATGATAGGGCACCTCATGGGTGGAGCCGGGGCTGTGGAAGCGATCGCCACCGCTCTTACTATCTACCAGGGGGTAATCCATCCCACCATCAACTATCATACTCCCGATCCCCAATGCGATCTCGATTACGTCCCCAATGTGGCGCGAGAGGCGGAGGTGAAGACCGCTCTCTCCAACTCCTTCGGGCTGGGTGGTCAGGACGCCTGCCTGATCTTGGGGCGATATGAGGGGTGAAGATGCAAGTTAGGACCGATGAAGCACTGATCGCGAGAAAGGCAGTAGCCGCCAAAGTGGGGAGCGGGATAGGGCTGGTTCTCGCCTTCTCCGGCCTCCTCCTGCTTTGGATGCCTTGGGGGTACCCCTGGTCCTATCTAGTGATTCTTCTGGGTTGCGTCATCGGAAGCGTTGGAAACCGACAGATGAACCGATGGGTAAACAAACCCCGGGCGGACCAGGTTCTCTCCCGGGCTTTGCGGGGCTTCGATGATAGGTATTATCTCTATAATTACATCCTGCCCGTCGATCACGTTCTCTTGGCTCCTTACGGGCTCTTCGCCATCAAAGCGAAAGGGGTGGAAGGCCGGATTCGCTGCCTTAATGATAGATGGCAAAGGGATTTTAGCCTCCTCCGTCTCCTGCGGGGTTTGGGCCCCGAGCCTCTCGGTAACCCTACGAAAGAGACGCGGCGAGAGATGGAAAGGCTGACCGAATATATCGCTCAGCGCCTGCCGGGAGAGGAGGTTGAGGTAAAGGGGATGACCATCTTCACCCATCCCCAGGTACATTTAGAGGTGGGGGGAGCGACTTTTCCTACTATGTGGCTTAAGGGCCTAAAATCTTATTTGCGTAAGGAGGCCCGGGGAGAGGAGATGGCAGAGGAGATACGAAAGGAGTTGGTGAGGATCTTCGATGAAGCGGCAGGTTAATTCCCGCATGTGTTTCGTCTGCGGGATGGAGAACCCCATCGGCCTCAAAGTCGTCTTTGGGGAGGAGGATAAGCGAGTATGGGCTGAGTTCACCCCCAAAGAGGAACATCAGGGGTGGCCGGGCGTCCTTCATGGGGGCTTGGTCTGCACCCTTCTGGATGAGGTAATGGCTCGCGCCTTCTTCTTCGACCAGGAGGAGCATTGGATGGTGACCGCCAAGAGGGAGGTGCAGTATGTCAAACCCGTCCCCTTAGAGCAGCCCCTGACCCTTGTGGGTGGAATCACGAAGACGGGAAGCCGCATGATAGAAGCCTGGGGAGAGATACGTCTATCTGATGGCTCCCTAGCCGCCAAGAGCAAAGGGGTCTATCTCAAAGCGCCCCCAGAGGTGGTGGAAGCGCTGAAGGAGGAGGCGAAATACTGGCAGGCAGAGTCATCATAGTATCTAATAGCGTATGCCGAAACCGAGGATCACAAGGGGCGCACTGAGGATCTACGCCTCACCTGCCACGAGCCACAGTGACCTCGTATCAAGGAGACAAGGGGCGCTAATGCGCCCCTTGTGATCTTTGGGGGTTATCTCTAACTGAAGGGCAGAGGGGTGAAGATGGTGAGGAGGAGGATGAGGACCAAGCCACCGATCACCTTTCTTTTCCTGTCCACCCCGGTGATATCGTTTAAGGGTCTGGGGTGGCGGGGGCCGCTTAGGAGGATGAAGAAGGCCCAGAGGAGCCAGCCACGCCAGAGGAAGAGTCCCAGCCCCATGAGGAGGAAAAGGATCAGTTGGGCTACCCACCTGTAGGCCCCTCCTAGAAGGGCGTAGGCTATATGCCCCCCATCCAACTGTCCCGCCGGCAGTAGATTGACCCCGGTGATCATCAGCCCGATCCAACCAGCAAAGGCCACAGGGTGGAGGAAGACATCGACCCCTTTGCTAGGCAGGATCTGGCCGTGAACTATATACTTAAGGGTCAGGTATAACAGCGAGTTGCCCTCTTGGAAATAGCCCGGCACATGGATGATGGGCCTTACCTCAGAGAGGGAGAGGCCGAGGATCAAGACGGGGATGGCCATCGCCAGCCCAGCCAGCGGCCCCGCTAGCCCAACATCGAAGAAGCCTTTTCGATCCTTGGCCACTGATTCCATCCTGATGAAAGCCCCGAAAGTCCCCAAGCCGATGGGGACGGGGATGAAATAAGGGAGACTCACCCTAAGGCCACGTCTCTGGGCCACGAAATAGTGGCTCAACTCGTGCGTTCCCAAGATGAGGAGGAGAGCGGAGGCGAAGGGGACCCCGAACTTTAGGGTTCCAGGGTTCTCTAGGGGATCGAACCCCTCGTTGTATGCTCCCACGTAGAGGGTAGTGAGGATGGTGGCTAAAAAGAGAAGGAGGTTGATGATGGGCCTGGGCTTACCCCTTTCCTGGGGGGCGGGGACGATGAGCACGCTATCCTGACCTTTCCGCCTCTGGAGGAAGGGAAGCAAGCCTTTGACTTTCAGCCTCTCGTGGAGGAGGGAGAAAGCGGTTTCCACATCCCCAAGGAGCCGGCCAGAGAAGAGGACAGCCTCTCCTCCCCGCCTCAACGAAACGTCGTCTACCAGGAGTAGGTCCTCCACCTGGGCCCTTAATTCCTCAACGAACCCTTCTTCTATTTGCACCTCGAGACCTCTCGTACCCCCTGAGCCGGGCGACAAACATAGATGGCCGGTTTCTTTGCTGTGGCTTTCTCGTACTCCTTCGTCACCCGGAGATGAAACTCTGGGACCGCCTCCCGGCTCACCAGGCTCACGGTGGAACCGCCGAAGCCAGCCCCGGTGAGGCGGGACCCGTAGATCCCCGAGACCTTCCGAGCGGCCTCTACCAAGATATCCAGTTCCGGGCAACTTACCTCGAAATCGTGGCGCAGGCTATGGTGGGAGTCATACATTAACCGACCGAAGGCCTCCAAATCTCCTACTTTTAGGGCTTCTGCTGCCCCCAAGGTTCGTTGGTTCTCGCTCACCACATGTCGCACACGACGCCTGACGAGAGGTGGCAGGCTCCCCTCCCGCCCTTGGAACTCCTCAAGCGAGATATCACGCAGCGAGGGGATGCCCAGGAGAAGGGCTCCCTCTTCACATTCTTTTCTACGGGCGTTGTATTGGGAATCAAGGAGCCCCCTTCTCTTCCCCGTATCGGCTACCACTACAGACACCCCTCTGGGGATGGGGATGGGTTCATGGGTCAGGCTTCGGCAATCGATGAGGAGAGCCCGATCTTTTTCCCCTAAAACAGAGGTTATCTGATCCATCAGGCCGCATTGGACACCCACGAAACCGTTTTCCGCCCCTTGACAGAGGAGGGCCAACTGGAGGGGCTTGATCTCTAGGTTAGATAACAACTGAAAAGAGTAGGCGATGGCCACCTCCAAGGCTGCCGAGGAACTGAGGCCAGCCTTCATGGGCAGATCTCCCCAGATGATAGCCCCCATGCCTCGCAGGCGATAGCCTCTCTCCCCCATCTGCCAGGCGACACCTCGAGGGTAGTTGGTCCAACTCCTCTCCCCGCGCTCTATCTCATCCAGCGAGAAGACATCTTTCTCTCCTAGATTGAGAGCCCGAAGAGAGACCCTTCTGTCCTCTCGGGGTCTCGCAGCGACGCAGATATACCGATCGACAGCCACGGGGAGGACGTAGCCCTCGTTGTAATCTGTGTGCTCGCCGATGAGGTTCACCCTCCCCGGCGCGGCGACGACGATAGCCGGTGGCCGGCCGTACAACTCCTCGAATTGAGCCCCTATCTGGCGATAAGGAGTCGTTTCTTTCTCCATCCCCTTCTCACATTATAACCCTCCCCAGATTAAAGGACAAACGGATCCCTCTCTATCAGTTCTATGAGGTGGGTGCTCTTGCCAAAAGGTCAGGGGAGGGGTATAATAGATTTTGGGCCACAAGGGTCGGAAATGGGTGTTTCTGGTCTGAAGGGGGAGAGGAGCCTGGGTTTATGGGGCGAAATCGCGCTAGGCCAGATGCCAAGGAGGTATTCAACCTCCTCTCGGAGGTTGTAAGAGAGGCTCGGCTAACCTGGCATCTTCTCACCGATGGGCGGGTCCCCATTGGGGTGAAGCTAATACCGCTCGCCACCTTGCTCTATATCCTCTCTCCTATCGATCTCTTCCCCGACCCTATTCTGGGCCTGGGTCAACTAGACGACCTAGCCGCTCTGATACTGGGGGTGAAACTCTTTATAGAGATGTGCCCTCAGGAGATAGTAAGGGAATATCTGGAAAGGATGACTTCTATGGCGGGTTCCTATCGGGTGGTGGAGGAGAGAGCACCACCGAGACTCAAGGGCCCGGAGGAGTAGGATCTGTGTGTAGGGGGGTGTGATATGGAAAGGGAGAAATCTACCTGGAGGGTGAAGAAAGGCCTAGCCCAGATGCTCAAGGGCGGGGTGATAATGGACGTGGTGAACGCCGACCATGCCAGGATAGCCGAAGAGGCGGGAGCCGTGGCGGTGATGGCTCTGGAGAGGGTCCCCGCTGACATCCGCGCTGAGGGTGGGGTGGCCCGGATGAGCGATCCGGCACTGATCCTGGAGATAATGGAGGCGGTCACCATCCCCGTGATGGCCAAAGCACGGATCGGCCACTTCGTGGAGGCCCAGATTTTAGAGTCGTTGGGAGTGGACTATGTCGACGAGTCGGAAGTCCTCACCCCTGCCGACGAGGAGCACCATATTGACAAGCACGCTTTTAAGGTGCCTTTCGTTTGCGGCTGCAGAAACCTGGGCGAGGCGTTGCGGCGTATCGGTGAGGGTGCGGCCATGATCCGTACAAAGGGGGAGGCGGGCACAGGGAACGTGGTGGAGGCGGTTCGCCACGCTCGGGCGGTCTTGGGAGGGATCAAAAGGCTCCAAGCACTGCCGTCCGAGGAGTTGATGAGCGCGGCCAAGGAGTTGGGCGCCCCTTACGAGTTGGTAAAGGAGGTGGCGGAGACGGGAAGACTGCCCGTGGTGAACTTCGCCGCGGGGGGTATAGCCACTCCCGCCGATGCGGCCTTGATGATGCAACTGGGGGTGGATGGGGTCTTTGTGGGCTCTGGCATCTTCAAGTCCGAGGATCCCCCTCGTCGAGCCAGGGCTATCGTGGAGGCCACTACCCATTACCATGATCCGGCCATCATCGCTGAGGTTTCTAAGGGGCTGGGCAAGCCGATGCGCGGCTTGGAGATAAGCGGGATCCCAGAGGAAGAACTCCTAGCCCCCCGAGGTTGGTAGATGCGGCGGATCGGTGTTTTGGCTCTCCAAGGCTCTTTCGTCGAGCATATAGCCACGCTCAAGCGGCTGGGGGTGGAGCCCCCAGCCGTCAAATTGCCGAAAGACTTAGTCGACCTGGACGGTTTGATCATCCCCGGGGGCGAGAGCACCACCATGGGCAAGTTGGCTACTGTCTATAAATTGATAGAAGAGTTGAAGCGGTTGGGGGAGGAGGGCCTGCCTATGTGGGGCACCTGTGCGGGGATGATACTTCTGGCCAAAGAGATCGGGGGGGCCAACCAACCTCGTCTTGGCCTCATGGATATGGTGGTAGAGAGAAACGCCTTCGGACGGCAGGTGGAGAGTTTCGAGGTGGATCTTATGATCCCCGCCCTCGATAGCATCAGTTCTGAAGAGGAGAAGGGGAAAGAATTTCATGCGGTCTTCATTCGGGCTCCCTCGATAAAGAGGGTGGGGGAGGGGGTGGAGGTCCTGGCCGCCCTGGATGAAGGCGTCATCGTGGCGGCGCGGCAAGGGAACCTCCTGGCTACCGCCTTCCACCCTGAATTGACTGAAGATACCCGTTTCCATCGCTACTTCCTCAACATGGTCGAGTCTGGGCATAAGGGGATGGCGACCTAACGGGTTTTTGTTTTTGTGAAGATGTCATACGTAAGGTCTTTCGGTTTGCGGGATATACCACTCCTAAGGAGGTTGGGAGGCCAGGGAACCCTCCTGGATGCGGAGAGCGTTATCTGGGGGTCTCATCGCCCCTTGACCAAGGCTCTGGGCAATTACCTCACCTTCAAACTAAGGGGGGTATCTACCTTCGTCTTGGATGGCCAAGGGTTCATCCAAGGGCGAGACCGGGCCTCTGGTTTGGCCTGCGATATAGTATATATCGCCCCTTCTTGGGATGACTCTTTCGAGGGGATATGGTATCGCCTCTTGGAAGGCTTCTGCATGGAGAAGGGGGAAGAGAGGGCAAGGCGCATATTCGCCAAATTGAGAGAGGAAGAGTCAGAGGAGATGGAGATCTTCCGCCGAGTCGGTTTTAGGGGCTACGCCCGACGGCAGATCTTTCGAGGGGACGAGATCCCCCCCCAGCCACTTGGTACGGAAAAGCGATCCTTGCGACCCCGTCGGGCGGGAGATGAATGGGCCCTGCAGCGGCTTTATAGTAGCGTGACACCTCGGCCCGTGCAACAGGTGGAGAGGCCAGAGGATATCCCTCTCTATCCGGTGATGAGAGAGTACGTAGCCGAAGAGGAGGAGGAGATAATCGCTTACTTCTGCCTCATGCCTGGGAAAGAGGGCCATTGGATTAAGGTCGTGATCCACCCTCAAGCCGAAAGGAGCCTGATTAGAAGTGGCTTGTGGTTGTTTTCGGCTTTCCAGGCTCGCCCTATCTATTGCGAAGTGAGGGGGTATGAGGAGGCTCTTAGGAGTGCGTTGCGGGAGATAGGGTTTGAATACCTCTTTGAGGAGTTGTTGATGGTGAAACATACTACGGCACGGGCAAAGGTGGCTGCACCCCAGCCGGCTGTCAGCCTAGAGCCGAAGGCGGAGGGGGTGCCTACCGTCTCCAGCAGCAAGAGATAGAAGATGTGGCAAGAAGAGATCACCGATGACTTAGATCTTTTGGTGAATGTGCTCCCGCCGAAAGTGGCAACCTCCCTTAAGAAGATGAACCGGGAGCAAGACCTCTTGGAGGTGGTCCTAGACTTGGGTAGACTCCCGGAGGCCCGCTTCACGGACCAGGAGGCCGGTCTCGATGATTCCGAAGTCACAGAGGAGGAGATCGAGTACGTGGTCTCTCGCATCAGCGAGTTCGACGAAGACAACCGGGCGGGGATCGAGCGGACGCTGCATCGCATATCGGCCATCCGCAACCGAAGGGGGAAGGTCCTGGGGCTCACCTGCCGTGTGGGTCGGGCGGTCTATGGCACCATCGACATAATCCGGGACATCGTGGAGTCGGGGAAGAGCATACTCCTCTTGGGACGACCAGGCGTAGGCAAGACCACCATGCTCCGGGAGGTGGCCCGGGTACTGGGGGATGTGAAGCGGGTGGTGATCGTCGATACCTCTAACGAGATCGGAGGAGATGGCGATATCCCCCACCCGGCCATCGGAAAGGCCCGGCGGATGCAAGTGCCCACCCCCGCTTTGCAGCATGAGGTGATGATCGAGGCGGTGGAGAACCACATGCCGGAGGTGATCATCATCGATGAGATCGGTCGGGAACTAGAGGCCACGGCGGCCCGAACCATCGCCGAGAGGGGGGTACAGTTGGTGGCCACCGCCCACGGAAATACCTTAGACAACCTGATGATGAACCCCACCCTGGCCGATCTGGTGGGGGGCATCCAAGCGGTGACCCTCTCCGATGAGGAGGCCCGCCGCCGGGGCACTCAGAAGACGGTTTTGGAGCGGCGAGCACCACCTACTTTTGACGTGGTGGTGGAGATCCAGGGTTTTCACCACCTGGCGGTACGCCCCGACGTGGCTGAGGCGGTAGATGCCATCCTGAGGGGAAGAGAGTTGCCCGTGGAGTTGCGCTATCGCAATGAGGCCGGCGAGGTACATGTAGAGAAGGCGCTTCTCCCCAAAGAGGGGAAGGAACCCACCGCTCTTGAGCGAGAAGTGGCTGAACCGTTAGCCCCCTTACGGATCTATCCCTACGGCATCAATCAGAACTACCTTGACCGAGCGAGCGAGGAACTGGACCTGCCCGTTCAGGTGGTGAAGCGGTTAGGCCAGGCGGATATCATGCTCACTCTCAAGAGTTACTATCGCAAGCGGCCGCGGGTGATCGTTGATGCTGAGAGGCGAGGGATCCCGGTTTACGTCTTGCGGAGCAATACCTTGCGTCAGATAAAGAGCAGTCTGGCTGAGGTCTTTGGGGTAGAGAAGAGGGTGGACCCCTTCGCTTTGGCCTTGCAGGAGACGCAGGAGGCGATAAGGGAGGTCCTAGCCGGTGCCCGCTCCGTGGAACTCTCTCCCCAGAGCGCCTACATCCGCCGCAAGCAGCATGAGATGGCTAGGGAAGCGAACCTCGTCTCCCGTAGCCGAGGGAAAGAGCCTCGCCGCCGCGTGAGGATCTACCAGAACGAGGAAGGATAGATTTCTCTATGAAGCCAAACCTTCCCCGCTCAGGCGCTCTCCTCGTCTTAGAAGGGATAGACCAGTCGGGGAAGAAGACCCTCTCCGCCCTGTTGATGGAGCGGCTAGGAGAAGTTGGCATCCAGGGAGAGAGGATCTCTTTCCCTGATTACACCACGCCCATCGGGAGGGAACTCAAGTTCTACTTGGCGGGGAAGAGGGATTATCCACCCCAAACTCGCCATCTCCTCTACGCCGCCAACCGATGGGAGCGGAAGAGGGATATAGAGGCTTGGCTCCAGGAGGGGAAGGTGGTCTTGGCCAATAGGTATGTCGCCTCCGGGGTGGCTTATGGGATGGCCCACGGTTTAGAGAAAGATTGGCTCTGGAATCTGGAGGAGGGTTTACCGAAGCCAGATCAGACCTTCCTCATCGACATCCCTCCCCAGGTCTCTTTTGTTCGGAAGGTGAAAGAGCGGGACCTCTATGAGGAGCAAAAAGATCTCTTAAAAAAGGCCAGGGAAGCCTATCTAGACCTGGCTTCGGAGGGCAACTGGGCGGTGTTGGATGGGAAGAGAGAGGTGGAGAGGGTATTTAGCGATCTCTTCAGCGAGGTGACAGAGGTCTTGGCTTTGAGGGGGTATGAGATCACGCCGTCTCTTCGAACTCACCCATAGATTTCTCTATCTCCTCCGGGCTCTCTCCCGCCTCCATCCTATCTACCATCTCGTGGAACTCGGGGCCTAGATCCTCTCCCATCTCCCGGCCCATTTTGCGCATCCAGCGGGCTAGGCTTCTGGGGTCGTTCTCGTCCAAGCCAGCGAGAGATGAGGGGTCAGCCAGGCTCTCCAACTTGCTCTCTTCGGACCTCAAGATAGCCACCTTGGAGATGAGCCGCGTTAACTCCTGGCTACCGCAGGCGGTGCAGCGGGGAGGGCTCTCATCGGATAGGCTTCGCAAGAGGGAGATGCGCCGGCCACAACTCTGGCATCTGTATTCGTAGATAGGCATCTTTCTAAATCCTATGTTAAGGATGCACTGTCTATTATAGTCGGGACGAACTCGTAAAGCAACCCATACGTAAAGTATTCCTGTCCCATAGGGATCCCGTGGGAAGGGACAGGAAAGGAGGAGGGCGGTGACAGATCTTCTACATGTGGGCTTCGGAGCCAACGTCGTTGCCCAGCGGATCCTGACCATCTGCGACCCAGATTCCGCTCCTCTCAAGCGGATGGTCCGGCGAGCCAAGGAGGAGGGCTCGGCTATCGATGTTACCTATGGCCGGAGGGTGAAGACGGTGATAGTCCTGGATTCGGGACATATCGTACTGGCGGCTCTGCAACCAGAGACCATAGCCGCTCGGCTTCAGCGCGAGAGTCTAACTCGAGGGCCCAGGCGAGAGCGTAGAAAGGCTCGTCCTGAAGGGTTGCAAACTAAGGGGTAGGGGGAAAGATGGCAAAGGTTACAGGCTTCGAAAATGAACTCCTCTCCTACTTCGAGAGCCCCCCTCTCCTCATCGTCCTTTCTGGCCCTTCAGGGGTGGGGAAGGATTCGGTGCGGAAGCGGATGGAGGAAGTGGGGTGCCCTGTCCATTTCGTGGTCACGGCCACCGACCGTCCCCGCCGAGAGGAGGAGGTAGATGGGGGGGATTACCATTTTATCTCTACGGAGGAGTTCGAGAGGAGGATAGAAGAGGGGGAGTTCCTGGAGCACGCTATCGTCTACGGCCAATACAAGGGGATCCCCAAGGAGGATGTGCGGCAGGTCCTGGCGCGGGGCGAGGATGTCCTCTTGCGGATCGACGTCCAAGGGGCCAAGACCATAAGGGAGATCGCTCCAGAGGCGTTACTCATTTTCCTTTCCGCTTCCTCTATGAGGGAGTTGATAGGGCGGCTCAAGGAACGGAAGACGGAGAGTGCGGAGGAGATGATGAAGAGGGTGGCCACCGTCCAAAAGGAGATGAGGTACCTTCCCGATTTCGACTATGTGGTCATCAATCGCGAAGGCCGGCTCGACCAGGCGGTGGAGGAGATCATGGCTATCATCCGTGCCGAGAAGTGTCGCGTCCATCCCCGTCGGGTCTCTATTTAGGGGGTGTGTTATGGCCAAAGATGTGCGCCGTTCGACCATCGCCGGCTCCTGGTACCCTGGGAGCCCGGAGAGGCTAGGTGAGACGGTGGATAGGCTCCTAGCCAACGCCGGACCTGGCCAGATCAAGGGAGAACTGGTAGGGCTTATCGCCCCTCACGCCGGCTATCAATATTCGGGTCAGGTAGCGGCCTACGCCTACGTTGAGTTGCGGGGCAGGGAATACGAGAAGGTCGTTCTCCTGGCCCCCAGCCACCGGGTCTATGTGGGGGAGTTCGCGGTTACCACTTACGCCTACTACGAGACGCCTCTGGGCTTGGTGCCCGTGGATGGCGACCTGGTGGCTCAGTTGGAGGCCCAGGTCTCTCTGAATAGGACCGACGAGAACCTGGAACACGCGCTGGAGATACAACTCCCCTTCTTGCAACGGACGCTACAACGGATGGCGGGGGAGTTTTCTTTACTCCCCATCCTCATGGGCGCCCAATCTTGGGATTCTTGCCAGGAGTTGAGTCAAGGGTTAGCCAAGGTTCTGCCCGGCCAAAACGCCCTCTTGGTGGCCTCCACCGACCTTTCCCATTTCTACGATTACAACACGGCAGTGAGGCTGGATAAAGCGGTGCTCTCGCATATAGAGGCTTTCGATCCCGAGGGGCTAAGCAGAGACCTTGAGGCCCGAAAGTGCGAGGCTTGTGGTGGGGGGCCGGTCTTGGCCACCATGCTGGCCGCTCGCGCCCTGGGAGCGGACAAGGCGAAGGTCTTAGAATACAAGAACTCCGGCGACGTGACCGGGGATAAGTTCCGAGTAGTGGGCTATGCCGCGGGGGTGGTGTATAAGACAAAATAGTAGATAGAGGCCAAAGGAAAGTTAAGCGATCCTGAGTCTAGATCTCCATGAAAGGGAGGAAAAAGGTGAATATCTATGTAGGCAATTTGTCCCGAGATGTCACCGAGGAAGATTTGCAAGAGGCGTTTGGAGCCTTCGGGCAGGTCGCATCGGTCAACATCATCAAGGACAAGTTCAGCGGTGAATCGAGGGGGTTCGGGTTTGTGGAGATGCCAGAAAAGGCTGAAGCCCAAGCCGCCATTGCCGACTTGAACGGCAAGGATTTGAAGGGGCAAGCGCTAAATGTGAATGAGGCTCGCCCTCGCAGGGAAGGACGAAGAGATAGAGGAGGCGGAGGCAGGGGCGGCGGCCGACGCTCCTGGTAAGCGGTTAGCAAGGGAGCCTAAGAGTAGGGTTCGCCTATAGGGGCTTTGCGGCTTGCATCATAGCCACTGCCGCGGCATTGGAGCGAAGCCGCAAAGCCCTGCGGGCGATGTGACCGGGGATAAGTTCCGAGTAGTGGGCTACGCCGCCGCGGCGTTATATCACACGAGCTAACACAGCCAGCAAGCGAAACAATCTTACAGGATACCTACACGTCTTGATGTTGGGTGCGGGGTCATGTACGAGATAGGATTGGACGAGTTTCAAGAGATCATTTCAAAGAGTCGTTTTGCCAATGAGGGCGATACGCATGAAACGGATTATGGCGCTCTCATCATAGACCGGTTCCCGAATTGCGAGATTTTCTGGAGCCATTTTGTGGTACCTCTAACCAAGAGGATTGAATCTCAGGTTAAAGACCCAAGCGAAAAGATTCTTTTCAGAGAGGGCATTTCTGAGGATTTGATAGACGTTGCTTCATTCCACTACTCGATGTTTGTTAACCTGATATACTCCCATGACCACCTAAGAGACCGCCGATTGTCCTCCTTTGACGATTTCTACGTGCATTTGGTGGCAGCGTGTGATCTGGCGGAAGAATTCCTATTAGAAGTCTACTTGTTGATCCTCGAATGCACCAACCAACAAAGTCAAACCTTACAACTATTGACGAGGGAAGAATTTCTCGACTTAGCGGGCAAGCGGTATGACAAGAATTACTCAAAGGTTTATCAAAACTATCTCAAAAAAGGTAAGCCGGGCCCTCCCATAAGGCTACCGAGCAGAAGGAACGTGTTGGACGAGTATTTCCTGAATTCAGCAGATTGGCAAAACTACAAGCGTGACACCCGAAAGCTTAGAGAATATCGGAACGTTATCGCGCATAACGTCAAGATAGGTCAGATCATAGGGTTGAGAGGCACTTTGTGGGTCCCGAGGAAGGAGAAGATACAGCATTATAAGAGGTGGCCTGCTGTCTTTGCGGCTATGCAGGACCCAGACAAGAAGAACGACCTTATCCCCATGGACGCACAAATGATTTGGGATATCGGACAACTTGAATACGATTTGAATAGATTGTGGGAGAAGGTAATTAATGATCTAAGCAAGTTGCTTTTTGAGGATCGCAATAAAGTCCTTTTAAGAAAATATGATATTAGCTTCCAATGACTGTCTCACGACGCAACTTCTAAAAGCGCTCGCGTCGCATTTAATCCGCTTTAGCCTATCACTTCTTAACTCACCGCTGCTTAGTCTGCTTTAGGGGACAGCCCGCATGACCTACGCCGAAATCGCCGTTAACGCCCCCCTCCGAGGGCGGCCAAGGAGTGAAGAAGGGCTCGCCCCCGGCTATTCCCACCTGGCCCCCACTTTCCACTACTCCATCCCCTCTCACCTTGAGGGGCTTGTTGTCCCTGGGCAACTGGTTCGCGTCCCCTTCGGCCCTCGCACGATGCAGGGGGTCGTCCTGGCCCTAACTGATACCTCCCCCGTGGAGGAGACCCGCGACATCGAGGAGATCGCCACACCCCAGCCAGTCCTCCTCCCCTTCCAGATTGAACTGGCCCGCTGGATCAGCCGCCAGTACCTCTCCCCCCTCATAGACGCCCTCCTCCTCATGCTCCCCCCAGGCTTGGGCCGCCGCGCCCGGATGATGATAAGCCTGGTCCCTGACGCGACTCTCCCCTCTGACCTGACCAGGCCGGAGCGAGCCATCCTCGACTACCTGGCCCAAGAAGGGGAGACAAGGCTCGACCTCCTCCCTCGAAGGCTTAAGATGCCTGATGCAAGGGAGGCCGTCGAGGCGCTCGTGGGACGTGGGCTGGTCCTCAAGCGTTCCCATCTTGAGCCCCCCAGGGTGAGGCCCAAGAGGGAGAGGGTTGCCTGGCTCAAGGCGGAGGTTGACCAAGAACTACTAGCCTCCCTGAAGCGAGCCCCCAAGCAGAGGGCCACCCTGGAATATCTGGCCCAAAACGATGGGGCCTCTGTCTCTGAGATATATAGCCAGGCGGGGGCAAGCAGCGGCGTGCTGGCGGCCCTGGAGGAGAAGGGGCTGATTAAGATTGTAGAAGAGGAGGTCTGGCGGGACCCTCTGGCCGGCCGGGCCTTCGTCTTGACCCGCCCTCCTAAACTCACCCCTTCCCAAGAGGCCGCCTATAAAGCCATCTCCGCAAGCCTCGACCCCCCCACCTCTCAGGTCTTCCTCCTCCATGGGGTGACGGGCAGCGGCAAGACGGAGATATATCTGCGAGTGATAGAGGATGTGTTGACCCAGAGAGAACAGGCCATCTGTCTCGTGCCCGAGATCGCCCTTACCCCTCAGACCATCCGAAGGTTCGGGGCCCGTTTCCCCAACCGGATAGCTGTCCTCCATAGTAAACTCTCCTTGGGAGAGCGATACGACACCTGGCGAAGAATCAGGGACAGCCAGATCGATATCGTCATCGGCTCCCGCTCCGCCATCTTCGCCCCCCTACCCCATTTGGGCCTCATCGTCATCGACGAGGAGCATGAGTGGTCGTATAAACAGGAGAAGACCCCCCGCTACCACGCTCGGGATGTGGCTATAAAGGTGGGGGAGTTGACGGGGGCGACGGTGGTTCTGGGGAGCGCCACCCCCGATCTATCCACCTACTACCGTGCGGAGAGAGGCGACTACCGTCTCTTGATCCTTCCCCAGCGGATCATGGGCCACAGAAAAGGCTTGGAGGAGCAGAAGGCCAAGTACGCCATCCCCGATACCAGATACGCGGTGCGAGAACTGGAAGAGGGGTACGAGGCTAGATATATGGATCTCCCCCCTGTTCAGGTGGTGGACTTGCGCCAGGAACTTCGGGCTGGGAATCGGGGCATCTTCAGCCGAGCCCTCCAGGCGGCCATGAAAGAAGTCTTGGCTGCGGGGGAGCAGGTGATCTTATTCCTCAACCGTCGGGGGGCCGCCACTTTCGTCATGTGTCGCGATTGCGGCCATGTGATTAAGTGTCCCCGCTGCCAGGTACCCCTCACCTATCACTCCGCCGGGGAAGACCTGATCTGCCACCACTGTAACAAAAGAACCCGCCCCCCCACCGTCTGCCCTAACTGCCAGAGCAAGCGGATTAAATATTTCGGCATCGGCACGCAAAGGGTGGAGGCGGAGGTGGAGCGGCTCTTCCCCCAGGCTCGCACCATACGCTGGGATAGGGATACCACGGGGCGAAAAGGGGCCCACGAGGCCATCTTGGAGCGCTTCATCAGCCGCCAGACCAACGTGATGGTCGGGACGCAGATGGTGGCCAAGGGGCTCGATCTGCCCCTGGTCACCTTGGTGGGGGTGGTCACGGCCGATACCGCCTTGCACCTTCCCGACTTCCGCGCCGGCGAGCGGACCTTTCAACTCCTGACCCAGGTGGCCGGGCGCGCGGGGAGGAGCATCTTGGGCGGCAAGGTCATCGTCCAGACCTACACCCCCAACCATTATGCCATCCAGGCGGCCAGCGGCCACGACTACGAGGCCTTCTATGGCCAGGAACTCGCCTTCCGCAGGGAGCAGGGGTACCCGCCATATAAGAGACTGGTGAGGCTCATCCGCGTGGGGAGGAGTTACAAGCGCTGCCAGGAGGATGCGGAGAGGCTCTATCGCCTTCTCGAAAATAAGATAGCGCGGCTAGGCTTGCCGGGAGTGGACCTCATCGGCCCGGCACCGGCTTTCCACGCTCGCCTGCGAGGGAACTACCGTTGGCATATCATCGTCCGCGCCCAGGACCCCTACCCCCTCTTAGAGGATATGCCCCTCCCCCGAGGCTGGCGGGTGGATGTGGACCCGGTGAGTGTGCTGTGAGCCGACATTCCCTGGCCCTAGCTGCAAACTCTGGCCCTGGATTGGAAATCCAGGGCATCTTTATATCTATAATAACATAGGGCAGGTTTCTATACCTGCCCATTTCCCCGTAGCGTCAGGGCTTTAGTGCGACTTGATGTACTCGTGCAAGCACTAAGTCATTGGATAACTTCCGAGCGCAGGTCTGAGATGAAAAGGCTCATGGGGCGAGCGTAGGTCTTCATGCCAACGTGAGCAGCGGCTGACTGGTATCGTGGGCTGTCGTCTCGCAAGTAGAACAAGGCCCTATGGCTACCCATCTCTGTTAACTTGTCGTCCGAGAGGTCTCGATCAAAGGTCAGAACGTGCCACAATGCCTTAATCTTATGCCTATTCAGAAGATCCATGTCAGTCGTATAGGCCTGTTTCCACCTCTCGCGCAATGTTCGCTTACAGGATATGCCTATGTACCAACCATCCTTTGCTCTTACCCATCTATCAATCTCCATAGCCGTTGTAAAATGCTCTGGACCATGACTCGTAGACCCGATGCCAAAGTGATCCAGTATGAAGGAGGTCGCATTTTCAACCCCTCTGCCAGCCCTCCCCTTACGCTTCTGCCCCACGCGCCTCTCAAACTCCTGACAAAAGGCGGTTAGGATAATGTCCTTTTCGTCTCTTGACAGATCAAGACCATCTAGATAATTCCTCAAAACACCAAAGGTTTGCACTATCTCGGCGCGCTCGGCTGTCATGCAGCCATACGCCCCTACATCATCCCAGAGATTAATAACCGTCGCTAATCCAGCTTCCCCTTTGGTTTTCAGCAAAGCCCCTACAATTGACTCGGCAAACACGCGGTCATCATTTGGAATGTCTCTTAGGGCCTTATTGATGGGTACCATGATCTTCTCACATGTCAGCGCAAGTACCTCCAGGTCTCTGAGAGTTAGCAGCCTTTCCTCTAAGTCCTCAAGCAATCTCGCAACAGCCACTCTTTTCTTGGTCCGTCCCCAACGATTCAATAGGATGTTCCCAATCGCATCCTTTGTAACTTCGAGTACTGTTTCTTCCTCTTCCGACGCAAGTTTGGTCAGAGTCGTTCGAATCGCTGCCGCCATCTGAATCATTATGGTAGTATCCGTACCGACGCCACCATACTTGTCTGAAGCGATCAACATGCGAGCAAACCAATAGACGTTGTCCCAGGGATTAGTGACAACGTCTGCTAGATACTCGGGCGATGTCTCTCGGATAACGTTGACACCGGGCAATTGCCTCATCGCCATACCTATTCCGGCCTCCAGAAATCAAGGATGTACTCAAATGTAGTGCCCATAGTGATATAGTTGCTCGGCCAACCGAATATCCCCACGCGATTTACAATATTTGTCCTATCCCAAATGATGGTGTTGCGCAACTCATAGCCCGCCTTCTCTAAAGCTTCAACTATGTAAATATGAATTGGGACACGTTCTCCCTTCCACCACATGTCGGCCACATTGATAACGCAGTGTCCCTTTGGTTTCAACAAAGGTAATATCTTCTCGTAGATATTCGTCATAGCTTTGGCGTAGTCCGCTATTCCCAGAGTTCCCAAGTCAGCCGGATCCTGGCTGTACTGTTCTACCTTCAGATACTGGTCATTCCTTCGGAGATCCCCCCTTCTGCTCTTGTTCAACCTCTGTCTATTGAGCAGATTGGCATAGGGAGGAGAGGTAAAAACGCAACTTACTGTATTCGCATCTAGGTACTGGTCAATATACCTGGCATCATCGCAGATAGCCAACTGTTCGCTCGTGCCAAATAGGGGTATCTGGCTGAGACGCTCTTCACTAACCCGTATGTAATCAGGATTCAAGTCAAAACCCACTGCATTCCGATCCAGATCGCGCGCTGCAACTAGGGCAGTACCACTCCCTACAAACGGGTCCAGCACCAGCTCGCCTCGGTGAGTGAATAATTCAATGACTCTCTTAGCCAAAGCAATGGGAAATACAGCCGGATGAATGTTCTTGTCCCGAATATCCCTAGCTTCATAGTTGAATTGCCACACACCCAATTGACACTTCAGCCACTCCTTGGCTGTAAGGCAATTGATGTGGTTGGGCTTGCAATCGCAAGTCCGAGTATATCCGATTTGAATACTTCTGGAAGTGATCGGCCGAGTTACTGTCTCGCCCACCAGACCATAGCCTCCTATGAACCCAGTCTAACACGCCTTGAATACCAAGTCAAGACGGGAAAGATGATTGGCCCTCACCGATACACTCGACCATGCTCATTATAGAACAATTGTGCTGTGTTGTCAAGTCCTTGCACGACATGCCCACGCCTTCCTTGACATCTTAGAACATCTGTGCTATAATTATAATCCGTTGACACCTATGCCCTATGATCGTCATCGCTTTGCCTTCTGGCACTGTTGGGTGCAAAACTGCATAGTCGCCTTCCATCGGGAATATGTACCGCATGGGGAACTCCATCGCATGGCTCGTTTAGGCCCTATCCCCCGTGAAGCCGTCTTTGAGCGCTTCTTGAAGCGCACCCCTGCCCACTCTACCAAGCGCTCTCTCCATCGCGCTGTCCGCCGCGCGGTGAAGTACGTCTCTCATCGTCGTCCCCGCGCCGATGCTATCATTATCGCGCCAGAGGAGGTTTATATCCTCAAAGTCAAACGCCACCCTACCCAAGCAGACCTGGACCGGCTGGAGGAGTACGCCGCCCTCTTCCCCGCCTCCCCCCAATACCGCGCCCACGCCCATAAGCCCATTCATCTCGTGCTCCTCGCCCACCAACTCCATGACCATCTCCTCCACGAAGCCCAGGCCGCCCGCGTCCAACTCCTACTTGCTGACCGCCACGCTCGCCTATATTCCCCTTGAAAAAAACCTGCCACTCATTTATCCTGAGCGACGCGAAGGGCCTTTTCACCTTTTACCCCCAAGCCTGTTATAATAAGGCTATGAAGTTCCTGGTGGACTCCATGCTGGGCCGCCTGGCCAAGTGGCTCCGCATCCTGGGCTATGACACCCTCTACTTCTCCTCCCTGGACGATAACGACCTGGTGCGCATGGCTCGCGCCGAAGGACGAATGGTCCTCACCCGCGACCGGCTGATGGTCAGGCGCAGAGGGATAGACTCCCTTCTCATCGAAAGCGACAACTTCCGGGAGCAAATCCGCCAACTCCTCCACGATTTGAACTTGAACCTGGATAGGTCTTTCAGCCGCTGCCCGGTCTGCAACAGCCCCTTGCAAGGGGTAGCCAAGGAGTCTGTCCGGGAGCGGGTCCCCCCTTACGTCTTCCGGACGCAGGAGCAGTTCAGCCTCTGCCCCCAGTGCGGCAAGATCTACTGGCGAGGCACTCATTGGCAGAGGATGAGGGAAAGGCTCAAGAGGCTGGAAGAGGGAGCGCTCTGAGGCCGATTTGAAGTGCACCTCTCATGTGATATACTAGATTTTGGAGATGACTGTGGCCTTCGCACCGGGTAAGGTGATCCTTTTCGGCGAACACGCCGTGGTCTATGGCCGGCCGGCCATAGCGGTACCCGTGACCCAGGTGGGGGCGCAGGTGAGCGTGGAAAGGGGCACAGGTGGCATCTTGATCCAAGCGAAAGACCTGGGCCTCAGCCATACTATGGGGGAATCGCCGGTTGATGAGGCCCTGGAGCCGGTCGTCTCTCTGGTAGAGAGTACCCTAGAGTATTTAGGGGTTCGCCTTCCGCCTCCCCTGGTCATCACCATTACCTCCACCATCCCCATAGCCCGCGGCCTGGGGAGCGGAGCCGCGGTCTCTACCGCTTTGGTTCGAGGGTTAAGCGAGCATTTCGGGCGCGAATTGGGCCCTGAGGAAGTCTCCGCTCTGGTGTATGAGGCGGAGAGGTTTCACCATGGCACCCCTAGCGGCATCGATAATACGGTGATCTCCTATGGGCAGCCCATCTACTTTGTAAGGGGCGAGCCCCCCCAGATATTCAAGGTGGGGAAACCTTTCCTCTTAGCCATCGGTGATTCGGGGGTAAAGAGCCCTACCAAGGTGGTGGTAGAGGAGGTGCGCCGCCGATGGGAGGGGGAGCCTTCCAGATATGACCACCTTTTCGACCAGATAGGCCGGGTCGTGGAGAAGGCAAAGGAGGAGATGGAAGGGGGTAACCTGGAAAGTTTGGGGAAACTTTTGGATGAAAACCAGGCTCTTCTTCGGGCCCTAGGGGTTTCCTCTCCCCCGCTGGATGGTTTGGTGAAAGCAGCGAGGGAAGCCGGTGCCCTGGGGGCCAAACTCTCGGGTGCAGGGCGGGGCGGAAGCGTCATCGCCTTGATCGAGGAGAGAAGCCGAGAGGCGGTGATGGCTGCCTTGGAGCGAGGGGGTGCCCAGAGGGTGTTCACCACCGAGGTCTCACCATGATTCAGAAGGTGGATCTAGCCGCCGTAGCCAAGAAATTGACGGAGCCATATATGCTCGTGGAGTTAGCCCGCCTGGAGGATTTCGTGGCCCGACTCTTCATCTGCCAGGGGGCTATCGCTTGGCACAAGCATATCGACGAGGACGAACTCTTCTTTGTCTACGAGGGAGAGATCTCGTTAGAGAGCGAATGGGGCAATCACACCCTCCAAGAAGGGGAGTTGGCCGTAGTGCCCAAGGGGGTGACCCATCGCTCGACCTCTTCTATCCGCTCCGTGGTCCTCCTTTTCGAGCGGAGACTCTTCTCTGACCGACAAGACGGCAAAAGGAGGCTCTTCGTCCTCCCGGGCCAAGATAGGCTGAGTAAAGTGAGCGTTAAGGAAGCGGTGGAGGGTTTGGCTCCCTTTTCACCCTTGGATCTGGCCTCGGTAGACGGTTTCGTGGCCCAGGCAGTGGCATATCAAGGGAGATCAAATTGGCAACAGAACCCCCAAGCCCTCCTTCTCTTCCTCCAAGAGGGGGAGGTGGAGTTGGAGACAGAGGAGGGGCGAACAAAGATCGAGTATGGGGAAATAGCCAGGGTGCCCAAGGGCCTGGCTCATAGATTAATGGCTGAGGAACGGGCGGTGGCTCTACTTCTTTCTCGCAACCCCCACACCGTTGAGGGAGAGTGATGAAGGGAACCGCGGTCGCCAGGGCGAACATCGCCTTCATCAAATATTGGGGAAACTTAAACGAAGATCTGCGGCTGCCGATGAACGGCAGCATCTCCATGACCCTTGACAAACTACGCACGGTGACTACCGTGGAGTTCTCTCCGGCTCTGTTGGAAGACGAGATCGAAGTTGACGGCGAGGAGCCATCTGCGGATGCTAAGGCCCGGATCGTCGCCCATCTCGATCGCCTGCGTGGCTTAGCAGGGAGGTCTCTCAAAGCCCGGGTGGCTTCAGTTAACGATTTTCCCACTGGGGCGGGACTTGCATCCTCAGCTTCTGGCTTCGCCGCTCTCACCTTGGCCACTGCTGCGGCTTTAGGGATGGGGTTAGAGGGTAGGGAACTCTCCACCCTGGCCCGCTTGGGTTCGGGTTCAGCCAGCCGCTCTATATGGGGAGGGTATGTGGAGTGGGTGGCGGGGGACAAACATGAGGATTCCTTCTCTTCGCAAATCGCCCCACCGGAGCATTGGGAGATCTGCGATTGCATCGCCTTGGTCTCCACGGAGGCCAAAGAGGTAGCCTCTTCCGAGGGCCACAAGTTAGCCACGAGTAGTCCCCTATATTCGGCCAGGCTCTCCCAGGTGAAGGAAGATCTAGACCTGGTGAGGGAAGCCATTCTGACTCGCGATTTCGAGAGTTTGGGTTCCGTGGCTGAGAGGGAGGCTCTCTCCCTGCATGCCATCATGATGACCTCGCGGCCCAGCCTTTTCTACTGGACCCCGGCCACGGTGAGGGTCGTGAAAGGGGTTCGCAATTGGCGGGAGGAGGGACGTTCTGTTTACTTCACCATCGACGCGGGCCCCAATGTCCATCTCTTGACTTTGCCCTCTTATGTGGAGGAGATAGAAAGGGCGCTCTTGGAGGTGGAAGGGGTAGAAGAGGTCATAGTATGTCGGCCCGGTCAGGGGGCTAGGCTTATAGAGGAGCACCTCTTCTAGAGGAGGTATCTTGCTCATCTTTCTGAAACTGGGTGGTTCTCTCATCACGGAGAAATCGGTGCGGGAGAGGGCTCGCAGGGAGGTGATCGAGCGAGCGGCCCGAGAGGTCAAGGAGGCGCTGGAGGAGGGGGCTTTTCAACTCCTCCTGGGGCACGGCAGCGGTTCTTTCGGCCACTATCCCGCCCGGAAGTACGGTGTCCATGAAGGGTTGAAGAAGGAGTGGTGGGGGTTCGCCGAGACAGGAGCCGTTGCCGCGCGCCTCAATCGGCTGGTGACCGATATTTTCTTAGAGAGGGGGGTGCCTGTCATCTCCTTCCAGCCTTCCGCGTCCGCTCGGTGCCGGGATGGAGAGCTAATCCACCTGGAGATCGAACCTATAAGGGGGGCTCTCGATCATGGGCTCGTTCCCTTAGTCTATGGTGATGTGGCCTTCGATGAGGAGCGAGGAAGCGCCATCATATCGACGGAGGAGATATTCGCCTATCTCTCATCGCATCTTTTGCCCCGGCGGATAATCTTGGCTGGAGAGGTGGAGGGGGTCTATGCTGGCGACCC
>DAOULQ010000060.1:0-2132 GCA_034419095.1 Anaerolineae bacterium | reverse complement strand
TTTGGGGTATGAACTATACGATAACCCTACCTATTTCCTGGTCCGCCAAGCCACCTGGGCAGGCTTGGGGGGTTTGGCTATGCTCATCGCCACCCGCATCGATTACCATCGCTGGCGGTATCTGTCGGTGCCAGCCCTAGGTCTGACCCTCCTTCTCCTAGCCCTCGTCCTCTTCATTGGACAGGAGGTGCACGGCTCCCGGCGGTGGCTCCTGAGCCGCTCTCTGCAACCCAGCGAATTCACCAAGTTGGCCATGGTTCTCTACATCGCCCATTGGCTCTCCTCCAAGGGGGAGAAGATCCAACAGGTCTCTTATGGGCTCGTCCCCTTCGCGGTCCTTATCGGCCTGGTCACCGGATTCATCATCTTGGAGCCCGATTTCGGCACAGCCATCCTCATCGTGGGTACCACGGTGGCTATGTTCTTCATCGCCGGCGCAGATCTTCTACAGTTAGGGATCGGCTTTCTTGTGGGAGGCGCTACCCTCTATCTCTTGATCAGCCACACCTCTTACGCCGCCAGCAGGATATCCACCTACCTGGCAGATCCCCTAAACGACCCTTTCAGTCTGGCCAATTACCACGTCTCTCAGACCCTCATCGCCTTGGGCTCAGGGGGGATAACTGGCGTGGGGCTTGGAGCCAGTCGGCAGAAACTGGGTTTTCTCCCCGCCTCCCATACCGATACCATCTTCGCCATCCTAGGGGAGGAACTGGGGCTCTTCGGCTGTCTAGTGGTGATGGTGCTCTTGGCCATCCTAGCCTATCGGGGGTTGAGGATCGCTTTCAGGGCGCCCGACATCTACGGGATGCTTTTGGCCTCGGGCATAACCTGTTGGCTGATCATCCAGGCCCTGGTCAATATCGCCGTAGTGACGGCTACTCTACCTTTCACCGGCCTCCCCCTGCCCTTCATCAGTTTCGGGGGTTCATCCTTGGTTACCTCCCTGGTCGGAGTGGGGATCCTCCTCAATATCTCTCAGGGAGGAGAGGGAGAAGAGGGTGCGACTTTTGATTTCGGGTGGCGGCACCGGCGGCCACGTCTATCCCGCCCTGGTCGTGGCTAGGGAACTCAAGAGGCAAGAGGTGTCATCTCTCTTATTTGTGGGCGACGCTTCAGGTGTAGAAGCCAAGTTGGTCCCGCGGGAGGGGTTCCCCTTCCAGGGCATCGCTACCGCTAGCCTCCTGGGCTCTCCCCCCTGGCGGGTGCCAGGACAACTTGGGCGAGTGGTTCTAGGCATAACCCAAGCGAGGAGAATAGTGGACGGGTTTAAGCCCCAGGTGATCTTGGCCACGGGAGGCTATGTCTGTTTCCCTGCGGTGGTTGCCGGCTGGTTGCGGAGTGTGCCCACTCTCCTCTACCTGCCAGATATCGTGCCTGGACTGGCCGTCCGAGCCCTGGCCCCCATCGCCAGTCGGGTGGCCCTCTCCTTCGCCGAATCAAAGGGGTATTTCGCCCCCCAGAAGAGTGTGGTTATAGGGTACCCGGTGCGCCAAGAGATAGTAACCCTAGATAAGGCCACGGCTAGAGAAGAGTTAGGGATCGGTCTGGAGGAGAAACTGCTTCTCGTCCTGGGAGGGAGCCGAGGAGCCCGCAACATTAACCTCGCCGTGAGCCAAACCCTCCCGGAACTGCTCAGGATCTGCCGAGTGATACACATCGGTGGCTACGAAGATGAAGGATGGCTCAAGGAGGAAAGGGAGCGGCTTCCCAAAGAGTTGCAAGAGCGGTACCGAATCCACGCCTATCTTCACGAGGAGATACCCTGGGCACTGGCGGCCGCCGACCTAGCGCTCTCCCGAGCAGGTGCCTCTACCCTGGGCGAGTTTCCCGCTGCGGGGCTGCCCAGCATCTTAGTCCCCTACCCCTACGCCGCTGGACATCAGGAGAGAAACGCCAACTTTATGGTGAAAAGCGGCGCGGCGGTAAAGATCGTGGATGCAGACTTAGAGGCTTCCCTCCTACCGGTCGTGGAGAGAGCTTTCGCAGACGAGGAGGTATTGGCTCAGATGGCTCGGGCAGCCCAGCGTTTGGCCCAGCCCGAGGCTGCTCAGAGGATGGTGAGTGAACTAAGGGCCTTGATCCATGAGTAACTACCTACCTTTAGCCACCATTTTGGTTCTCTCCGCCCT
>DAOULQ010000059.1:0-3184 GCA_034419095.1 Anaerolineae bacterium | reverse complement strand
CCCTTTTCCTTCTTTCGGGCCTTGAGGTACTCTTCCCTCAATGCTTTGAGGTATTGGTTGCGAGAATACATGTCCATACCTCCATTCTACACCCGTTTCGGTTACATTTTAGCTTGCAGAATACGCGCCTTTGACATTTGAGGAACATTATGTTATCATATAGATGATCATTTCTACCCCCGTGGTAGATATATAATTTGATTTGCTTTTATCCCTAGGTACTCAAGAGAGCAACGAAGTAGCGAGGACTCATCATCGATGATCTGATGGATGCGGAGGCTTCTTCATAGAGGTTGAAGGGACGTGGGAAAGGAGCCTCCGGGCATAGTAGTAACTCTGTCTTGAGTGTACTTAGATGTACACTCCTTTTTATTGAAAAGGAGGTGCAGATGAGGTTCGAACTCACGGCTCGCCTGATAGGTATGATCTTCTTTGGCGCTCTCGGTTGGCTCCTAGCCGATTTCCTGGGCGAAAGGACTGGCGAAATCTATAAGCCATCATTTATCCGCTATACTCTCTCCTTCATCCTGGCCGGGGCAGCACTAGGACTTCTGGCTACCCCCTGGCTGATCCTCAGGCCTTTTCGTTGGTTTCGAGGCCAGATTAAGCAGATCCCGGCCCGTCATCTCTTGGCTAGCGTGCTGGGTTTAGCCATCGGTCTAGTGATATCTCTCCCCTTCTCCTTCGCCCTCTCCTTCCTTCCCACCCCCTGGGGGAAGGTGACGCCCCTCATCTCCAGCCTCCTCTTTGGCTCCTTGGGGATCGCCGTCCTAGTCATAAGGGAGGAAGATCTAATGGGGATCATCGGGAGCCGTTTCTTCAAGGAGGCCCTCTCCCGCCCCAACGGCCGTTCGGTCCTCCTGGACACTAGCGTCATTATAGATGGCCGCATCGCTGACATCAGCCAGACCGGCTTCATCGAGGGGGCAATGCTCGTTCCCCGCTTCATCCTGGATGAACTCCAATACATCGCCGACTCCCCCGACACCCTGAGGCGGAATCGAGGGAGGCGAGGCCTGGATATGCTGAACAAACTCCAAAAGGATTCGATCGTACCCATCCGCATCACCGACATGGATGTGGAGGATATCAAAGACGTGGATGGGAAATTGGTAAAGTTAGCCAAGACCCTCCGTTGTCCCATCGTCACCAACGACTACAACCTTAACCGGGTGGCGGAACTGCAAGGCGTGCGGGTTTTGAACATCAACGAGTTGGCTAACGCGGTGAAAGCGGTTTACCTGCCCGGCGAGTCGTTACGGATACACCTTCTTCAGGAAGGTAAAGAACCAGGACAAGGCGTAGGCTACCTAGACGATGGGACCATGGTGGTGGTGGAGAATGGGCGTCAATACATAGGTAGCGATATCGATGTCGTAGTCACCAGGGTCCTACAGACGGTTGCCGGGCGGATGATCTTCGCCCATCCAGAGGAGAAGAAATCATAGAATGACCGTTCCCCGGCAGTTGGGGAGCCAGGGGTGCCAAATCAGCGTTCGGATGGCTGAAGCGCTGAGGCTGTGGTTCGTGGATGGGGAGATAATCCGCCAAGCCACCTGAGAGACTGGTACAACAATAGATGACAGGACGAGAATTGGCCGACTTCCTAAGGATCTCCGGTTGCACCTGTCTGGGGGATGCCTGTGTGGCATCCCTGGCTTCAGGCATCCCCGAGAGGTGAGATATGCAGATCTATAACACCCTTAGCCGACGCAAAGAGGAGATTATCCCTCATAAGGATAAAGAAGTTCGCATGTACGTCTGCGGGCCTAACCTCTACGGCCCCTGCCATGTAGGCCATGCCATGTCCTACATCTTCTTCGATGTCCTCCGCCGCTACCTGGAGTACCGAGGCTACACCGTCCAACATGTGCAGAACTTCACCGATATCGAGGATAGGATCATAGAGACCGCACAGGCTCTGGGCATCTCGGTCAACGAGTTAGCCGAAAGGTATATAGAGCGCTTCTTCGCCGAGATGGAGGCTCTCAACGTCAAGCGAGCCCATCACCACCCCCGAGCCACCAAGGTTATCGATGAGATGATCGAGATCATCCAAGGTTTGATCGCCAAAGGACATGCTTACGTGGTAGATGGGGATGTCTATTTCAGAGTGACGAGCGATCCCGACTACGGCAAACTATCAGGCCGCACCCTGGAGGAGATGCAAGCCGGGGCTCGCATAGAGGTCGATCCCCGCAAGGAGCACCCTATGGACTTCGCCCTCTGGAAAGCGGCTAAGCCCGGCGAGCCAAGTTGGGATAGCCCCTGGGGCCAGGGGCGGCCGGGCTGGCACATCGAATGCTCAGCCATGGCTATGAAGTTCCTAGGAGAGCAGATCGATATCCATGGCGGAGGACAAGATGTTCTCTTCCCTCACCATGAGAACGAGATCGCTCAATCGGAGTCCTACACGGGCAAGGTGCCCTTCGCCAAATACTGGGTGCATAATGGGCTGCTCCGTCCCTCGGGGGTGGAGGAGAAGATGACCAGACATCTGGCCAATTTTGTCAGTTGCCAAGAGGCCTTAGAGCGTTACAACCCTGATGCTATCCGCCTCTTCATCCTCTCCTCCCATTATCGGCGTTCCCTCACCTGGTCGGAGGAGGGGGTGCTGGCCGCGGAGCGAGGGGTTGAACGGTTGCGCGCCGCCCTTAGGCCGCCTTACGAGGAAGATGGCCAAGCCTCCCCGGAATTAGCCCCAAGGGCAGAAGAGATACACCAGGCCTTTCAGGAGGCGATGGACGATGACCTCAACACCGCCCAGGCTTTGGCTACCCTATTCGACCTAGCCAGGGCCATTAACCAAGCCAGAGACGAAGGTGCAGGAGGTGAGATCTTCTTCGCCGCTCAAGATGCGTTAAAGGAACTGGCCGGCGTCCTGGGCCTGAAACTGGAGGCCGAGGCCAAGGAGGTAGCCGCGACACCCTTCATCGATCTCCTGGTGAGTGTTCGTGACGAGTTACGAGCGGCCAAATTATACCCCCTGTCTGACCAGATTCGGGAGGAACTGAGCAAACTGGGTGTCATCCTAGAGGATGGTCCCGGAGGCACTACCTGGCGGCGGGGTTGAACCCTGTCAAGCAATTTAAACATGTAACCGAACCTTGCTCGGTTGTGCAACATATTTTGTAACCAAGCGCGGTGACTGTTTCTTAAGCGGATGGACGGTACCTGACTGGGT
>DAOULQ010000058.1:0-10297 GCA_034419095.1 Anaerolineae bacterium | reverse complement strand
GCCATGAGGCTGGTAGGCCAAGTTTGCGATGAATTCGATATCTATCTACTCAACTCTCTCAACCCCTTCCGCCTCGAAGGGCAGAAGAGTATTATGTTTGAGATGCTTCAGCAGATGGGATGGAAGGCACCCCATTGGGTGGTAGTACCAGGCGGTAACCTGGGCAATACCAGCGCCTTTGGCAAGGCTTTTTGTGAGATGAAGGAGTTGGGGTTCATAGGAAGGGTGCCCCGTTTGGCCGCTGTCCAGGCTCATGGTGCCAACCCCCTTTACCGCGGCTTCGTGGGTGGCTTCAAACGTCAGGAAAGGGTGGAGGCCCATACCATTGCTACAGCCATCCGCATCGGCGACCCCGTCAACTATGAGCGAGCAGTACGCTCTTTGCGCTGGACCAATGGTTTGGTGACAGAGGTTAGCGACGAGGAGATCATGAACGCCAAAGCCCAGGTGGATGCGGCCGGTTTGGGATGTGAGCCAGCCTCGGCCAGCAGCGTGGCCGGCGTAAAAAAACTGGTCGAGGAGGGTGTCATCGATCCCGGGGAGAGGGTGGTGGCTATCCTGACCGGCCATCTCTTGAAAGACCCGGAGGCAACGGTTGGCTACCATTTGGGGGAGCTGAGAACCATGAAGACAACCTATGCTAATAGGCCTGTGGTCATTGAACCAACCCTGAAAGCGGTAGAGAAGGCTTTGGAGGCGGATCTGTGCTGATAATGAAGTTCGGCGGCACATCTTTGGGCCATGGTAAGATGATAGCCATGGTGGGAGATATTGTCAGAGAGATGCTAAAGGAGGGGTCGAAGGCGGAGCCTTTACCTGTTGTGGTGGTCGTCTCGGCCATGAGTGGGGTGACGGATGCTCTGCTGTCAGCAGCCCAGTCCGCAGCCCAGGGGGATGGAGAGTACTTTTGCCAGACACGTCGGGACCTCTTGGAGAGACACCGTCAGGCTGTGGAGGAGGCCATCGCCGATGAGGGGAAGCGGCTCTCGCTGATGGAGGAGATCGAGGCTCGCCTTTCCGACTTCGAAAACCTCTGCCACAGCGTATATATCCTAAGCGAACTCACAGCCAGGGGTGCGGACGCTATCGCCTCTTTGGGGGAGAGGCTATCGGTTCGCATCGTTGCTGCGGTGCTTGAGGAACGGGGGGTGAAAGCCATACCCCTGGAGGCCACGGAGTTGATAATCACCGATGGCCAATTTGGCTCGGCCGCCCCTCTCATGGAGAGAACGAGGGAGGCGACACGGGCCCGCCTCTTGCCCCTTTTATCCCAAGGAGTGACCCCTGTGATTACGGGCTTTATCGGCGCTACCACCGAAGGCGTGGTCACCACCTTGGGACGTGGGGGCAGCGATTACAGCGCGGCTATCATGGGCAACTGCCTGGATGCGGAGGAGATCTGGATGTGGACCGATGTGGATGGGGTGATGACCGCCGACCCCCAGATCGTTCCGGGGGCCAAGACCTTGGACCAGCTCTCATATGCTGAAGCGGCGGAGTTGTCTTACTTTGGGGCCAAGGTGTTGCACCCCAAGACCATCTTGCCCGCCATGGAGAAGGAGATCCCCTTGAGGGTCAAGAATACCTTCAACTCCCAACACCCGGGGACTTTGATCGTGGCCCATTCCCATCCCACAAGCCAGACGGTGAAGGGTATCACCGCCATCCGGGGGTTGGGCCTGGTGACCGTAGAGGGGCGAGGCATGATGGGTGTGCCGGGCATTGCAGCCAGACTCTTCTCGGCCGTGGCCCAGGAGGGGATAAGCGTCTTGATGATATCCCAGTCCTCCTCGGAGCAAAATATCTGCTTTGTCATCCGTCAAGAGACTACAAAAGAGGCCCTCGATGCTCTTGGGGCAGCCTTTGATCTGGAACTGGCCCGCCGAAATGTGGATCGCATCTGGGCTCAGGAAGGGGTGGCCATCATCGCTGTGGTGGGGGCAGGGATGATGGGTACGCCAGGCATTGCGGCCAAGGTGTTCGGCGCCCTGGGCAAGCAAGGCATCAACGTTGTCTCCATCGCCCAGGGCTCTTCCGAATATAACATCTCCCTGGTGGTAGAAGAGCGGGATATGGAGAGGGCGGTGCGCGCTATCCACGAGGAGTTCAAACTAGGAGAGGAATCACCTTGAGGGCTATTCCCATCATCCAGTTGGGGCTGGGCCAGGTAGGCAGGGCTCTGATAAAGCAAGTGCTGGCCCATCGCCACTCCATCGAGGAGCGGTCGGGCTTGAGCCTGATCTATTCATTGGTGTGTGATAGCAGCGGCCTGGCTTGGGCCCACGACGGGCTCGGGGAGGAGCAACTCCAGGGGCTCCTGCAAGCCAAGGAGATGGGAGGGGCGATAGCCGACCTGGGCTGTGGCGAGGTGAAAGAGGACGGCGAAGAGATAATAGATAGAGTGGCCGCAGTAGGGTTGGAGGAGGTCGTCCTGGTGGATGTCACCGCCGCTGAGGGGATGGAGGAACTCCTCTTGCCAGGGCTGGAAAGGGGCTGGGGCCTCGTCTTAGCGAATAAGAAACCCTTGGTCACTTCTCTGAATGGTTGGCGACGGTTGATGGCCGTGGGAGGGGAGAGGCTCCGCTACGAGGCTACCGTGGGGGCTGGACTGCCCATCATATCCACGCTCAAGATGCTCTTGGAGAGCGGTGATAGGATCCGAACCATCTGGGGCTCCCTGAGTGGCACTCTGGGTTATATCTGCTCCAGGCTCCAAGAGGGGAGCAGTTTCTCCGGTGCAGTAGCGGAGGCCCAGGAGCGAGGCTATAGCGAGCCGGATCCCCGAGAGGATCTCACCGGCCTAGATGTGGCCCGCAAGGCTCTTATTCTGGCTCGGACCTGGGGTTGCGAGCTGGAGCTTGGAGACGTAGAGGTGGAGAGTCTCTTCCCCCAAGAGATGAACCGCTTCTCAAGGGATGAGTTTATGGCTCAGTTGAGCACCCTGGGTGAGCCATATGATCAGAAGATGAAAGCGGCCAGAAAGCGAGGCTACCTCTTGCGATATGTGGCCCAGGTAGAGGAAGGCCGTTGTAAAGCGGGCTTGGTGGAGGTGGCTGAGGAGAGCCTGTTGGGCCACTTGAAGGGCCCCAACAACGTGGTGGCCTTTGAAACCGAAACCTACAACCAAAACCCGCTGGTCATCGTTGGGCCAGGGGCTGGCCCAGATGTGGCAGCAGCGGGAGTTTTGGCGGATATAATCTATTTGGGACGGCGATTATGGCTAGGATAAAAGTGGGAATATTGGGTGCTACAGGGATGGTTGGCCAGTGGTTTGGGCAACTATTACACGATCACCCCTGGTTTGAGGTCACGGCCTTGGCCGCCTCGACCGCCTCGGCTGGGAAGCCTTACGAGGAGGCATGCCGCTGGATCGCCTCCGCCGAGGTACCGTCCTCGATGCAGGGGGTGGAGGTCAGGGAATGCACCCCTGATCTGCCCTGCCAGGTGGTCTTCTCGGCTCTGCCCGGCGGTTTGGCTGGTCCCATCGAAGAGGCCTTTGCGGCGGCTGGTTACTTCGTCTTCAGCAACGCCAGAGATCATCGCATGGAGCCCGATGTACCCCTCTTGGTGCCGGAGGTTAACCCCGGGCACATCCAGATCATCGAACGCCAAAAGCGGGAGAGAGGTTGGAAGGGGTATATCGTCACCAACCCCAACTGTTCCGCAACCCAACTGGTCTTGGCTCTGAAACCTCTCCAAGACCGCTTTGGCCTAAAACGAGTGGCGGTGGTGACTCTCCAGGCCCTCTCTGGAGCAGGATACCCTGGGGTTCCTTCCTTGGAGATCGTGGACAACGTGGTTCCCTACATTGAAGGCGAAGAGGGGAAATTGGAAACCGAGCCCCGCAAGATGCTGGGCCGGTTAGAGGCTGGCTCCTTCCAGGAGGCCGAGATAGCCATAAGCGCTCAATGCAACCGGGTGGCTACCTTGGATGGACACCTGGAATGCGTCTCGGTGGAGCTGGCCGAAGAGGCAGAACTAGAAGAGGTGGAAGGCGCATTGAGCGGGTTCAGGGCTCTCCCCCAGAAACTGAATCTCCCCACCGCCCCACGACGGCCCATCATCGTCCGCCAGGAAAAGGATCGCCCTCAACCTCGCTACGACCGGGGTGCGGAGGGGGGAATGGCTGTGACCGTGGGCCGCATTAGACGGTGCTCTATTTTGGATTACAAATTCCTCGTCCTAGGGCACAATGTGGTGCGCGGGGCGGCGGGAGCCTCGATCCTAAACGCCGAACTATTGAAGGCGCAAGGGTATCTCGATGTATGAGAGGATGACCCTTCACCATCTCTTTGGTGATCTGGTCGTCTACCGCAGCTTAGAGCCGGCTGATCAAAGGTTGGCCCGCCTAAAGGCCATCTGGCCCCAAGTGGGGTTGGCCACCTATCGCATCCCTCGGAAAGTGGAGCCGATCTATTCTCAGATCATCCTAGACTTCTTACGCCAGGCTCAGGCCTTACACTCCCCGAGTCAACCCCTCAAGCGGCTCCTTTATATTGGCGATACGGAGACGAGCGACGGGACAGCCATCTCTAACCTGGGTCAATATTTGCCTATTCGTGGCTTCATCGGGGATGAGGATTTGGGCGCGGCGAAGCGGATTGAGATGCGAGAAGGGGTCATGATCGCCAACCGCTGGGCAGCCTTTCTAGATTTCATGCGCTACATCAGGAAGGACCGTTTTCCCCTCGATGAGGGAACAGCCACCCTAATCGACCTCGACAAGACGGCTTTCGGAGCCCGAGGCCGTAATAGCCGACCCATAGATGCGGCACGGGTAGAGGCGGTGCTGGAAATCGCCCAGGAGGCGTTGAGGAGCGATCTTCAGAAGCGCCGATTCAGGGAGGTGTACGACGAACTGAAGCAACCGCGATATCACTTCTTTACCGCCGATAACCAGGATTATCTAGTCTATATCTCTCTGATGGTAGCAGCAGAGGTCTACGATTATCCGTCCTTGCTCCATGACCTGGCTGTTGGCAGGCTGAAGAGGTTCGGGGAGTTTATCGCCCCCTGCCATGACAAGATAACAGGATTGGAAGACACGGGGTTAAGCAGGATCCACCAAGAGGTCTGGTCCAACTGGGTGAAGGATGATCCTACCCCCTTCAAGAGGTTTCGCTACCGGGAGTATGAGGCTACGGTAGCGCGAATGGACATATTGCCAGATGGGTGCGGTATGGAAAGACTCCTGAGCGAGGAGATCGTCATCACTCGAGAGGTGGCCGAACTCTGCCGTTTCCTGGCCGAGCGAGGAGTCCTTCTTTTCGGATTGACCGATAAACCTGACGAAGCCTCAATCCCCCAGGTGGAGGAGGCCGAAAAAGGCCATTTACCTTTACACAGAGTTACCATGAAGGTGGTGGGGGAGTCGATCCGCGGGGCGCTAGCCGATCTTATCTGACGCTATCCGCGGCGATGATACCTCCGAGCGGGAACGAGTCATTACTGAACTATTGGACGTGTTAGAAACCTCAAGCAAGTTCTAGACATAGTTCGTGCCAGCATCCCAGGCCTATCCCTCCTCACACCTGCCTCTGGGGTTGAATAGCCTCCGACCCGACTAGATCACGAACTGATTTTATCCCTTCAGATTCAAGAGCTCTAGATAACCCTTTATTTACGTTCCTGGTTATAAATGGGCCTTTTAAGGGGTCAAAAACAAAGCCGGTATAAACTTGCACTAAAGATGCCCCCGCCCTTATTTTCTCTAGGGCATCTCGGGCATCGAAAACCCCTCCAACTCCAATAAGAGGAACAGCCCCCTCGGTCTGATGATAGATGTAGCGAATAATTGTGGTAGATTTCTCCCTAAGGGGTAGTCCACTTAACCCTCCAGGCTTACCCTTATGCTTACTTCTGAGGTTTTCTCGAGAAACCGTGGTGTTGGTGGCGATAATTCCGTCAACATTGTAGTTCTCGGTAATAGCGATAACATCATCGATCTCCGAAAAAGATAAATCGGGGTCGATTTTCAAAAGAACGGGCTTTGAAGGGAAACTTCTTTTGATTTCACGAACTAAATCATCTAAGAGTTCTTTTCGTTGAAGGCGACGCAGTTCAGGCGTATTGGGAGAACTGACATTAAGAGCGATATAATCTGCATAAGGATGAACCTTTCGCAAGGCTAGATTATAATCTCCCGAGGCTTCTTCAAGCGGTGTATCCCCATTTTTCCCGATATTGATGCCCAGAACAAAGTCGCGTTCTTTTATCTTTTGAACTCTTTTGACAAACTTCTCTAGGCCAACGTTCGGCGTTCCCATCCAGTTAATAACCGCCCTGTCTTCACTCAATCGCCAAATCCGTGGTCTGGAATTGCCTTTCTGAGGCAAAGGCGTCACTGTCCCCAACTCTATATGACCAAAGCCTAAGCAGCCGAGAGCCCTCGGGGCCTGACAATTCTTATCAAAACCTGCCGCCAGGCCAACCGGATTAGCAAAGCGAAGCCCAAATAGGCTTGTCTCAAGTCGAGCGTCTTTGTATTCAAAAATTTTCGTTAGGAAGTATCTAATCCTGGGAGACTCTTCAACGATTTGGAGAAGCCTTAATACTCTTTCGTGATTTTGTTCCGGGTTAGAAAGAAACCTTTCTTTGCCAATACCCATACTTCACTCGCTGCTAAGATAACTGATGACTTCTCGATACTGTTCCTTATCTAATCTCCCAGCCTGAAGATAGATTTCAAGAAGGGTGGAGATTTCAAAAGCAGCCCAAAGGTGATAACCCTCTTTCTCAAGTTCGGTTTTTCCCCCTTGTTCGCGATCGATAAGAACAACTACATCATGAACCTTCAATCTGTTCTCCTCTAAGATCTTAATCGCTTCGAGTTTACTATCCGCTTTCGTTACTAAGTCGTCAACTAGAACAACTCGTTGTCCCTCTTTAAACACACCCTCGATCTTTGTCCCCGCTCCATGTCTCTTTTGATCGATTCGAGGAGAAATCATCGGCACCCTTAATCGAAGAGAAAGGGCAGCAACAATTGGAGTAGCCGCGGTAGGAACGTCAGCCAGCAAATCAAACCTTTTGTCTTCTAGTAACTCTTCATAGGCTTCAACTACTTGTTTCATGACCCTAGGAAAAGAACGAACAATCCTTAGATCGATATAAAAAGGTGAAAGAGGAGCGTTTGGGCACTCATCATGGAGTCTTAACTTAAACTTCCCGAATCTAATCGCGCCAACATCAAAAAGTTCAAGAGCTAATTCAGTCCTTTTCCCCACTTACTATCTCCCTAACCATTATCCTCGCTGCTTCTTCAACATCCCTGGCCTTATAAATCGCCCTTCCCACAATGGCATGCCATCTTTCGCCCGCAACCTTTCCTACCTCGCTGATATCTCCTCCTTGAGTGATAAATCCCGGCGCATAGAGGGTAAAATTCTCTCTTCCTAGAATTTTCTCAAGTAGATCTCTGTATCTTTTAACATGCTCGGCTTTATTTCCTGGAACAACAAAATCCCTTACCCCTTCTTCAGCAGCGATAGCGAAAACTCTCTCGGGGGCAGAATCAGCGATAAAGCCTCCCTCATTCTCAAGAAACCCCTTTTGAGTCATATGGGCCCCAACCAAAACAACGAGTTCTTCGACCAGACAAGCGTTAATCCAACTCCTCTCGCTTTCCGTTCCCCCAAGAGGAAAAAGGATAACCGCATCAATGCTGGCTCCTCTACATACTTTGGCAAACCTTTTCCCAGTTTCAGGGGTGTCTATTCCACCCTTTTGGTGATCGTAGATAATCGGTAAATCCGTTAACCCTTTAACTGTATCAACCACCCGAGGCAAACCGTAGCCAATAGCTAATTCCAATCCCACTTTATATCCTCCAACCCCTTCTATCCGGCAGGTTTTATCGATTAATCTTCCCAATGATTCAAGATCAGGCACATCACAGGCCACAATTATGCTTCTATCTCTTGAGATTAGCCTCTCTTTCATACTTTTCCCAAAACCGCGGCTAAAAGCGCCATTCTAACATACATTCCGTTCTTCATCTGTTCCTTGATATAAACTGCTCGAGGATCTTCATCAACGGCCATACTCAGTTCGTAAATTCTTGGCAGAGGGTGCATAAGGATCATTTCTTTTTTAGCCGAGGCGAGGGTTTCCGGAGTCACTACATACCTATCTCTTACCTTCTCGTATTCTTCTTGAGTATCAAACCTTTCTTTTTGAACGCGAGTAAGATAAATAACATCGGCGGTGGGGATCGAAGATTCCAATTCCTCCATCTCTTGAATATCCATTCTCTTCTCTCTAAGTCTGAAGAGGATTTCGGGGGGCATTCTCAGTTCTTTGGGCGAAACAAAGGTGATTTTGACCCTATCTTGAATGGAGAGAAGTTTGGCCAAAGAGTGAACAGTTCGACCATATTTTAAGTCGCCAACCATTACAACATGTTTTCCCTTAGCCGTCCCTAACTTATCGACAATGGTGAACAAATCCAAGAGCGCTTGGGTAGGATGTTCTCCTGGCCCATCTCCACCATTAATCACTGGTACGGGTGAGTACTCCGCAGCCAGACTCGCCGAACCAACTTCTGGATGGCGCAAGACGATTACATCGGCATAACAAGCCAAGGTCCTTACCGTATCGGGTAGATTCTCGCCTTTGGCTACCGACGAATAACGAACTTCATTTATGGGAATCACCGAGCCTCCAAGCCTCTCCATCGCCGCGGTGAAAGAAGAGCTGGTCCTTGTACTTGGCTCATAAAAGAGGTTGGCCAAAACCTTCCCCTTTAAGGAATCTACCGACCCAACGGTCTTAACGATCTCCCGCATTTGTCGAGTGATATTGAAAAGGTAATCGATTTTCTCGGGAGTGAACTGTTCTACGGAAATAATATGTTCCCCCACAAATGGATTTTCAGGAGAACCTAGGAATTCAGACTTTCGTTCAGCCATCATGGATTTATCTCCTTTCCGAAACCTGGCCTTACTAGAACTTTCCCGTCCTCATACACCTTTTGGCCCCGTAGGAAAACCCGCCTGACTTTGCCAATTACCCTTTTCCCCTCAAATGGCGACCAACCGCATTTTGTCCAAAGAGCCGAGTTTTCGATCACATAACTTGCTTGGAGATCAACCTCAATATGAGTTAGTTCATCTTGTTTAATGCCCAAAATCCTTGCCGGATTAATTGCAACTAATTCTATCAACCGCTCAAGAGAGAGCTTCTTTTGAGAAACCGCGGTCAGGAGAAGAGGCAAAGTCGTTTCTACTCCAGGAACCCCGAAGGGAGGATTTCCAGAAAGCTTTTCCTCTTTTGTATGAGGGGCATGATCGGAGACTACAATATCAATTACGTCAAGATTCTGCCAAAGGGCATCAACATCTTTCGCGGTTCTTAAGGGAGGCCTCATTCTCCCAAATGGACCTAAGACTTTTTCGTCTTTGTCGGTCAAAAAAAGATGATGAGGGGTTACTTCGCAAGTTATGGGCAAACCGGCTTCTTTTGCTCTTCTGATCTGCTCAACTTCCTCCTTTAGACTAAGATGACAAAAATGAACTCGACGAGGAAAGTCTTTAATCATATTCAAGATGAAAGCCACAGTTTCCCCCTCAGCATGAACCAAGAGAGGTTTTTCCGTTGGCCAATGATGGAGATGATCTGCGATTTCTTGTGGCTGAGAGAGTAAAAGCGGACCGTATGTTTGGTTGAGATACATTTTCAGCCCCCATACCTTCTTGACCACCTTTTCCCCATAACCCCCGACATTTTCCCTCGTTGCCCCCAAATAGAATCCATAATCACAGACCGCTTTCGATCTGGCCATCTTCCTTTTTTCTTCCAGACTTTGAGGGTTAGTAATTGGTTCTCTATTATTTGGCATGTCTATTAGAGTAACAACCCCTCCTGCAAGAGCAGCCGAAGTTCCAGAGGAGAAATCTTCCTTATGGGGCTCTCCTGGATCTCGTAGATGAACATGCGCATCTATTAAACCCGGAATTCTCATATCTCTCCCGCAAAAAAGCCCCTGAAACGGGGCTTTCTAGGAAAAGAAACCATCCTTCTGCCGGTGATGGATTTCTTCTATCTTGGCAAAAACTATTGTTCTGGCCATCCTTATTATATTTTGGTCCCACCAGGGGCCGACAGGTATCAAAAAAGCCAGAGTTACCTCTGGGATTTCATAATACCATTTCTGGGGGGCTTTGTCAAGGGGCCGTATTCTGCAAGCTAAAATGTAACCGAAACGGTATTGGTTGTGCAATATAAAATGTAACCGAAACGGGTGTAGAATGGAGGTATGGACATGTATTCTCGCAACCAATACCTCAAAGCATTGAGG
>DAOULQ010000057.1:0-7425 GCA_034419095.1 Anaerolineae bacterium | reverse complement strand
GGGTCGGGGGGGACCTCGTCTTGGAGGCCGCTTAGTTCCTCGGTGATTTCAGGAGGGAGGACATCGGCGCGGGCGCTGAGGAATTGCCCCAGTTTGATGAGCACGCCGCCCATCTCCACGGCCAAAGCCCGGAAGCGGGCGGCCAGGCGGCGACGTCTGCCAGGCGCGCCGAGACGGACCAGCCTCCCTCCCGGCAGGCGAGGCAAGAGGACCTCCCAGAGGAGGAGGGAGAGGATAGTGCGGGCGAAGAACCAGACGATGCGCCAGTAGCGGCGGCGATGGAGTTTCATAATTAGAGGGTAGCACGAGGAGGGCGGGGCGTCAAGCGGAAAAGGTGAGAAGGTGAGTGGCAGGTTTTTTCGCTGAGATACCCCCTTGTGAGGGCGAGCCCCCTATCGTCATCGGGTAGGGGGCTCTTTTGTATAACCATTATAGCACAGGTGTTCTAGATTGTCAAGAAGAGGGATCAACAAATGGGGAACGGATAAACGGAGTGGGTTGACAAAGGGAGGGAGGTCAAAGGGGAAGGATAGCGTCAGATGTTACCACCTGACGCGTCAGGAATAAGATTCATTGAAAGGGGAGAGAAACGATTTCTGACTCGAATATCTTACAAATTGAGGTGCGTCTAAACAGGACGCCATAGCAGCAATGGAGATACCAAACCCGGGCCCACAGTGGGTCATCCTGGTTCAATTTCTTGACCTTGATGCCGAGAGATGCTGCTTCATTCGCATCAATTACAACCCCGTGGCCCAGCCACTTCTTAACGTTGCAGAGGTCGGCAGCTAGTTCCGCGGCCTTATCCAGTTGATCCTTGAGCATGTGTTTCTCTAGCCACTTCTGCGCGAACTTCTTGGACCGAGCCATGAGGTTTCTGCACATCCCCATAAATCCCAGGTTCAGACCGTCCAGGAGGGGATAGTACGCTGGGGAAAGAGTGCCAGTGTCTTGTACTTCCTGCTTCATGCGGTCGAATTCATCGATGAACGATTGAGCAGATGTCTGAAAGCGCGCGCCACCCGGACCAGGCCCTGTAAGCTGGGCATCTATTGGTCCAAGCTCTGACGTTAGTCCCATCACCACCTCGTCGGAGGCAAGAGCAATAAGGGTGGCTGCGCTCTTAGCATATTCGGGAACGATTACCCTAAATCCACTTGCGACTTCTCTACACATATAGACGATCTTTTCGGCCGCGTCTATGTCGCCGCCTGGACTGTGGAGAAGCAAATCTAGGTCTTGCCCTGGTGAAAGGCGAATGAGAAGGTCTGCGAAGGGCTGTATGTCATCCTCACCGATGGGTGAACGATCCGACCAAAGATTAGCTTCGTAGACGATTAGCTTACGCTTGGTGTGGCTTTGAAAGTCCTCTATCGCGGCCTGACGCGCATAGCGGTCGCTTTGCAGGGCGCGAAACATAGGCGTTTGAGGAAATAGACTCTCCTGGTTCTCCACGGAAAGACCTCCTCACCGCTGCTGGCGAAAGACGTCTAGAAAAGGTCTACAAACCGGCCTTTCCTCCGAGGCACGCTCGCGCTTGGTTCGTTGATACTCGTTGAACTTCTTGCGGAATTCCTCTAAGCTCTCGGTCATTTGAGGTTGCATGCGCTCCAGCTCACGAACCCTCTCAAGTAAGTCCTTGTCCTTGTAGCCTGTGTCACCCTCCACATTTCCTCCCAGGGGTATCATTTCTGATCTAATTGCCGTAGGGCATTCCCCTTGTTATTCTATCATAGTCAATCGTTCAATGCAATATTCACTGTTTTGCTTGTGAAGACAACAAGAGACGTTGCGCATTCAGGGATACAGCCTATACAGCATCCTGGGAAACGGTATCGTCTCCCGGATATGCTCGATGCCGCATATCCAAGCCACGGTCCGCTCTATCCCCAGGCCGAAGCCGGAGTGGGGGACGGAGCCGTACCGACGCAAGTCGAGATACCACTCGAAGGCTTCGCGAGGGAGGTTGTGCTCCTCGATGCGCTTCTCTAGGATTTCAAGGCTGGCTGTCCGTTGGCCGCCGCCGATGATCTCCCCGTACCCCTCCGGGGTCAAGCAGTCCACGGAGAGGGAGAGTTCGGGACGGTCGGGGTCAGGTTCCATATAGAAGGCCTTGCAGTGGGTGGGGAAGCGATGGACGAAAAGGGGCTTCTCGAAACGCTGGGCCAGAGCGGTCTCATGGGGCGAGCCGAAATCGTCCCCCCATTCGAACTCCAGCCCCTCTTGGTGGAGGATCTCCACCGCCTCATCGTAAGTGAGGCGAGGGAAGGGGGGCTTCACCTTCTCCAAGGGGGTCGTATCCCTTTCTAGGGTTTCCAGTTCGGCTTTGCGGCGCGTGAGCGCCCTCTCTACGATGCAAGAGACGAACTCCTCGGCCAACTGCATACAGTCGTCTAGGTCGGCGTAGGCCATCTCCGGCTCCACCATCCAGAACTCCAGGAGGTGCTTGCGGGTCTTCGACTTCTCCGCCCGGAAGGTGGGGCCGAAGCAGTAGACCTTGCCGAAGGCCATGATGCTAGCCTCGCTATAGAGTTGGCCGCTCTGGGCCAGATAGGCTGTGTCCCCGAAATAGTCGGTCTCGAAGAGGGTCGATGTGCCCTCGCAGGCGGCGGGGGTGAGGATGGGGGTATCGACCAGGAGGAAGCCGTTTTCATCGAAGTAGTCGCGCACGGCGCGGATCACCTCGGCTCGCACGCGGAGGATGGCGTGTTGGCGGGAGGAGCGAAGCCAGAGGTGGCGGTGGTCCATGAGGAAGGTCACCCCATGCTCCTTGGGGGTGATGGGGTATTCCTGGGCCAACTGCACCACTTTGATATTCTTCACCGTCAGTTCATACCCCCCAGGCGCTCGCTCATCGGCCCGGACGGTGCCCGTTACTATGAGCGACGACTCCTGAGTCAGGCTCTTTGCGGCTTCGAAGACCTGGTTGGGTACATCCTGCTCAAAGACCACGCATTGGATGACCCCCGTTCCGTCTCGCACCAGGAGGAACTGGAGGCGGCCCTTGTCGGTCCTATTGTAGAGCCAACCTTTGAGAGTTACCTCTTGCCCTTCATATTTGGCTATCTCTTCGATGTGTACCTCTTCGGGCAAGGCTACCCTCCTCATCCTTCGGATACTGACATAAAGATTTTATCATAGGGAAACCGGCTTGTCACATATTTTAGCGGGGCGCGGCCACCTCTTCAGGAGGTCGCCTCCTTAGGGGGAGGAGTTCCCTTATGATGGCTATCTCCTCCCGTTCAAAGGTGCCCAGAGCCATCAGGGTAGCCAGGTATAAGAGCAGGGAGGAGGGGATGAGGAGGAGGAAGTTCAGCCCCCTAAACCACCAAAGGAAGCCCCCCATCAAGAGGGTGCTGAGAGTCGGCCGCCAGGCGAGACTAAGCCAGGGGATGGTGGTGAGGTGCTGGCGGACGCCGTAGTAGAAGGGGAAGAAGAGGGCTATCTCGGAGAGGATGGCGATCACCGCGGCAGCCTGGTAGCCATATCGGGGGATAAAAAGGAGGTTGGCTGCTAGGTTGAAGGCCAGGCCGATGAGGAAGGCCCGGGTCAGGAAGCGTTGCTGATTGATGGCGATGAGGAGGTACTGGGTTACGCTGTTGATGAACCCCACGGGCGCATACCAGATGAGGAGGCTCAAGGCTATGGCGGAATGGGGGAGGTATTCGGAGCCTCCAAAGATGAAGATCAGTCCTCGGGCATAGAAGGTGACCAGCAGGGCTAGAGGGAGGCTCACGATGAGCAGGGCCTTGATGGCCAAGGTATAGGCCTTGATGAGCGACTCTCGAGCGTCCTGGGCGAAGCGAGAGATGATGGGGAAGATGGCCATGGTGAAGGTGGAGGGGATGATGTTGACCCCATCGATGACTTTGTAGGCGGTGGTGTACCAACCCACGACGGTATCCCCCTTCATCGGCTGGAGGAGGGTTACATCGACGCGGAAGAAGAGGGTGGCTAGGAGGTTATTGATCATCAGGGGGTAGGAGAGCCCTAACATCTCCTTGCTGAAGGGTGGGTTGAACTCCAACTGGGGCCGGAAGAAGATCTTAAATACTAAATAGAAGAGGATAGACATGGTGACCAGGTTGACTACCACCGAGACCCCGGCCAGCCCCACGAAGCCGAACCCCAAGAGCAGCGCCAGGAGTCCCAAGGTCACCTTGAGGATAGTGCTCACCGTGGTGATGGCGGCGGGGTACTCCATCTTCTCATGGGCCCGGAAGAGGGAACTTAAAGCGGCGGAGATGCTGCTGGGGATGAGGCTGAGGGTCAAGAGGAGGATAGCGGCTATCGTATCCCCGGAGAGGGCGAAGAGGCCTCGCCAAACGGCCAAAAAGATGAAGAGGAGGGGCAACACCCCCAAGAGGATGAGGAGGCGCAAGATGGCTGTATTGCTCAGGTACCGGTTCGCCTGGGAGGGCTCCTTGGCTACCTCCCGGGTGAGGAGGGTGTCCAGGCCGAAGTTGGTGACGATCTCGAAGTAGCCCACTATGATGATGGCGAAGCCGTATTTTCCCTGTCCCTCCGGGCCCAGGATGCGGAGCATGACCATAGCGAAGGCGGTATCGATCACTTTGTTGAGAAAGGAGGTGCCCATGGGGGTCAAGGCGTTCTTGAGCACCCGCTGGATGGTGGTCTTGGGTTCTTCTCGGTACATGTGTCCCCAAAGGGAGTAACCGAAACCGAGGAGGGTTATCACCCCGGCCAGGAAAGTGACATAGAGCCCTAGTTTGAAAGAGAGGGGGCTATACTTGAAACGGAGAAGGTGAGAACCGGGAGGTAGATGGACCGCCCGAAAGTTGTAGTCGGCCTTGTAGATATGGAGTTCCTCCTCTGACGAGCCATCGGTGGATAGATAGCCCTTCCAGCCTGGGAAGTAGGAGTCGGCCAGGATCAACCAGGCCGGCTCTGGGTTATGTACCTCAATGACCACCTCATTGGGGCTGTATCTGCTTATAGCCGATTGGAACTCAAGTATCAGAGCGGAACGAGTGGAGAAGGGGTAAGCCTCCTTCGGCTCCTCCTCCAGCAGCAATACCTCCCGGGGGTTAAACTCCCTCAGCCTTTGGAGGAGGCTATCCCCATCTGGTATGACCTCTACCGCTCCCACTCCATCGGGGATCACGAAAACCCGCGGCATATAATCGTCGTTTCGGTAGATGCGCACCTCGTCATCGTAGACCAAGGTATAGCCGGGGTTGGGTATATGTTGAGTGGTGACCACATATTTGACATTTAAGAGATCCAAGAGAGGGGAGTCGGGAGAGCTGTATTCGTAGAGGGGGGCGATCCGGTTGTAGAGGAGTTCGTTTTGTCCCTCGATGAGGCCCATGAATTGGGCGTATTGCTGGGGGATGATGGAGTCGTACCCTCGGATGTCGGAGAGGCCATAGAACATCCCCGCATTGGCGTTGAGGGTCTTCTCCTCCGGAGCGTTGAAGGTGGTGAAGCGGAAAAGGTCGGGGTCGCTTTGTAGGAAGGCGACTGACTGAGGGGTAAACTTCATGAGTTGGGGGTCGACAGCCGGGTTGAACCCCCTACCTACGATGAAGAGGTCGCAGAATAGGACGAAAAGGGCTAGAGGTTGCCAGATTTTTCGGCTTCGCGTGAGGTAGGCTAGGACGATGATTAACCCACCCCCCGCCGAGAAGAGAGCCAGATGCACCAGGTTGGGCCACTCGTAAGAGAGGAGGACACTTCCGTTGGCGAAAGCCTCCTGGGCCTTCTGGGAAGCCGTAAGGAGACGGTCTGCCAGGGGGATGAAAGGGCTTGGCCGGAGAAATATGAGGGCTGTCAAGAGCAGCCCTATGCAGCCCAGCGATAGGGCCAGCCAGCCGATGAAGCGAGGGCTCTTGCTGCCCCTCTTAGCCAGCCAGTCGGCTCCTAGGCCGGCCAAGACGGCTAGGCTAAGGGCGTAGGGGAAGACCCAGCGGAAGGGGGTATGGAGTTGTCTATAACCGGGCAAGATGTAGAAAAGAAGAGCGTAAAGGGGGGTGCCGAAGGCGAAAAGGAGGGAGAGGAGAGCAAGGGAAGCGAAGATCCAGAGATAGCGAGACCGACGTCCGAAGAAGGCCACCACCGCTAGAAGGAGAGGGAGTATCCCCACATAACTTCCGGCTTCTACATAATTTTTGATCCCCCAGAAGATGGTGTCAATGGGCTTGCCTGTGAAGTCCTGGGTGACAGGGACGATCTTTCGGCTTAGAAGATCGAAGTAACCGTGATGGGCAGGGTTGCCGAAGAAGTTGGGGACCAGGAAAGTTATGATTTGGCGTTTGGGGTAGGCCCAGCCGATGATCTCTTGATAGCCCGCCGAATCCTGGCGAAAACTGCGAGTGACCAGTTCGTAGAGAGGGAGGAGTTGTATCCCCCCCAAACCCAGGCCCAGGATAGCCATGGCCAATACTCCCACCGTCAGATAGAGGGTGCGCCTCAGGTCCCGGACTCTCCACCAGAGGCTTGCCAGGCGGCAGAGGGTGTAAAAGCCAGTGGTCAGGAGCACCAGATAGGAGAACTCGACGTGGCCTGCCAAGAAGCTCACTCCCAGGACTAAAGCCCCCCCTAAGAGGTAAGGAAGTGGAGGTTTGGGCGGCTCGCTCTCTTGAGCCCGGAAGGCCAGTTCCACCAAGGCTAAGATCAGCGGCAACCAAGTGACGGTAGCGATGGCTTGGGGCCAGACCACGCTCACCACCATGAAACTACTGAAGGCGTAGGTTACCCCTGCTAAGAGGCCACCCCATCGATTCAGGCCCAATACTCGCCCGTAGATATAGATGAAGAGCCCAGCCAGGAAGAGGTGAAGAGCGGTGAAGTACCCATAAGCCCGGGCCAAGGGGAAGATGTAGTAGATGATGCTTAGGGGGTAGAGCGCCGAATGTTGGCCCGCTGCCAAGAAGGGGACCCCGGCGAAGAGGTAGGGGTTCCAAAAGGGGATCTGCCTGGAACGGAGGGCCTCCAAGATGAACTCTTTCCAGGCATAGTTCTCTAGGAGGAGGTCGGATAGGAGCAGATTGTGAGGGACGCCCACGCCTAGTTGGGTGGCGTAGGATTCCCAAGGCTCAAAGGCATATAGGTTGTCGAAGGGGATAAGCGTCTTCCCTCCAAAGATGACCGGCCAAAAGAAAAGAAGAGGCAGGATGAGGAACCCCACCACTATCAGAAACTCGTAGATCCATCCTCTTCTCAAGGGGAGCGGACTCCTCTATAGCGCCATTTCATCTGCCACACCCGCCAGAAGGCTTCCAGGATGATGGTCGGGCTCATCTTAGAGCGGCCCAGGGCTCGATCTTCGAAGTAGATGGGTAGTTCGCAGAGACGGTACCCCTTTTTCTGACAGAGGTAGGCTATCTCGATCTGGAAAGCGTAGCCCTCGGAGCCGATGGGGGGTAGATCTTCAAGCACCTTTCGCCGGTAACATCTGAAGCC
>DAOULQ010000056.1:0-3366 GCA_034419095.1 Anaerolineae bacterium | reverse complement strand
ATCCAGGGGGATCTCGATCTCCCGCATCAGGTCGGCCAAGAACATCATCCCTCCCTTGAGGATGCAGACCAGGAGCGGATCCTTTCCTCGGTAGTCTTGGGTGATCCTCTGGGCCAGTTCTTTGGTCTTGGCTTTGATCTCCTCCTCAGTGATGAGCACTTCGGCGATATCTTCCATCATGTCACCCATCTTCCCCATCTCTTCCTTCCCATCCCTCGGGATCCCTGTGGGACAGGCACCGTCCCCGGTATCCGGGGAGATGCCCTTGGGATAAGGATGGGAATACTTTATGTACGCTTTTGGAACCAGATCTTTAAGACCCTCACCGTCCTCTCGGTAACCCGGGCCCGCTCATCGATCCGGTAGCCAGCCACCCAGATGATATGTTGAGGCGAGACGACTAGGGGCACCTTATCCCTTATATGGTGTGGGATTTTGGCATCGATCATGAACTCCCGCAAGGTCTTGCTTCGACCTCCCATCCCCAGGGGCTGGAAGCGGTCGCCAGGCTTGCGTCCTCGCAAGATGAGGTCCTGCCCCACCTGGTCGAGATCGAGATAGCCCTGCCAGGGGTCTTGGTTGTTAAAGGCTTCTTCTTTTCCTCCTTTTCCCAAGACCTCGGTTATCAATTCCCAGTCGGACAGGGTGGTCCTCCCCGGCACGGCAATTTTTGTCTCCTGCTCGATGAGGGGCATCTCTGGTATGGGGATCATATCCCCCATAACGAAGGTGTCGTAAGACCTGAAGAGGCTCAAATCCCGAGGCAGGGTGACCTCCGTCCCGGCGGGTTTCTCGCCAAGGGCACGCCTCGCCTCTTCGATATGGACCCAATCGATGTTCCGCAGGTCGGAGCGGAGGTGACGGATAGCCCGCCTCAACAGTTGCCGCTGGAGGCTGGGGTGGAGTTCCTCCCAGGCTTCGAGGTCGAAGACCAGGGCGCCCTCGTTCTCTCTCACGGCCCTCTCCCAGGCCTTTTGCCCTTGGCTGGCCAGGTAGTCGTGGTCATCGGCTATGATGAGGGCCGCCCGCCGGATCACCTCCCGGATGTTAGGGTTGTACTTCTCGAGGAGGGGCAGGAGTTCATGACGGATGCGGTTGCGGTAGTAGGTGGTATCTAGGTTGGAGCGGTCGAAGCGGGGCTTCAAGTGGTGTTCTTGACAGTAGGCTTCGATCTCCTCCCTAGGGATCTCCAGCAAGGGGCGTACCAGTCTGAGGTCGATGCCGAGAAGGGGCCATGGTTGAAGGGGGCGCATCCCTCGCAGGCCCGCCGTCCCCGCGCCCCGCAGCCAATGCATGATGACCGTCTCCACCTGGTCATCGGCGTTATGGCCCACGGCCACAGAAGAAGCACTCACCCGCTTTGCCACCTCTGCCAAGAAGGTGTATCTCACCTGCCGGGCCGCCTCCTCGATGGCCAGTTTCTCCTTCTCGGCGTAGGCGGGGACATCTCGCTTCTCGATGGTGGAGGGGAGCCCCCAACTGGTAGCCAGCCTCTCCACGAATCTGGCATCCTCATCGGCCTCTTCCCCTCGAAGGGCATGATGTAGATGAGCCACGTGGAGGGTGATGCCCAGTTCCTCCTGCAAGCGGTGGAGGAGATGCAGGAGGCAAAGCGAGTCTGGACCGCCGGAGACACCTACCACCACTCTGTCGCCGGGGTTGAAGATCTCGTACTTGGCGATGGTTTGCCGCATTCTACTGAGGATGTCCATACTTTCCAGTTAGCCCCGCTCTTTGAAGTCATTATATCACACCTTGCTTCTCTTACCGCATGTCAGTGTCAACTCGATGATCCTCTTAGACGGCCCAAGGGTATAGTTGAACGTGTCGCCCTGTCCCCTGTCTTACACCATGTACCAGGTTAGTTGTAGGTCAGCAGTCTGATCCCCTAGGAGATTTCCTCGCTTGACTAACGGGTGAAACTACAATAGAATATCTCTGTCGCTCATAGGGGGCGGCTTTTAGTGTTGAATATGGAGTCGGTATGTTCGAGAGTCTGACTGAGAGACTACAAGGGGTTTTCAAGAAACTAGCCCGCAAGGGGAAACTGAGAGAGCAGGATGTGGATGAGGCCCTGCGGGAGGTGAGGCTGGCCCTCCTGGAGGCCGACGTCAACTATCAGGTGGTCAAGGGTTTCGTAGATCGGGTGCGGGAGCGAGCGGTGGGGGTGGAGGTGATGAAGAGCCTCACCCCGGCTCAGCAGGTGGTTAAGATAGTGCACGAGGAGTTGACCGCTATGCTGGGGCAGCCGGGGAGGCTCGACCTCTCAGGCCCTTCGCCTCATATCATCATGTTGGTGGGTCTCCAAGGTTCGGGGAAGACCACTACGGCGGCCAAACTGGCCCTCCAGCTGCGTCAGGAGGGACAGAGGCCGCTCCTGGTAGCCACCGATACCCGCAGGCCAGCGGCCATCGACCAACTAGAGGTTCTAGGAGGGGAACTGGAGATCCCCGTCTACGGCGAGAAGGGGGGCTCGCCGGTGGCCATATCCGCCCAGGCTCTGGAGAGGGCCCGGAAGGGCGCTTACAGCGTGGCCATCCTGGATACCCAGGGGCGCCTCCATATCGACCAGGAACTGATGAGCGAGTTGGTGGAGATGAAAGATAGAGTCTCGCCGGATGAGGTGCTGCTGGTAGCCGATGCCATGACCGGACAGCACGCCGTCCGCCTGGCCCAGGAGTTCCATCAGCAGGTGGGGCTCACAGGACTTATCTTAACTAAGATCGACGGGGACGCCCGAGGAGGAGCGGCTCTTTCCATACGGGCCGTGAGCGGCGTGCCCATCAAGTTCCTGGGCACGGGGGAGAAGCCTTCCGCCCTGGAGGCCTTTCATCCCGATCGCTTAGCCTCCCGTATCCTGGGGATGGGGGATATCCTGACCCTCATCGAGCGGGCCGAGGCTTCCTTTGAGGGGGAAGAGGCGCGCCGGGTAGAAGAGAAGTTGCGCACCGCCACCTTTGACCTGGAGGATTTCCGACAACAGTTGCAACAGGTGAAGCGGATGGGGCCTTTGAGTCAACTGATGGAGATGATCCCCGGCTTTGCCAGCCTGAGCCGCTCACTACCCCAGGAGGTTACCGATCAACAGATGAAGAAGATCGAGGCTATCATCAACTCCATGACTCCGGAGGAAAGGCGGAACCCTCGTATCATAGGCGGGAGTCGAAAGCGACGGATCGCCGGGGGGTCGGGGACCACCGTTCAGGAGGTGAACCAACTCTTGGGTCAGTTTCGTCAGATGCAGAAATTGATAAGGCAGTTGCCATTTGGTCGAGTGGATATCTCCTCTATATTTGGTAAGAAGGGGGTGGGGAATTGGTAAAGATACGCTTGCGTCGCATGGGGGCCAAGAAGCAGCCCCATTAC
>DAOULQ010000055.1:0-4085 GCA_034419095.1 Anaerolineae bacterium | reverse complement strand
CTTCTTCTCGGCAACCTTCTCTTGTTCGTCCATCTCAGCCATCAGCTAGGAGTGTCTCGTAGAGGCTCAGAAGCTTCTGGCTTTCCTTCTCCCAGTTATACTTCTCCCTGGCCGCGCGCCTGGCATTCCTTTGCGCCGACCTTAACAGTTCTTCGTCTGAGATAAGCTTGTTTATGGCGGAAGCGATGCTCTTTGGGTCATAAGGATCGAAAAGCACACCGCTTCCAGTTTCTTCTATGATCCCCCTGATCTCAGGCAGGTCACTGGCTGCGATGGCTAGGCCGGCCATCATATACTCAAAGACCTTGTTTGGGCTCGCATATTTATAGTTTAGGAGATCTGGTAAATAGGCCATCACACCGATGTCCGCCCCTATTGCCGCGTTGACCACCTCTCTCGCCGCCACAGGCTCGACGAAGAAGATTCGATCTGAAACTCTTAATCCTTGTGCTAGCGCTCTTAGTTCATTCTCCATCTCGCCCCAACCTCTTAACACTATCACTCCGTCTTCCCGAAGGAACTTTGTGCTTTCCACTATCTGTTCCAAGCCCCTGTAGGGTGCATAAGCGCCTTGAAACAAAACTATCTTCTGGTCTTCTGTGAGACCAAGGGCTCTCCTGAGGGCATTCCTTTGAGTGGCATCCGTTTGCTCCCAACGGGGACAATTTCTCACTATTACAGGCCTCGAACACTTGTACCGCCGATACATCTCCTGGGCCATCGTCTCTCCTACGGTTGTGATACCATCAACCTTCGGCAAAATGTATGACTGCACCGCCTCGAATAGTCCTCGAAACCAGCGAGAGGCCCTTTGCATAGAAGAGCTTTCGGTATAAAGCTCATGAGCATCGTACACCAACTTTGCTCCTGTCAAGTGCTTTAGGGTGTATCCGACCGGTAAGGCGCCAATCTCGTGGGCGTGGTAGATATCCACTCCAAGCCTAATAGCCTTGACGGCCATCTGTAAGTTGGCTATCAAGGCTCGGATGAGGAACTCCCCTTCCTTCAGAAGGTTTAGCGCCTTCTCCCTTGCTATGAAGAGTTTTGGGAGGAGGTTTCTGACTCGAATCACTGTGACCCCATGGCTGTGCTCACGCGGGGGATCATTAGCAGACAAAGAGCGTCCAATAACCACCACGTTATAGCCAGCCTGCGCCATTGTCGTGGCCTGTCGGTACACACGGGGATCGTCCATGACGTCCATGGCATTCATCACCAGCATACAAACGCTTTTGGATAAGCTACTATTTTGGATTGTCCGTTTCCGTCGCAGAAAATTTCTCCCTGTCTCATTGACTTGAATAGCTGACCTCATATACGCTTATATCGGGCCCCACAGTAGTAGGACCTGTCTCAAATCGCTTTATTAAAGCCAGTTCCAAGTTGCTTGGATCTAGCAGAGACTCAAAGTATCCTCTGTCCCTTTCCAGCACCGCATGCAAAGGGTGACTTAAGGGCAGAGGAGGATGGTTAAGATACCGCTCGAAACTCCCGGTGGAGAGGATGATATATCGAATACCCATTTTCTTCAGTTGAGGAAGAGTTCTCCAAGTGTAACTGTACATATACTCCAGATAGACATCCTCCTGTGCCCGGGAATATCTCTCGTCTTCCCCGGTCAAGGTGTGGCTGAGCTCGTAAAGCCGGTAGGTCTTTGAGCGAGCGAAAAATGCAGCCATTTTATCCTTCAGCTCTTTGTTGGTCTCAAGATAGTCGTATATCTTACCTGTAACTGGCAACCCAAAGGCCACAAATTCCCCTCCGTAACCTACTAGAGGAGGGCAATATGCGTACCCCTCGAAAGCGATTTTGGCCCCAGCCGGTATATTGTTTTCAACCCACTCCTTAGCGACAACTCTGGTATCGCTGTACGTGTAGCGGAGATTGTTTTGAACTATCTTGGGTATCTGCAAGCCCACGGCAAGCAGAGATATTCCTATGATTGCTTGCTTTCTATAACGGTTGGTAATAGTTTTTGAGACCAGTTCCACCAACAGCCTAGCTCCTAATATGGCTAGGATGGGAAATGTAGCCAACAGATAAACCAGCGAGGTCTTAGCCCAGCTGCCGATATAGGCAACAGAGGCTAGAACAAACAGCAAAAACGGAAAGTCCACCCTTTCACGCCGCAATAAAGAATAGACCACGCCCCCGATGAAAAGAAAGCCTAAGATCCTCTCACTGTCAATTAGGGCTTGCATATGCCAAAGCCACGGCCTGCCCGCTATTCCTCCCAGGTGGCCTGTCCGCATGTGGGATACGTCGAAAAGAAATGCTTTGTAAAAGGAAGGAAAATCGAAAAGCCAATAGGGAGAGCCTACCAGAAAGCCAAATGCCATCGTGCAGTATGAAAGGATCATCTTTTTGTCGAACAATATGGCCAGGATACTTTTCTTGCTATTGCAAGAGAGATAATGAGCCATGAAGATAGGCAGGACCAGTAGTCCTGCATTGTATTTTGTTGAAGTAGCCAATCCCGCGCACGCCCCAGCGCCTATATAGGAGGACAGGTCTCCCTTCTCTAGGATTCGGTAAATGAAGACGAAAGAAAGCGTAGACAAGAAGACCATTGTGACGTCTGGAAGGGCCCAATGGGAGTGCCAAACATGGGCGGGGGAAAAAGCCAATAACAAGGAGGCCACTAAGCCAGTAGTAAAGCCAAAGGCCCTCTTGCCGAGGAGATAAACGACGATGGGCGTTAGTGCTCCTATCAGAGCAGTAACGAGCCGACCGATTAGATGGAAAGCCCCCGGGCTAGTAAGAAAAGCGAAAGCGAAGTCAGAAACACTGTGGAACATTCCCGTCGCGGTTCCGGTTAGAAAATATGCTCCATAAACGAAGAACAATAGATACATGTACAAGGTAGGATAATTGAACCAAGCAGGGTGTAAGCTCTTGCTCGCTCCGAAATTGAGTGCGTTCTGAACCACCAGTGCTTCATCGGGGTGGCCGAAATCGTATGGCACTCCATAACCTGTCCCCCAGACTCGTATAATAAGAGCTACTAACATCACGGTTGATAAAATCACGAGGTCCCTATTCGCTATTTTGCGCAGCACCATCTTCCCTCTTACATGAACATTCGCGATAGAGGCTTCGATAGGGAGCTTGTCTCATTCATTGCCCATTGAAGCTATCAATGAATTGCCTAAACCAGAGCTCCGTGGTCAAACATTTCCATATCTCCACGCTGAAATCGCGCTCGCCCTCACAATGCCTCTCGAGTTTCTTTTCTAGAGCGTTCACATCAAAGATCTTTCGCCCCTTGAGTTCGGAGGAGAAAAGTATCTCCTTCACTTTTTGACGCTCGCTCTCCCTGAACCACTTTGCCGCCGGAGTAGGATAGCCCTTCTTGTCCCGACGGTCGACGATTTCAGTCGGCAGGATGTCTTGCATGGCCTGGCGCAAGATGTGCTTAGTGGTCGAGCCCTTGATCTTGAGGTCATAGGGCAGCCCCAGCATGAACTCTGCCAGACGATGGTCTAGGAAGGGCACCCGAGCCTCAATGGAGAAGGCCATGCTATTACGGTCCTCATAGTGCAGGAGACTAGGGATGCTTTCCTTCACCAGGCTCCAGTACAATCTATCGCTCAACTCATCTGGGAATCGGCGAGGAAGTGACGAGTTTGCGTCATAGCCCTTTCTCCTCGCTTGGGCTTCGAATTCGGGATGCAAGAAATCGCCCAGCCTCCAGCGCAGATAAGCGGCCCGCAGTGAACGGGGATAGAGACTGCGGAGAGCGGTGAGGAAGATCCCCTCTCCGGTCAGAGCAGCGATCTCTTTACACTCCTGCCATATGGAGCCAAACTCCACGTAATCTCTTTTTCCCCACGCTTCTTCCAAACGCGTCCGCAGATAGGCGGGGAAGTAATGAAAATATCCTCCCAGTAACTCGTCCCCCCCCTGGCCGTCGAGGAGTACTTTCACCCGGCCCCGGGCCTCTCGCATCACATGCCATTGCGTATACACCCCCGCCCCGCCCGTTGGCCCCTCCATGTGCCAGGTTATCCTGGGCAGCAGTGCAAACAGATCTTGCGACCGTGGCTGGGGGAGAAAAGCCTCAGTTTTGAAGTGCTGTGCAGCAG
>DAOULQ010000054.1:0-2459 GCA_034419095.1 Anaerolineae bacterium | reverse complement strand
CAAATATATGGTTGCTTTCCCCCTCAATATCTTGCGGGTGACCAACTACGCTCGACGGTTGAAACCCGATCTCATCGTTTCCCACAATTCCATCGCTGGCTACAGCGCCCTTCTGGCCAAGGGGTTCCACCCCCAAGCACTAGCCCTCTTAGATCTCACCGATCTCCTCTTCGAGTACCTAGAAGCATACCGCTCCAGATGGTTGCGAGCCATAGTGGGTCTGGGCCGGCAAATGGAGGGAACAACCATCAGGGGTTCAGACAAGATCATCACCATCAGCCAGGCTATGAAGGGTATCGCCTGCCGGGTTGGGGTCCGTCCTCAGGATATCGATGTGGTGCCCGATGGTGTGGATACTGATATCTTCAGGAGGGTCAACGGTGATGATCTGCGAAAGAAGTACGCCCCAGGCGCGGATCACGTTCTCATCTTCCACGGCGTGATCGACCCCCAGGATCACCCGGAACTTCTGGTGGAGGCGGCCCGTTTGGTGGTAGAGAGGTGCCCCAAGATAGCCTTCTGGATGGTGGGGGATGGGGCTGCCCTTCCCTACCTGAAGGAGAGGGTGGCTAGGTACGGGTTGAACGATCGCTTTCATTTCTCGGGTTGGGTGCCCCAAGAAGAGGTGTCTCGCTATATATCGGCCAGCGACCTGGGGCTGGTGATACTCCCTGATGTGCTATCGGCGCGAGGCCGCGTCACCCTCAAGGAGTTCGAGTACTGGGCTTGTGGGATCCCCTCTATTCTTCCTCGCCTTCCAGCGCTAGAAGAGGTGATGAAGGAAGGGAAAGAGGGACTATTTTACGCCCCAGGAGACCATCGCGATCTGGCCGACAAGGTTTGCTCTCTTCTGACTAACGAAGTCTGGCGCAGGGAGTTAGGTGCGGGAGGGTTACGGAAGGGGCGAGAGAAATTCGAGTGGCGGAGCCTGGCCGAGAGGTTCGTGCGATTGTGCGAAGGTTATCTGGAGAGTGCAACGCCATGAAGGTTCTGGTTACCAACCCCCCCTGGCCTGGGCCAGGTTATGGAGCCCGTTCCGATGTGCGCTGGCCTCATAAGCGGAGCGACAAATACCTGGAGTACCCCATTTATCTAGCCTACACGGTGGCGGTGTTGGAAGAAGCGGGCTTCGAAGTGGGGTTCCTAGATGGGGTGATGGAGGAGATGTCCATCGCCCAGTTCGCGGAGGCGGTGGCCGAAGAGGCGCCAGATCTGGTGGTTATGGAGTGTTCCACCCCCTCCATCGAGTACGACCTCCAGACCGCCAAGGCGCTCAAGGAGAAGGATAGGGATACCTTCGTGGCTCTGGTTGGCTCTCACGCCACCTTCTTCCACCGGGAGATCCTAGAGGCGAAGCCAGATGTGGATGCCATTTGCCGTGGGGAGTTCGAGTTGACGGTGAAGGAGTTGGCCCAGACTGCGGCTCAAGATGGCGACCTCTCCAAGGTGTTGGGGCTTTCCTATCGACAGGATGGCCAGGTTCAGGTTAACCCAGAACGCCCCCTCCTAGAAGAGTTAGACCGCCTACCCTTCCCGGCTTGGCATATAGTGAGGCGTGAGGGGTATCACTCTGCCGTCTACTCGGGCCACAGGACCATGACCATCGTCAGTTCACGAGGGTGCCCGGCTCATTGTACCTATTGCCTCTGGCCGGAGACCCTCTACGGCCATAAGTTCCGGGCTCGAAGTGCAGCCAATGTGGTGGAGGAGATGGAACGGTTGGTACAGGATTACGGCGTGGACGAGATATATTTCGATGACGATTGCCTCACTTTGAATAAGGAGCGGATGCTGGAGATATGTCGCCTCATCCAAGAGAGGGAGATCCAGGTGGGTTGGATCGCCCAGAGCCGGGTGGATACCGTGGACGAGGAGATGTTGGCGGCCATGAAAAAGGCGGGCTGCCACTATATCTACTTTGGCGTGGAGTCGGGCTCGCCCAAGATGCTCAAACTGATGCGGAAAGGTATATCTTTGGAGCGGGCAAAGGAGACCTTCGCCATCTGTCGGAAGTTGGGGATAAAGGCCCAGGCTTTCTTCCTCTTCGGCATCCCCGGCGAGGATCAGGAGACGATCAGGCAGACCATCGAATTCGCCAAGGAATTGGAGCCCGATAGCGTTCAGTTCGCCGTAGCCATCCCCCATCCGGGGACCCAACTCTACGAAGAGTGCCAGAGAAACGGCTGGCTGGTCTACGATTCCTGGGCCGATTTCGCCTCCAAGAACTCCCTCATCGAGACGGCAGAGTTACCTCGGGAAGAGGTGGAGCGGGCACGGGTACGAGCCTACCGAGAGTTCTATTTCCGTCCCAGTTTTATCCTCAAGACCGCGATCAAGATACGCAGCCTGAAGGATGTGAAGCGGGTTCTGAAGGGCGCCAAATCGATCGTGGATCGGATATTCTTCTTCCAGGGAGCCTGAAAAGTGGTAGGTGAGGGGGTCGTTGCCAGGGATAAGGG
>DAOULQ010000053.1:0-20427 GCA_034419095.1 Anaerolineae bacterium | reverse complement strand
CTCCCATCCGAGCCATCATAGAAGAAGAACTGGGCGCCCCCTTGTCAGAACTCTTCGAGGAGTTTCAAGAGAGGACAGCGATCGGGGCCTCTTTAGGACAGGTCTATCAGGCCCATCTTCCCGGCGGGGAACCGGTGATGGTCAAGGTGCAACGGCCCCAGATCGAGCAACTGGTGGCCACGGACTTAGCCGCCCTCCGCTGGGCGGTGGGGTTACTCAAGCGGTATCGGCCCATTGCTAGCCGTGCCAACCTCGACGCCCTCCTCGATGAGTTCAGCCGCACCCTCTACGAAGAACTCGACTATATAGCCGAGGGACATAACGCCGAGCGGTTCGCCGAGAACTTCGCCGAGAACCCCGAGGTGCGCATCCCCCTCCCCCGCTGGTCTCATACCACCAAGCGGGTGCTCACCCTAGAGCGCGTAGGGGGGATCAAGATCACCGACTACGAAGGCTTGACCGAAGCCGGCATCGACCGAGGGGCCGTGGCCCAGTACCTCTTCGAGACCTACCTCCAGCAGGTCTTCGTAGACGGCTTCTTCCACGCTGACCCCCACCCCGGAAACCTATTCGTCCGCCCTTTAGGCGGTCCACCCCCCTCAGGGGACATCACGCGGGAGTTCCAACTGGTCTTCGTCGACTTCGGGATGGTAGGCCACCTCACCCCCCAGGTGATGGACCAACTGAGAGAGTCGGTCATCGGCCTAGCGGCTAGAGATGTCCCCCGCATAATCGAAAGTTGGGATAGGCTGGGGTTCTTCTTGCCGGGGACAGACCTGCGCCCCATCGAGGCCGCGGCGGAGAAGGTACTTGCCCACTTCTACGGCCTCAGCATGGGGGAGTTGGCCAGGATCGACCATCGGGAGTTCGCTGATCTAGCCCTCGAATTCCGCGACCTCGTCTTCCAGATGCCTTTTCAGTTGCCCCAGGATTTCATCTTCATGGGGAGGATGCTGGGCATCCTCTCCGGCCTGGCTACGGGGCTAGATCCCGACTTCAATGTCTTCCAGGGGGTGGAGCCCTTCGCCAGAGAACTCTTGGCCGCCGAGAAGGAAGAGTGGGCCGAGCGTCTCTGGGGCGAACTCCAGAGTATGGGGGCTCTTTTGTGGAGACTGCCCCGACTCACAGAGGAGACCATGCTCACCCTCAGTCGTGGCGGCCTGGAAGTGCACGTCGCCCGATCCCTGGAATTGGAAAGGCTGGTAGGCCGTCTGGAGCGAGGGATGGATCGGCTCCTGAGGGGCATCGTGCTGGCAAGTCTCGTCTTAACCGGAGCCTTTCTCCTCATTGGAGGCCAAGAGAAACTGGGGTGGGCCCTCCTGGCGCTAGCAGGGCTAATAGGCGTCAGCCTTTTCCTTTCCCCCTGAAGACCAGGCCAGGGGGCAAGATAACTCCCCTTTTCAACCTCAACCCCTCAGCCTGAGAGCCGGGAAAGACAACAGCCTCCTCTAGGGTACAACCCTCGATCCGAGCGCCTGGCCCCACGGTCACATAGGGACCTAGGTGTGAACGACTTACCTCAGCCTCCGGAGAGATCCATGTAGGCCCTTCCGCCTCAACGCCTTCTTCCCTGTAACCCTCCTGGCTACTTGGAGGATGAAAGCAGAGCGACCAGTTGGCTAAGAGTTCTCCATGTGTCTCCAGCAGCCCCTCCCAAGTATTGATATTCCGCCTCCAACCGTGTAGCCACACCTCGCACAACGCCTCTCCCTGAGAGAGCAGAGCCTCTGTCAAGCACACTAATCTATCTCTAGGGCGCAAAAGCCGCAGAGTATAGAAGACCTCAGGGGAGAGGATATAAGCCCCGGTGGTGGCCAGCCGTCGGGCCTCTTCGAGTCCCTTGCTTCTGCGTTCTGTAAGAAACGCGTATTTGTGCCCTTCCGCTTCCCGGAGAAAGTAGTCTAGCCCCTGAGAGAAGTAGTTGTCCCCGTGGAGCACCAGAAACCGCTCACTTATCTCCTTCTCGGCGCTGAGGAGGGCTCCCATAAGGGTAAAAGGCTCCCTCTGCCGTATAGCGTAGACCCCCTCCCACTCTCGCAAAACCCTCTCCACCTCCGAGGCTAGGTAAACTACGAAAATGGAAGAGAGAGGCAGATGAGCCAGCATCGACAACTGATATTCTAGGAGAGTGCCCCCAGGAAGATACAAAAGAGGTTTTGGAAAAGGGGCCTTGAGCCGCTTTCCTCTCCCGGCGGCAAGGATTAGAGCCTGCATCAGCCGTTCACCTCCCTCATTGTAAATCTGAAAAGCGACTTCCGTCAATCTCGTCTTGTCATTTATCCCCAACGATGCTAGAATGCGATTATGGAGGTCTGTCTGGGCCTCAAAAGAAGATAATGATGCTCGGCAAGATCAACGCCGAACTTGAGCGGCGGGGATCATATCAAGGGATTGTATGGGGACTCTCCCCACTCCAAGAGAGGAAAAGATGTCTAAACCAGAAAACGATCTAGAGGAAGAGAAAGCGGCCGACTACCGGTATCTTCAACTAGCGGGGACCCACTTAGAGATGGGACAACAACTGGCCCATGAGATAAGTCCCCTCCCCCCACCGCCGGAAGGGGAAGCAGAGCCTTTGACCCTCTCCCAGACCACCTTCGCCGAGGAGTGTTGGGATCTGATCTCCACTTTCCACCCCACCCTACTAGACGAATATGAGGGGTGGGCTGAGGCCCTCGATCTGGAGATGGATGCCCTTCTGGGAATGCTCATCATGGGTACAGCCAACCTCGGATGTTCCTCTTTCGCCCTTCGCCGCCAGGGGCGGACTATAGTGGGACGTAACTACGATTTCTTCTATCGGGCCAGGTGGAGGCATCTCATAGCTGCCCGGCCTGAAGCCTACTACGCAACTTTGGGGATGAACAATGGGCTCCTCTCTGGACGCCACGATGGAGTGAATCAACACAGCCTCTTCGTGGCCCTCCATGGGGTGCCCACTAAGGCGCCGGAGAGGGTCAAGCCCGGGGTCGTCTTCCACCTCATCCCCCGCATCCTGCTCGAGACCTGCGCCACCGCTGAGGAAGCGATGATGATGGCCCAGGAGATGCCCCGCCTTTCCAGTTTCAACTGCATCATCGTCGATCCCCATGATATGTTCATGGTGGAGGCCCACCCCGAAATAGTCCGTGTGCGGGAGGCCGGAAACGATTATATCGCCGCTACCAACCACTTCCTGCACCACGATCTGAGCCACCTCACGGAGTCACCTATTCTAGAGAACTCCAAGCGCCGTCTCCAGAAGATCTTAAGCGCGTTGTCGAAGGGAAACAGCGACCCTTGGGCCTTGGCCCAGGAGATCCTCACCGACCACCAGACCCCCATCTGTGGCCACGTGGATGGGTTAGCCACCTTCTGGTCAACCATCGGCGACTTGACCAACCAGAAAGTAGCCTACAGCCTGGGTGCCCCCTGCCGGAACGAGTATAAAGAGTACCCCTGGCCAGAGGGCAAAGAGGAAGAAGCGTTCTTAGGATGAAGATCTACCTCGCTGGTTCCATGGTAGAAAGGCGAGAGAACGCCCAGGTCTACGCTCATATAGCCATCCAACCCCAAAGGGGAAGTCGCCAATAAAGTATGATGAAAAAGGTCTATTTCGATTACGGCGCTGCTACCCCCACCCACCCCCAGGTAATGGAAGCGATGATCCCCTACCTGGGGGAGTTCTTCGGCAACCCCCAAAGCCTCCACGATTGGGGGAAGGAGGCAAAAGAGGCTGTCGAGGAAGCGAGAAGCAAGGTAGCAAGCCTGATCGGTGCGCAGCCTGAGGAGATCATCTTCACCTCCTCGGGCACCGAGGCCAATAACCTGGCTCTCAAAGGGGTGGCTTGGGCCCAGGAGCGAAAAGGTAAGCATATCGTTACCTCCCAGATCGAACACCACTCCGTGCTCCATTCCCTCAAGAGCCTAGAGCGGCAAGGCTTCACCTATACCTCTGTGCCTGTGGATCGGTATGGGCTGGTCGATCCCGCTTCGGTAGAAGAGGCGATCACCGAGGAGACGATCCTGGTCTCTATTATGCACGCCAACAACGAGGTGGGAGCCATCGAGCCCCTCAGTGAGATAGCCGAAATGACAAAAAAGCATGGCCTCCCCTTTCACACGGACGCGGTGCAAACAGCGGGAACGATCCCCATCGATGTGGAAGGGCTAAGAATTGACCTTTTGAGCCTGGCAGGGCAAGGGTTCTACGGCCCCAAGGGGGTAGGAGCCCTCTATATCCGAAGGAGAACGCGGATCATCCCCATCATCGACGGAGGTATCCAAGAGGGCGGCCGACGCGCGGGCACTGAGAATGTGGCCGGGATCGTAGGGCTAGGGGTAGCCGCGGAATTGGCCCAAAGGGAGATGGCTGACCGCGCGAACCATCTAACCCCTTTGCGAGACAGGCTAATTGAAGGGCTCTTGGAGAGCGATGGGATTCACCTCACCGGCCATCCCAGCGAGCGGCTGCCGGGGCATGTGAGCGTAGTGGTGGAGTATGTGGAGGGGGAAGCGATGCTCCTATCCCTGAACCTGAAAGGGGTAGCCGCCTCCAGCGGCTCGGCCTGCACCTCCCAAGCGCTGAAAGCCTCTCATGTCTTGGAGACTATGGGCATCGACCCCGCCTTGGCCCAGGGTTCCTTGCTCCTCACCTTGGGGATGGGGAACACCGTGGAGGATGTAAACTACCTTCTAGAGGTCCTCCCTCCGATAGTGAAAAGGCTAAGGGGGATCTCGCCCCTCTATCACCAGTAAGCCTTATGTGTAAAGGGGAAACCTACCCTATGGAAGCGGATGCCACTCTCGATACCTTTGGACTTCTTTGCCCCACGCCCATCATAAAGACAGCCCAGAAAATGAAGGAACTCAAAGTAGGAGAGGTTTTGGAGGTCTTGGCCACCGATCCAGGTATCCGAGAGGATATGCCCGCCTGGTGTCGGGCCACAGGGAACGAGTATCTAGGATTGGAGGAGAGGGAGGGAGAGTATCGAGTCTACGTACGCAAGTTATAAGAGTAGGGTTGACAACTACCCTCATCCACGGTATCTTTGTCTGCGCCTCCAAAGGAAACGTTTTGTGGAAATGCAACATGTCCCTATTTCGTAACCGATCTCTCCTGGGCCTCTCTTTGGCCCATCTGACTCTCGATCTATACCCCAGCATGCTGCCCATAATGCTCCCCTTCCTAGTGGCTTCCCTCCATCTCTCCTACACTCAAGCGGGGTTGGTAGCCACAGTCTCCCTAGTGGGTTCATCTCTCACCCAGCCCCTCTTCGGCTACCTGGCCGATCGATTCACACCTCGAATATTGGGACCCTTGGGTGTCATCTGGACCGCGGCCTTCATAGTTTCAGCCGCCTACGCCTGGAGTTATCCCATCCTCTTGGGCTGTATCCTTTTAGCCGCTTTAGGGTCCGCCGCCTTCCACCCCCAAGGGGCCGCCCAGGCCTCAGTGATAAGCGGAGAACGGAGAGCGACTAGCCTGGCCCTCTTCACCTTCGGGGGGAGTATCGGGTACGCTCTGGGGCCCTTGCTGGGAGGCGCTATCTTTAGCAACTTGGGGTTGAGAGGCACACTCCTGCTCCTCCTCCCGGCGCTGGCAGTTCTTCCCCTCCTCTTAGTCCGACCCCCCGTGGAAAGAGAAGAGAGAAAGGCTTATTTGGAGATGAGGAATCCGATAGAGCGGGGGCCTACTCCCTGGCTAGCGGTGGTCTCTACAGCCATGATAGTTCTCCTCCGCCCCTGGGCTTCTATGAGCCTTTCCACCTACTTACCCCTCCTCTATCAAAGTCGAGGACACACTCTTTCCTTGGCCAGTCAGGTACTTTTCTTATTACTCATATCCGGCGCCTTTGGAGGGGTTCTGAGCGGCTTGCTCGCTGATCGATTCGGACCACGAAAGGTTCTCGCCTTCTCCCTGATCCTTTCTAGCCCCATGATTTACCTTTTCTTGCACGCCCCGGGAGCGTGGCCCCACCTTCTGGTGATCCCCCTGGGGATTTTCCTGGCAGGTCTCACCCCAGTCACCACCTTCATAACCCAAAACCTCCTCTCGGGCGGCGCGGCCATGGCTTCGGGGTTCGCCTTGGGAGGACAATTCACGGCTGGAGGCATCGGCGCGGCCGTCACCGGTTTCCTGGCTGACCGGTTCGGCCTCCTCAGAAGCCTCGAACTCTTAGTCTTCCTTCCCCTGGTAGCCGCGCTCTTCTGTCTCGGCCTTCCAAGGAGAGAAAATGGGTGAGATAGGGATCGGTGCAGGGCCTCCCTTGAAGGTTCGGCATCTACTGCATCACCCTCTGGTGAAGAACCGATATGGCCAGGTGGTGGGAGAGGTCAGAGCCAGATTCAGACTTGAACCCCAAGGGTGAAACCATGCATCTCCTGAGCACGTGGCTCCCAGGCGAAGAAAAGGGCTCCTCTAATGGGATGATGGGCTCCCTTCTGAAAGAGATCGCCACTTTCGGAGCCTCGCTGATGGGCTTCGCTGATACAAAAGACACCGCTCCTTGGCCCAGGGCTATCTCCATCGCCCTGGCTCTAGACCCGATCACCCTGAAAGGGATGAAGACCGGCCCCACTCCTGAATATTACAAGGAGTACTTGCGAGCCAACACGACGCTCAACGAGATCGCCCAGAAGATAGAGCGGCTCCTCCTTGGGGCTGGCTATGAGGCTGAGGCCTTCCCAGCCACCATCGTGGATAGCAACCCGGAGTATGAGCGCACCCTAAGGGTAGCCTTTCAGCATAAGACGGCAGCCACCCGTGCCGGGCTAGGGTTCATAGGCAAGAGCGGGCTCTTGATCACCCCCGACTTCGGCCCCCGCATCCGGCTGGTCACCGTCTTCACCGATTTGCCCTTTCCCACCGGCCAGCCTATCCTTGAAGGGCGATGTGGAGGTTGCCGCCTCTGCGTCGAGGCTTGCCCTGCGCGAGCGATAAAGGGGCGAGAGTGGCGAGAGGGTATGGCCCGGGAGGAGCTCCTCGATGCCCATGCCTGTTGCAGGGAGGCCAAGCGGCTGCTCAAAGCACGAGTAGGGGCAGATGAGGCCGTCTGTGGGATATGCGTCGCTGTCTGTCCCCGCGGTTAAAGGGTCAGTAATCTGCCCATCGAAAAGGACAGTGGACTATGGAGAAGATCTCATTGAACGGTACCTGGCAACTCCTGCCTGTGGAAAAGTTTCAGGAGGAATACCCAAAAGAAGGGTGGCTTTCCATGGAGGTTCCCAGCCACTGGCAGGAGCACCCGGAACTCGAATCGTATGTCGGCAAGGTGGTGTACAAAAAAGGATTTCCCTTCCAGAAACGAAGGGGGAAAAGGTATCGCCTCCGCCTCAACGGCGTCTTCTATTGGTCCACCGTCTATCTTAACGGCCACCTCTTGGGAGAGAATGAAGGCTATTTCTTCCCTCAGGGGTACGAAGTGACTCATCTCCTGCGCAAGGAGAACGCCCTACTAGTGGAGGTGGACTGCCCGAACGAGGAGAAGCCAACCGAGAAGCGGATGATCACCGGCGTCTTCTCCCACTGGGACTGCCTGGACCCGGCGAGCAACCCGGGGGGCATATGGCTCCCGGTTGAAATCCTCGAGTCGGACTCGGTCTATCTCAAAGGACAGCGCTTCCAGATGACGGGGTTTTCCCACGAATCCGCTCTGGTCTCCGCTCGCCTCCTCCTCGATGCCGCCCAACCGCTCTCCGCCAGGGTTCGGATAACCCTCACTCCCCATAACTTTCCCGGCCTTTCTCAAGTTTGGGAGAAGGGATTAGAGCTGGCTGAAGGCGAAAACGAGTGGGAGACGACCTTAGAGATAGGCAACCCTCGGCTCTGGTGGACCCATGATTTGGGCCACCCCAACCTCTACCGGGTGACGGTGGAGGTGATCACCGATCGAAGAACCCGGCCTGATGAAGTGGAGTTCAACTTTGGGCTCCGTACCTTCGAGATGCGGGACTGGATAGCCCATCTCAACGGAAAACGGCTTTTCTTAAAGGGGAATAACTACCCACCCGGGGATACCCGCCTGGCCCGCATGACCTACGAGGCCTACCGGAGAGACCTGCAACTGGCCAAGGACGCCCACATGAACATGCTGAGGGTCCACGCTCATGTGGAGCACCCCGCCTTCTACGAAGCAGCCGACGAGGCAGGGATCCTCTTATGGCAAGACCTTCCCCTCCAATGGCATTACCGCAAAGAGGTCCTCCCCCAAGCCTTGCGCCAAGTGGAAAAGATGATCAGCCTCCTCTTCAACCACTCCTCCATCGTCATCTGGTGCATGCATAACGAGCCCTTCTGGATCGCCGAGACCACGGAGGCCCTAGCCGCTCGCCGAACCTTCTTGCGCCGGAACTTCCTGCGGATGCTCTGGTCCCTCTTCGTCTTCTCCTGGAATCGGGAGGTGATGGACAGCCGTCTCAAGCGTCTGGCGATGAGAGTTGACCCCAGCCGCTTCGTGGTGCGCTCTTCGGGCGAGTGGGCCCTTGGTCTATGGAGAGGAGGAACCGATGGCCACCACTACCATGGCTGGTATCCCGCTTCCGGGCCCCTGCGCGCCTTCGATGATCGCCGCCGTCGCCACCCTAAGAATATCCGCTTCGTCACCGAGTTCGGAGCCCAGTCCTTTCCCAACTACGAAAGTAGTATCAAATTCATGGACCCTGACCTGGAGAGGATCGATTGGCGCCACCTAGAAGAGCGACATAGCCTTCAATGGGGTAATATGCAACATTGGATAGATCTGCAGGCCTGTGAAGACCTCCCTCAACTCATCGAGGCTAGCCAAGATTACCAAACCCAGGTCAACCGTTTTTTCATCGACAGGCTCCGTTTCCATAAGTACCGCCCCACGGGCGGCGTAATAGCCTTTCTTCTTTTGGACCCTAACCCGGCCATCCAATGGTCGGTCATCGACTACTGGCGGGTTCCCAAGAGATCTTACTACACCTTGAAGCGCGCCTTCCACCCCCAGTACGTCTTCACTTTGTTGGAGAAGGATGCCTTTAAGGTCGGGGAGGAGATCGCCGCTCCCATCTATATCGTCAACGATAGCCAAGACAACTATGATCAGGTAGAGGTTATAGCCGAGGTCTTAAACGCCCAAGGCGTTCGGACCCTCCACGCGGCCTTCCCATCCCGGCTAGAGGCTGACAGCGAGGCTAAGTTAGTGCAAAACCTGACCTTACGTTTCCCCTCGCCTGGAGAGAGAAGGTTACTTCTCACCCTGCGCTATGGTGAGGAGGAGTTTCAGAATGAGTACCCGCTTTCCATCGAGGGGTGAATGTTGCCTCGCCGATTGCCGCAAGACGCCATAGAGAACCTCAAGCGGAGGGAGTGGTTCCCCGACCCCGGCGTAGTTGACCGGGCACGGGCGGTTATCCTGCCCTTCTGCCCCCGCTACATCGCCAGCAGGCGGACGGCCATAACTTTGGGCCACCTAATCATCTTCACCAAACCCCATTATTATGATCCCTCCTCTATTCAGGGCCTGGCCCTCCTGGCCCACGAACTGAAACATGTAGAGCAGTACCGGAGGGAAGGCCTTTTGAGGTTCCTCTGGCGGTATCTCAGCCACTGGCTGAAGATGGGCTACGACCTGGAGAGACACCCTTATGAAAGAGAGGCCACCGAATTCGAAACGCGGGTCCAGGCCCAACTGCAAAAGGAACAACTGCCTTCGTAGCGCCAGATGGAAACCCCTTGTGGGCTCCCGGAAAAGAAGGCCACCTACAGAAACTTAGTATGAGAGAAGGAGCCAGCGAGGCTTCCCTTATCTCACGCCTCCATACTTCCGCCCCACTATCGCCTGCCCTGCCGGGCTGAGGCAGAAGTCAATGAAGGCTTGAACCTCCTGGTGGGGTCGCTTTTCAGTTACCAGAAGAAAGGGGCGTACCAGGGGATATTCTCCAGAAGAAACCGTGGCTGGGCTGGGCTCCACGCCATCGATGCGGAGGGCCTTAACACCCGAAGGAAGATGGGCCATAGAGGCATAGCCTATCGCCCTTCGCTCCCGGGCTATATATTCGCTCACCGCCTCATCCGTGGGCATCACCACCGCTGTGGAGGTCACTCGCCTACCTTCCATGAGCAAAGCCTCGAAAGCCCTCCTCGTCCCCGACCCCTCCTCCCGACTCACCACCTGGATCTCCCCTCGGGATAAGTCATGGGGATGAACCCCTTCCTGTCTTCCCACCTCTCCCCATGACAAGATCTCCCCGCCAAAGATCGACCGTAACTCCTCCAAGGTGAGAGCGCTAGTAAGGTTCTCCTCGTTGACCAAGATGGCTACGCCATCCTTGGCTATGGGCGTGGCCAGAAGCCCACCCAGCTCCTCAGGTCCCATCTCCCATGAGACCAAGGCTATATCGATGGCTCCACCACGCAGAGTATCCAACCCCACCTGCGAGTTGCGACTCTCCAAGGCGAAGGTCACGTACTCATACCGTGAACTATAAGCCTCGGTCAAGGCTCCCATTATAGGTTGCATGGAGGTGGAGCCGGCAAGCCGGAGATGCACCGGGGGGTGGGGCTCAATAGTGGCTATAGTGGGGGCGCAACCGATCAAAAAGGAACCTAAAACGGCTAGCAAGATGAGACGGCACCTGAGCGAAGCCGGAGGGCCTGTCCTGAGCGAAGCCAAAGGGAACATCTCAGCCTCGAAGGAGGGCTAAAAGGAGCGTGAGTGTGCCCAGGAAAAAGCAGTAAATGGAGAAAGGGTGGAGAGAGCGTCGCTTAAGGAAACCCAAGAGGAAACGGATGGCCAGATAGCCGCTGACAGCGGCGGCCAGGAAACCCAAGAGGAGCGTGGATGCTACCTCCCCAACACTTGATAGTTTAGCCAGGTCCCGAAGTTGGAGAAGGTTGGCCCCCAAAATGGCGGGGGTGGCCAAGAGGAAGGAAAAGCGGGCCGCTTCCTCCCGCCCAAGACCTCGCCAAAGCCCTGCGCTGATGGTGGCCCCGGAGCGGGATACCCCCGGGGCGATGGCTACCCCCTGCGCTAAGCCGATAAGAAGGGCATCGAGCCAGGTCAGACTTTCCATCCGGTTTTCGCTCTTCCGCACCCCTTCGCCCAGGAATAGCAACAGGCCTGTCACCAGAAGAAGGATCGATACCCAGACCGGCGCAGCGAAGAGCCGTTCGAAGAGACTCTCTAAGGTGAGCCCCATGACCACCGCGGGGAGTGTGCCCCAGATGATGAGCCAGGCGATCCGGGCTCGGGGGTCAGCCAAACTCCGCTCCCTAAGGCTATCAGTCCAGGCCAGGGCGAGGCTCCAAAGATCCCGCCGAAAGTAAGACAAGACAGCGACGAGAGTCCCCAGGTGAAGAAAAGTATCAAAGGTCAAACCTGGATTCTCCCAACCGAGGAGCCAAGGGACGAGCACCAAGTGGCCGGAACTGCTTATGGGCAAAAACTCCGTGACCCCCTGGACGATGCCCAAGATCAGGGCTTGAAGCACGCTATCCCCCCCGCAGCCTGGCCAACCATCTCTCTCTGTTCCTCATGCGGGCCTCGTACTCCACCACCTCATAGGAGGCTAGAAACTCCTCCTTGAGAGCCATGAAATCCCCCCTCGATATCGCCTCCCGTATCTCCCTCATCAGGTTGAACATGAAATGGAGGTTATGAATGGTAGCCAGGTGAACCCCCAGGATCTCCTTAGCCATCACCAGATGCCTCAGATAAGCCCGGGAGAAGTTCTGACAAGCGTAGCAGTCGCACCCCTCCTCGATGGGCGCTGGGTCATCAGCGTACCGGGAGTTGCGGATATTGATCCTCCCCTGGCGGGTGAAGAAGGAGCCGTTGCGAGCGATACGGGTGGGCAGGGCACAATCGAAGATATCGATCCCTAGGGCTGTGCACTCAAATACGTCCTCGGGAGAGCCAACCCCCAAAAGGTGCCTGGGCTTATCCTGGGGCAGAAGGGGCACCATCACCTCCAGCATCTGATGCATCATCTCCTTCGGCTCCCCCCCGCTCACCCCCCCGATGGAATAACCGGGGAAATCTAGGTCGGCAAAGAAGCAGGCACTCTCCTCCCTTAGAGTAGCGTATGTCCCGCCTTGCAGGATACCGAAGAGGGCTTGGTCAGAGCGGGTATGGGCCTTAAGACACCGCTCCGCCCAGTGGTGGGTCCGTCTCAGGTCGGCCTCGCTCTCTTCCCGGCTACTGGGATAAGGGGTGCAGATATCTAGACACAGGATGAGATCGGCCCCCAGTTGTTCTTGGATCTCTATCACCCTCTCTGGCGTGAGATGTTGCTCCGAGCCGTCTAGATGGGAACGGAAAGTCACCCCCTCGCTATCCACTCTCCGAAGGTGCTCCAGGCTGAAGACCTGGAAGCCACCGCTATCGGTCATGATCGGCCCTTCCCAGCCCATGAAGCGATGTATCCCCCCCAGGCTGGCTACTACCTCTGGGCCAGGTCGGAGGTAGAGATGATAGGTATTGGCTAAGATAAGGGTAGCCCCCAGTTCTGAAAGTTCCCGCGGCGACACGGACTTCACCGTCGCCTGGGTGCCCACGGGGGCGAAGACGGGGGTGGGGATCTCACCATGAGGGGTACGGATCACCCCGGCTCGAGCCCAACTTTGGGGACAACGACCCACTACCTGGAAAGCGAAAGCCTTGCTCTCTTCCACAGAGAGGGATTCTACCACAGAGGCAAACCATTGACAAAATCTGCCAACTGGTCTAAGATGGGGAAAGCGTTAAGAAAGCATAGAAGGTCAACTGCAAGTAGCGCAACTATCGGCCGAGCAGGCAGAACAGGGGTTGCCGCCCAAGGATCGACCGGCTGCCTCCCCGCCGCTTTTGCTGAAAGCGGCGAAACGGGAGATGCTCCGCTTGGTCCTCTTGCTCTTACAACGAGGGCACGGCAAGAGATCATCGGCCTGGCTGAAGGAGCGCAAGGCCTCAAATCTCATCTGGCAATCATCACAAAGATATTCGTAAAGGGGCATCGAGACCTCTCATATTAGTATACTTCTCATATCGCTCGCTGTCAAATAGCCTATCCAGGAGGGAACCTTGAAGGAGTTAACCGATCGAGCCCTAAATTTAGCCCAATCGAAGGGAGCGGCTTACGGCGACATACGGATCATCCACCTGGTAACGGAGAGGATAGATGTCAAAAACGGCGTGGTAGAGGGCCTCTCTTTGAATAGGGACCAAGGCTTTGGTATACGGCTCCTGGTCGATGGCGCCTGGGGGTTCGCCTCCAGTTCCCGCCTCACCCTCGAAGAGGTAGAGAGGGTTACCGCCCAAGCGGTGGAGATAGCAAAGGCCAGCGCCTTGGTGAAGCGAGAGGATGTGGAGTTGGGCCCTCCGGAGGTCCATAAAGCCCCTTATCGCACCCCCGTCAAGATCGATCCTTTCTCCGTTCCCCTGGAAGAAAAGATAGCGCTGCTCTTGACCGCCGATGGGGAGATGAGAAAGGTGAAAGGGATCACCGTAACCGAGAGCGGCATGATCTTCATCCGGGAGAAGCAGATCTTCGCCAGCACGGAAGGGAGTTACATAGAACAAGAGATCATAGAGAGTGGTGCCGGCCTAGAAGTGATGGCTGCTAGCGAGGACGAAGTACAAACCCGCTCCTACCCCAACTCCTTTGGCCGTCACCAGGGGACGGCAGGCTACGAATTCATCGAGAGCATAGGCCTGGTGGAGAACGCTCAAAGGACGGCTGAGGAGGCGGTAGCCCTACTCACCGCCAAACAATGCCCCAGCGGGATAACCACCCTCATTCTGGGGGGGACCCAACTGGCCCTTCAGGTCCATGAGTCGTGTGGCCACCCCATCGAGCTGGATAGGGTGATGGGCACGGAGGCGAGTTACGCGGGAACGAGTTTCCTCACGTTGGAAAAGTTGGGCCATTTCCGTTACGGCTCTGAGATAGTGAACATCACTGCTGATGCCACCATCCCCGGAGGGCTAGGAAGTTTCGGCTACGACGATGAAGGGGTACCGGCTCAGCGTGCACCCATCGTGAAGGAAGGCCTCTTCGTCGGTTACCTCACATCCCGGGAGACGGCGGCTAAGATCGGCCAGAGGAGCAACGGCGCTATGCGGGCCGATGGCTGGAACCGCATCCCCCTCATCCGTATGACCAACATTAATCTAGAGCCCGGAGAGTGGACCCTCGAAGATCTCATCGCCGACACCGAAGAGGGGATCTTTATGGACACCAACAAATCGTGGAGCATCGACGACAAGCGGCTCAACTTCCAGTTCGGGACGGAGATCGCCTACGAGATAAAGAAAGGTGAATTGGGCGCTCTTCTGAAGAACGCCACCTATACCGGCATCACACCGGAGTTTTGGGGCTCCTGCGACGCCATCTGCAACAGGGATCACTGGCAGATATGGGGCACCCCCAACTGCGGTAAGGGACAGCCCAGCCAGTCGGCTCATGTGGGACATGGGGCCGCTCCCGCTCGCTTCAGAAACGTTCGTGTGGGGGTGATGAGATAGGCACTCTCCCCGCCCAGGTCCGACGGGCCCTTTCAACCCTCCTAGAGAGGCTACAGGGCTCCTCCATCGAGTGGCGAATCTGGGGGAGCGCGGCGTTGGTCCTGCAAGGGTTGGAGATCTCACCGCGCGACGTCGATATCCTCCTTCCCAGCGGTGACGCAGCCCGCCTCATGGCTGAAACCCTGGGAGAGTTCGTGGAGAGCCCGCCCCACAGGCGAGCCAGTGAGCCCTTCACCAGTTACTACGGCCATTGCCGCATCGAGAGGGTGGAGATCGACCTCATCGGCGAGTTGATGATAGAGACTCCCCAGGGGAGTGTGCAACTGGGGACGGATTCCTTGCTCTGGCGGCGGGAGTCTTACATCTCTTTCCAAGGGTGGAAGGTGCCCTCCATCCCCCTAGAGATCCAACTAGTAACCTACTACCTAATGCCTAAAAGAGAAGCGCGCGTCAACCAGATATCCTCGTTGTTGAAGAACCAAGTGGATCTTGAGTTGCTCGATGAATTCCTTGCCGAGCAGGCGATAACCCCTCCCGTGACGGCAGGGATTCGGAACCTCTTGCGAAAGGAGAAGTGATGCTGGGCGAAGCGAGGACAAAGGAGATCGCGGAACGGGTACTGGCTCTCTCCACCGCTGAGCAGACGGAGGTGGTGATTTTAGGAGAGGAGAATCAATTGACCCGCTTCGCCAACTCTTATATCCATCAAAACGTGGCCGAAAAGAACGCTCAGATTCGAGTGCGGGCGGTAGTGGGTAAGAAGATAGGCGCGGCCATCACTAACGACCTGAGCGATGAAGCGCTGACTCAAGCGGTGGAGTCTGCCATCGAGGTGGCTAAACTCCAAAGGGAGAACCCTGACTTCCTATCCCTGCCCTCACCACAACCCATACCTAAGGTGGAAGGCTTTGTAGAAGCCACAGCTGGGTGCACCCCTGCGGAGCGAGCCCACGCGGCGAGCATCATCTGCCATCGGGCTACAGAGAAGAGGGTGAGCGCTTCGGGAGCCTTCACCACCGCCGCCCAAGAGATAGCCGTGGCCAACTCCCTAGGGATATTCGCCTACTACCCTGCCACCCTCGCCGATCTGGAGATCGTGATCATGGCCGATTCCGGCTCCGGCTACGCTCATGCTACCACTGTCGATGTGACCCAGATAGATGCTCAGGCCTTAGGCCAAGAGGCGATAGAGAAAGCCCTTCGCAGCCGAGACCCTATAGAAATCGAGCCCGGAGACTACACGGTGATCCTGGAGGAGTACGCCGTGGTGGAGATGCTCTTCTACCTCACCTACCTGGGCTGCGGGGCGCTGGCCGTCCAAGAGAAGCGGAGTTTCATGACCGATAGGTTTGGGGAGAAGATCGTGGGAAGTAATATCTCCCTCTGGGATGACGGACTCGATCCCCAAGGGCTACCCGTGCCCTTCGATTATGAGGGCGTCCCCAAGAGAAAGTTGGAGTTCATAAGGGAGGGTTTAGCCACCACCGTGGTCTACGACACCTATACCGCGGGGCGCAAAGAGGGGAAGGAATCGACAGGCCACGCCCTTCCCGCTCCTAACCCCTATGGTCCCTTGCCCGCGAACCTGTTTATGGCTGCCGGCCAGGCTACCAAAGAAGAGATGCTCGCTTCTATAGGGCGCGGCATCTGGGTCACCCGTTTCCACTATATGAACCCCGTCCACCCCTTCAAGACCATCATCACCGGGATGACTAGGGACGGAACCTTCCTCATCGAGAAAGGGGAGATCACCCGCCCTATCAAAAACCTCCGCTTCACCCAGAGCATCCTGGAGGCTCTGTCCTCCGTGGAGATGATAGGGAAGGAGCGCAAACTCCTCCTCAGTAGCCACCTGGGGTGTGGCTGCGTGCCCGCTCTCAAGATAGATAATTTCACTTTCACCGGAGTGACGGAGTTCTAAAGAGCCGGCCCCTCCAATACAGTCCGCAATTTAGGTGGGATCTCTCTGGGTCTCCCTTTCTCATCTATGAAGACCTGCACCGTCCTTCCGGTAGCCAACAGTTGGCCGGTCTCCCGATTGCAGACTTCGTACTCAAATACGAAACTCTTCTTTCGTATCTCCGCAGGAGAAGTCCTGATAACCAACACCTCATCGAAATGAGCGGGGGCGTGGTATTGGCAGGTCGCCTCGGCGATGACAAATCCCAAGCCATCCCACTCCAGGGTGGCGTAGTCGTAGCCGATGGCTCGCAAGTAACTCATGCGCGCCACCTCGAACCAGACGAAATAGTTGGCGTAGTAGACCACCCCTTGGGCGTCAGTCTCCGCGTACCGGACGCGGACAGTGGTTTCAACAACCCTCTTTCCCTCACTCATCCTTCTCTAACCCTCTCAACCTCTCATCCCCTATGCCGAAATGGTGGGCTATCTCGTGCATCACCGTCTCCCGCACGAGGTTACGGATCTCTTCATTTGTGCGGCAGACAGCCTCCATAGGTCGCTGAAAAATGGTTATCTTGTCCGGCAGAACGAGATGATACCCCCTATCCCGCTTAGTGAGGGGCACCCCCTCGTAGAGGCCGAAGAGGGTCTGGTGGGGGCCTACCCTCGCCCTTTCCATCTGATCCCTCGTCGGATTAGCAGCCACTACCACGTCAATGTTGTCCAACCTCTTTTGGAACTCCTCAGGGACTCCGTCTAAGGCCTCAGCCACCAACCTTTCGAAATGATCTCTTCTCATTGGATTGATTTTTGAGCAAAAGTGTGGTATAATAGTAATAATCCGATTGTTCGGAGGTGGATGGCCCGTATGGGCCAGCGTGAAAGAGCCAGGGTCAAGAAGCCTGGTTCTTTCATTTCAGAAATATCTTCCCGTAGCCCTTTACCTCCCCGGTGTACAGCTGCCGATTGAATTTTGGCGCGACTACCTCACAAATCCTTTTTCCAAATACATCCCCTGGATCGGGAATACGACCTTCCTCCAGCAATATCTCTTGCTTGATTGGGAAAGCTTGCAAGTCTGCCAGCTGTAGTCCCGCAATATTGGCTATCTTTGGTTTGATCTTGATCTGGCTACTAGTCAGAACCCTTTGAAACATTTCGGAGGGCAGATAGCGAGTTCCCGCATGGTATATTCTAACATACTCTTTCTTCAGTGCAGTATCTTCGGTACGGCCTCTACTTTCCGCCATCACATCGCCCCTGGTACCAATATGATCTAGGTAGCCACAATATCGCTCGAGAATAACCTCTAGGCAGTAAGAATAGGGATGCTCTGGGTATTTGTATCGCTGAAGATGGGCCTTCTTATCAATCACCACAGAGATAATGGTGAAGGGCGTGTTTCTGATTAGAGCGAGAAGATCATGGTTGAATGATTGTTCTTTCGCCGGGTCTCTAAGCAGCGAGTAGGCTCCACGCCGGTTTATGATCGCCTTGCGATGAAGCACTAACGGTTCATCATGATCGCGATATGGGTATTCAGCGAAATGTGTGGTTTTGAGCCGCTCGATTTCAATCTGAAATGCAGGGTAGTCGCTCATATCAAAGAAACAGCCAGTCAAACCCAGATACCTGTTTTCTGGCTTGTCGAACACCTCATACGAATGATACGCAGGATCCCCCGATTCATCTATGTAGATTCTATACCTTCGAGAGATATGTTTCACTCCCACTGGTGACACCGTTCTTTCCCGGGTTCTAGCTTCCTTGCTCCTTAGGCCTTCTGACTTCCAGATCGCGACTCCTGCCGATCATGATCCCCGGCTGGCAACTTCGACAGAAGTTAGTGAGCCGACCCCGAGCCCTCACTTCGGAGATGGGAGTGCCACAACGAGGACAGGGAGATCCCCCCTTTCCGTGCACGGCTAAGGTATCGCGGAACTTGAGGTGGATCTGATCGCCCATCCGCTCCCGGATGGTAGCGATGTTCTCCTCCAACACCCCACGCATGGCTTCATAGAGCCTCCTTATCTCCTCTCCCGTGAGGCGTGGTCGCCTTTTGAAAGGGTACACCCCTGCCCGAAAGAGGATCTCGTCCGCATAGGCGTTGCCTATGCCAGCCACGAAGGCCTGATTGATCAGAACCCCTTTTATCTCCCCCCGATGCCGCCTCAAACGCTCTTTGAAAGCCTCAAAGGTCACTTCCAGGGCTTCGGGCCCCTGCACAGCGAAGCCGGGCACCAAAGATAGGTCAGGGGTGAGATATATCTTCCCCATCTGCTTCTCGTCCACATACCGAAGGTCGATACCGTCTTGCATCTGCCATATCACGAAGGTTTTAGCCAGACGCCGTTCGGTGGAGGGGCAGAAGTGAAGACGCCCGCTCAGCATGGGGTTTATCACCAGGTAGAGGGCGTCGAGGGAAAAGATGAGAAACTTGCCTCGACGCCCTACCTCAGTGAAAGCCTGACCCTCAAGAGAAGTGAAGTCGAGATCGGTGAGGTTACGCACCACGATAGGCCGCAAGACCTCCACCTTCTCTATCCTACGACCGACAAGGTGCTCTTGGAGCAACTCCTTCGTTATCTCTAACTCGGGGAGCTCGGGCATTGCTTTATGTCAACTCTTGCCTCATTCTGACAGCGTTGAGCACGTCGCTGCGCCGGAGCAGGCCCACCAACCTCCCTTCTTCCAAGACCGGCAACTGTCTAATATCATGCTCGCTCAGGGCCTTGATAGCCTGGGCGCAATCGTCTCTTGGAGAAACGATGACCAATTGGGCTCGAGGGGTCATCGTCTCCTTCACCTTGGTAGTGGACCATCTCTCCCGAGGCACGGCCTTAACATCGTGAAGGCAGATGATGCCCAAAAGTTCCTCCTCATCGACTACCGGGTAGGCGTGATCCCTCAACCTTAAGATATACTCATCCACCAGCCTACCGAGGGAGATGCCACTCTCCACAGGCTGAAAATCCCTGCTCATGAGGTCTCCTACCTTCATCTCCCGCAAAATATCCCGCACAACCAATTGACGGTAACTGGCTCTGGCCGCATCGCGCAGGAACCAACCGATGAAGACCAGCCACAACCCGTTGCCCAAATCCCCTCGGAAGAGCCTCCAAACCCCGACGAAGATGAGCAAGAAGGCCACCCCTTGACCGACACCGGAAGCAAGACGAGTAGCCCCCCTCAGGTCCCCGGTGAGCCACCACACCCCAGCGCGCAAGATCCGTCCTCCATCTAGAGGGAAGCCGGGGATGAGGTTGAAGAGAGCCACCATGGCGTTAATAATGAAGAGGTAACGAGCCAAAGCGGCCAAGGGTGGGGTCATGAAGAGGCCACCGACCACCCAAACGAAGGCGAAGAGGGCGGAGAAGGCGAGGCTGGCCAGGGGGCCAGCGAAAGCCAGAAGGACCTCCGTCAGAGGAGTTTTCATCTCCTCTGTTATGCGGGCCACGCCCCCGAAGATGAAAAGGGTTATGCTCTCCACCTCTATCCCTTGCCAAAGGGCCACCAGAGAATGGGCTAGTTCATGTCCTAAGACGGAGGCGAAGAAGAGAAGACTGGTAGCCAGGCCCACGACCCAGTAGAGAACCGGAGACCACCCTCGATATTGCTGCGGAAAATAGGAGACCGCCAGGCTCCAGGTCACCAAGGCGAAGATGATCACCCAACTGCCGTCGATCTGTATCGAGAGGCGACCTATCTTTGCGACGCGCCAGGAGATGCCCATTTAACCCACCTCGGCGCGGAGCATATCCCTAACCTCCTTAGGGATCGACCTCACATGGCCCATCTTATCGGTACAGATATGCTTAGTATGGCCCACGGCTAGAACCTCCCTCGTACTATCTTTGACCACCTCATAGGCGAAGGTTATCTTCCGACTCCGGAGTTCCTCGAGCCAAGTCTTGACCGTTACCAAGTCGCCGTACCGGGCCGAGGCCAGAAAGCGCGCCTCTAATTCAGAGACAGGGAGATAGAACCCCTGAGCCTACAAGTCGGCGTACTCCAACCCCCTCTGCCTCATGTAATCCCCTCGCCCCACCTCGAACCAGATTATATAGTTCGAGTG
>DAOULQ010000052.1:0-15724 GCA_034419095.1 Anaerolineae bacterium | reverse complement strand
AGAAGGGGGAAAGGAGAAGGAAAGGGAGGGGAAAGAGAAAGGAAGAGAAAGATAAAGCGTAGAAAAGAAGGGTAGAAAGAGTCTTGGAAGAGGGGGGATCGCTTTCGTTAGGGGCCAGAAATGCTCAACCCCTTCGTTTTTCGACAGTCTCAGAATACGGAGACTTGACACTCGGTATTCTATATGTTATAATGTGATAAGCAATCTTAGCAGACCAGTGGACATGCATTACGATGCCTTGAGGGTAGGTTTGGGCAAGGTAATGTTGGTACCCGCGACTAGAGAGATCGGTTCAGAAACACCAAGGATGACACGTTGGGTGCCTGGGCGGGATTTCGAGATTTTAGGTCGGCTCAACGCAAGACAAGGGAGGCCGTCTGATATCTATCAGAGGGCGAGTCGGTTGGTCGTCTGGAAAATAGAAACCCCACACCTCGGCCAGGGTGAGATACCGACTCAGGTCAGAGCAACTTCTAACTGCGGAACCGGTATCAAAGCTACCTCTAGAGCTACTACCTCCTTGTCGCTTCAACACTCCTTGTCAGCTAACTCGCTGGCAACGCGGTCGCTGTGGGAAAGGAGGGGATGGTCTACACAATGTGAATAGCGTTACTGACGGGTTGGCAATGAGTTACAGAACTATGCCAAGAGATCTTGGCAAATTTACAAAGAGGAGACAGACAGATGAAGGCTTTCGTCGTCAAATCGAGCGAGAGTGTTGCGTTCGACCGAGGCCCTGAGGCCACTACGTATAAGATGGTCTACGATGAGATGGGGAAGCCAATACGGACACTGTCCTTTGGGCGTACCATCATTGAGCCTGGGGGCAAGTACATCCTGCATCGGCACAACGTGGAGGAAGGTTATTACATATTGCGCGGCCGCGGCTACGTCGAGGTGGAGAATGAGCGGTATGAGTTTGAGACAGGAGATGCCGTTTTCATAGAAGCCAATGTCAAGCACCAGACGTTCAACTCTGACCCCCATGAACCACTCGAATTCTTCTATGTCGGCGGAATCACCTTGGCCGGATGTCGGGAACGTGATATTGAGAAGTGGGCGGATTAGGATCCATCCATCGACTTCGAAAAAGCGGCCACGAGTATCTTGCGCATTGCACTTGGTAAAACCAACTAACGCCACCAAGTGAAAGGTAATGGGTGCAGGAACTCCTGACCGATCTTTTGGAGAGAGGTGATGCTTATGAGAATCGCCTAGTTCTGCTGATGCGAATAGCATCAATGATGGGTGAATAGCCGGTTGAATAACCGTGCCAAGAAGTATTGGCAAGTTCACTAGGAGGGAGCAGAAGAATGGACCCGTTAATTAAGAAACTATCTGTGTTCGCAATCGGTGTTGTCATTGCGTGCCTTATGGTGGGCTGTGCTCAGCCTGCAACACCGACGCCCGCGGCTCCCACTGCTACTGTCGCAGCACCAACTGCCACAGTTGCAGCGCCAACTCCTACAGAAGAGAGTCTCTCTCTGGAGGGAGTGACAATCACATGGTTTACACACAGCCTATTCTACGACTTGAGTGGTGGAGATGAGGGTTTGGTTCGTGATTTTGAGGAGGCTACCGGCGCCAAGGTAGACGTGGTTCTCCTGGACTCTGAGCCGCTCCGAGAGAAGATCTTAGTGGAAGTGATGGCTGGCACCGCCGGGTGGGATGTGGCACACATCAACTATGCGTGGCTGAACCCAGAGCTTGCCCAGTACCTTGAGCCATTGGATACCTACATTGAAGATGCAGAGCCGGAGTACGAGTTCGATGACATGATCGGCTCGTTGGTAGAGGCTGGGCGATTCGATGGAGTTCAGAAGGCCATACCTTACCGCATTGGAACCGCCATGCTCTACTACCGAAAGGATCTCTTCGAGGAGCGCGGCATGAGTGTGCCCGAAACATGGGAAGACTTCCTCAAGGCAGCCGAGGAGCTGACCATAGACTCTGACAACGATGGCCAGGTCGATATCTACGGGGTTGTTCAACGAGGTAAGCCCGGCTATGAGGTCATGCAGGACTACGTCCGATACCTATTCGCCCATGGCGGGGAATTCCTCAACAAAGAGATGACCAGTTGCGAACTCGACAACGATGCTGGAGTGGCAGCGCTCAAAGATCTTGTGACCATCTACCAGGAGGGTTGGGCGCCACCTGATATGCTAGCCGTAGGCCGCGATGAATATATCGCGTATATGCAGCAAGGCCGTGCGGCGATGGGCGTTTACATGGCTCCCTATTGGGAAAAGTTGATTGATCCAGAAGCTTCCCTGGTGACTGACAAGGTGGCTTGGGCCTTGGTGCCTCACTCTCCCGGGGTTGAACCCGGGCGCACCATGAATGCTGGCTGGTGCATGGGCATTAACGCTGATAGTGATAACAAAGCTGCCGCGTGGGCCTTTGTCGAAGCGCTGACTAACAAAGAGGCTCAACTATTCCAGGCTCTCAACGGCAACGGTCCCATTAGACAGTCTTCATATCTATCGGAGGCATACCTGGAGAAATTCCCGTTGGCCGAGGATTGGTTGAAGGCAACTGCAGCATCGGTATTTGAGCCAACGCACGAACTGTATCCCCAGATGCAGGATATCGCCTCCGAGGAAATCACGTACGCATTGGACGGGACCAAGTCGCCAGAGGATGCTATGATGTCAGCATGTGACCGGATCGACGCACTGCTGCAGTAGGCATACTGGCGTAGTGGGCACGCACTTCATATCTAGCCCGGGTGGCCCTTAAGGCCACCCGGGCATGTGAGTCAAGGAAAAAGGCGCGAAACCCGATCTGGAGAGATCGTAAGAACTGTGGACGAAGCCTCAAGCGTGATTCACGGAGAGCACAATGCAAGGTGCCCGTAGGTTACGGCGACAGCTCTTGGAACCGTACGTTCTCATAGCTCCGGCTTTCATTATACTGGGGCTGATTCTGTTATATCCTGCGATCTACAATACCTATCTCTCTTTTCATTCTTGGCGTTTTGCATCCCCGGCCAAAGCAAGCTTTGTTGGCTTCCAGAACTACGCGCACTTGTTCACCCAAGATCATCTCTTCTGGCAGGTTCTACGGTTCACTCTGGCTTTTCTCGTCTTTACCATTAGTTGCGAGTCATTCATTGGCATGGCCGTCGCCCTCCTGCTCAACGGCCTCGGTCGGGCGACCCGATTCATCGCTCCCTTGGTGATTCTGCCATACATGACTGCTCGGCTCGCTGGAGGGTTGACCTGGCGACTCCTATGGGCGCGCGACTACGGATTACTGACGTATCTATTGGGTTTCGTCGGGCTAAGAGATATCAACTGGCTGGGCAGCTCAGGACCGGCTTTCTTCGCAGTGGCCATCCCAGAGATTTGGAGATCTACGCCTTTCGTCATGCTGATCTTGTTGGCTGGCTTAGCTTCCATCCCGAGCGAAGTATTCGAGGCTGCCAAGGTGGACGGTGCTTCATCTCGGCAGATCTTTCGATATATAACCTTCCCCCTGTTGATTCCATCGCTGCTGATTGCGCTTACTTTCGAAACTATTTTCAAGCTACGGATTTTTGATCTCATCTTCATTCTGACCGGTGGCGGTCCTGGAACGTCCACGTTGCCTCTGGGCATTCTCGTGTACCGAACTTATTTTCGATATCTGGATGGTGGCTACGCTGCAACGTTGAGTACGGTGCTTCTGGTACTCGGTGGCGTTCTCAGCGCCTTATACATAAAGTTCTTCTATCGGGAAGAGTGATGATATCGATACAGAAGTTGAGACGGTTTTCTGGCCAGATGCTCAAAGGCGTACTAGTGGTACTACTGCTTATTTGGAGCTTGCTTCCCATCGTCTGGATCGTGTTGACTTCATTGAAGAAACGGGTAGATATTTTCGCTTCTCCGCCCAAGCTACTGTTTTCGCCCAGCCTTGACGCCTATCGCGATGTTCTCAGTATGGGGCACAGCTCCTCCATCCTTCCCAATCTGAAGAATAGCACGGTTGTCGCTCTAGGGACAAGCCTTTTCGTCTTGGTCTTGGCCAGCTTGGCGGGTTTTGCTTTTTCCCGCTATGTTTTCCCGGGCCGGCGGCCTCTATTGTATACCGTGCTCGCCAGTCGCCTACTTCCGCCAATCACCGCAGTAATACCAGTGTTTCTCATGATGAGTTCAATCAAGTTGACCGATACAAGCTGGAGCTTGATTCTCATCTACACAGCGTTCAATGTACCATTAGGTATCTGGATGATGAAAACCTTTTTTGATACGGTCCCGCTCGATCTCGAAGAGGCGGCGATGATTGACGGGACTTCGCGCCTGGGTGCCTTGTGGAGGGTCACATTGCCCCTGGCGGGCCCTGGTTTTGCTGCGACAGCGATATTTGTGTTTGTATCAGCGTGGAACGAGTTCATGTTCGCTTTCATCTTCACCACTGTGCGTGCTGTCACGATGCCTGTAGTCATTTCGCAAACGCTGGGCGAGATGCAAATCTACTGGCAGCAGATGGCCACTGAAGCCACAATTGTGATATTACCTGTCTTACTGTTCAGCTTCTTTCTGCAGCAGCATATGGTAAGAGGCTTGACAGCCGGTGCCCTGAAATAGGGGTGCTCATCTCGATAGAGTTTAAATTCAGGTCCTTGAGAGGAGGGGGATTGCCATGGCGTTCAACATGGCTTACGAAGGGCAAGAGGTACTAGTAGTTGGAGGCGGCACAGCCGGGGTGGTAGCAGCTATTGCGGCTGCTCGCAGTGGGGCTAGGACACTCTTGATCGAACTCAATGGCTTCCTCGGCGGCACCAGTACAGCAGCCATGGTCTCCTCGTTTCTTACTTTCCACAACATGCGGGGCGAACAGATTGCCCGGGGTATTCCACAAGAGATTGTCGACCGACTGTTGAAGCGTGGTGGAGCGGTACCACCGGGTCACTTGCGGAATCCGTATGGCAATGCTTTCTCTGTGACCCCATTTGACGCGGAGGTTCTGAAGCACGTTTTGCTGGATATGTGCAAAGAGGCTGGCGTTCAGCTGTTGCTGCGCACGATGGTTGTAGATGCAATACTGGCCAATAATACGATCAAAGGTGTAGTAGTGACAAACAAAGCTGGTTGGGGCATCGTCCTGAGTTCCATTATCATCGACTGCTCAGGTGACGCTGACGTTGCCGTCGAGGCTGGCGTGCCCTATGAGAAAGGGCGCCGGACGGATGGCCTGACCATGTCAATGACTCTCACCTTCCGCGTGGGAAACGTTCGAACCCAAGAGATTGTCGATTATGTTAAAACCCACCCCGACCAATTCCTTCTTGGAGAGGATCCCTACATCGGCGAGACTACAGAGGAGATCGTAGCCGGAATCGAATCCTTCAAGGATGTCCCTCTGTTGACAGGGTTCTTCGACTTGATAGAACAGAAGAAAAAGACTGGTGAATTCCCCAAGACACGAGAGCGCCTCATCATAGAGATTACTCCACAGGAAGGAGTTATCCTCGTCAACACATCCAACATACTCGGCAGGGATGGTACGGATCCACGGGATCTAACAGCTGCTCAATTGGAGGCAATGGACCAAGTTTATCAATTGCTAGCTTTCTTCCGCAGCTACATTCCCGGGTTTTCCGAGTGTCGTCTAATCGATACGGCTCCCGTGATCGGTGTACGAGAAACGCGGCGAATGGTAGGGGAGTATACCCTTACTGAGGACGATATCCTCAAGGGACGAGAGTTCCCGGACGGTATTGGTAAAGGGGCCTATTGCATGGACATCCATGAGCCAAACGGCACCATTCGTCACCGCCATATTGAAGAGGGTAAGGCATACGATATCCCCTACCGCTGTCTAATACCTAAGAATGTGGACAATCTTCTAACCGCTGGCCGCTGCATCAGCGTGACTCGGGAAGCTCTTGGCTCAACTCGCAATCAGGTGCCGTGCATGGTCACGGGGCAGGCTGCTGGAACAGCAGCTGCCCTTTGTGTGGCAGATGTGGTAAGTCCCCGAGATCTGGACCCTGGACGATTGCGTGAATCTCTTAGGGATCAAGGAGTGATCTTGTAGGATGCTCATAAACCTGACGTTTGGCGGCAGAATTATTCCAGTCGAAGTGCCAGACGAGAACTTGTTTGCTGTGTTGTACCCTCCACAAGTTCGGGCAGTGAAAAATCCTAAGGATATTCTTCGAGATGCATTAGAGCGCCCGATGGGTACGCCAGTACTCAAAGAGATGGCGCGGCGCGCAAGGAAAATTGCAATCATAGGTGACGACATCACTAGGCAAACCCCCACTAGATCCATGGTCGAGATGATATTGGATGAGTTGAACGCAGCGCAAATTGACAGCGAACAGATCACACTTGTAGTCGGCTTGGGAACCCATCGGCCCATGACTGGGGCCGAGATTCGCACCAAGTATGGAAATGCTGTTGTTAATAGAATTCGGGTGGAGAATCATGACTGCCTTGCCGCCAATCTCGTCGAGGCGGGTACTACACCGCGTGGTGCGCGGGTTCTGCTGAATCGGACTGTAGCGTCGGCAGATCTAGTGATTGGTGTAGGGAGCATAGTTCCGCATCACATCTGCGGGTTCTCCGGAGGTGCAAAAATAATCGCCACAGGAGTGGCTGGACGGGACACGGTAGGCCATACCCATCTTCTGAGCACGACCACACGCCCTGACTATCTCGGCGAGGTCGACAATATCGTCCGCGATGAGATGGAAGCAGTTTCCCGATTAACCAGCAGGTCCGTTGTGTTTGATGCCGTCCTTAACGCCTCTGGCGAGACGGTCACGGCTGTGTTCGGTGACATGTGTCAGGCTTTCTGTGAAGGTGCAAAGCGAGCAAGGAAGGTATGGGCTGTTCCTTTTGCAAGACGGACTGATATCGTACTTGCCAACGCACACTGTTGTGAGCTGGATTTCTGGCAAGCACACAAGTCACTATATCCGGCGGCAAGAATCGTGAAGGCAGGAGGGAGCATTATAGTAGCTGCGTCCTGCCCGGAGGGTGTGAGTCGAGTTCACTCTAGTCTTCCGTCATTTGCTAGTCTATCAGCAGCAGAGATCCACAGCAAGGTTGAGAGGGGAGAGATTGATGATGTGCCAGCGGCAGCGTTAGCGATAGCATGGGCTACTATCCGAGAGCATGCTAGAGTCGTTCTCGTCTCGGACGGGATCAAAGATCACGAGGTCACAGCTCTCGGTTTCAGGCCTTCCAGGAGTGTGCAAGAGGCACTCAGCGCGGCTCTGGTTCAGAGCGGGCAACAAGCTACAGTCACCGTGCTACCATGTGCTCCCAACACCTTACCCACCCTCCGGTCGGAAGGGCGAGTGTCCTGAGTCTCGATCCTTCCAGATATCGCTATGTATACCATAGCCGTACTTCTCGCGGCCGCAAAGAAAGTAAGATACATGGCCGGCTACTGATTGAGAGCTGAACGTGGCCATCGATGGAATCTGATGCTAGACGGAGGTCTTCGCCGTCGTGATACCCCGTCTCTACAGCTAAGTGGATTGCACCAGACTGCCCTGCTGGGAAGAACGGGATCGATTTCACAGCTCCTTATCCCGCTGCTGGCTCTAACGTGGCGAGGGTGCTCGCAAGCAGCATAAGGAAGCATCGTACTCGTTGGCTAGACAAAAAACAAATGCTCGTGTAACGATCTACAGCGTCAGGCAGAAGACTTATGATATTTGGGAATGGTGCGACAACAGTGATGGGTTGGGTCGGCGTGAATGTCCTCGCGGCGTGGCACCCGCTTTTTGCAGTATTCGATCGACAGACTGGCCTAGCTTTGAAATCCAGACATGGGGTGCAATTGAACGCTAACGTGGCGAGAAGGCTTAGAAAGTGAGGCTTTTGCTTTGGGTCTGATAAGCCATCGAGACAGGGTTCTAAGGGCTTTGAATCACCAGCAACCTGATAGGATACCGCTCGACTTTGGTACCATCGCTAGCGGCATTACTGTCGAGGCATACGAGAGACTAAAAAAGCATCTTGGCATTATGTCAGAAACGGAATTCATCGTCCGGAGGAACCGCTTAGCAAAGATAGACGAGCAAATCCTGAAGTTCTTCGACATAGATACTCGCATACTAACCGCAACGCCCGCGGGACTTGAAGACACACAGGGGATACCTCAATCTTACAAGGACTCTTGGGGTGTGCTCTGGGCCAAGACTCAAGAAGGGCACTATTACGCGAGCGGTCCGCCTTTCGCCGGGGGACCCGATATGGCAAGTCTCAGGACGCATGATTGGCCAGAGCCTCCGAGTGCAAGGCAAATGGGAGAGCTTCAGCAGAGGGCGAGGGAGCTCTACCACAATACGGACTATGCGATTGTTATGGCACTTCCGGGGCGAGTCAACTCCCTTGGCGAGAGAATGTGTGGATTCGAGAATTGGTATATTAATCTGATAGCAAATCCTCGATTTGCTGGCTGCCTTCTGGACAAAGGGGTAGAAGTTCAATTGCAGATGATAGATAGGCTGCTTTCGGCCGCCGGCAGATACGTAGATGTTGTATATTGCGCAGACGATTTGGGTACGCAGAATAGCCCTCTCATTTCTCCGGGCCTATACAGGCGCATGATCAAGCCACGACAAAAAACGCTCTACGAGCACATAAAGAGTCATACCGACGCCAAGCTCGTACTACATACAGATGGCGCTGTTTCGCCCCTTATCGGCGATTTCATAGACATTGGCGTAGATGCAATGAACCCGGTGCAGGTGTCAGCGGCTGGAATGGAGACGAAGCGATTGAAGAAGGAATTCGGCAGCAAGATGATGTTCTGGGGAGCGATCGATACGCAGCACGTCTTACCCTATGGTGACACCGCAGAGGTCTATCAGGAGGTCAAGAAGCGAATCGATGACTTGGGCGTCGGGGGTGGCTATGTTCTTGCTCCCGTGCATAACATTCAGCCAGAGGTTCCACCGCAGAACATTCGCGCCATGTTTCAGGCAGCCCTAGAATATGGCAAGTATAATTGGTAGCCCTGTGGGATCATCCAGAGTATCGCGCGTTCCAGGGTATAGGTTTCCATCTGAGCCTTAGGCTTTGCGGTGATGATGGTCTGCTATCCGCAGGAAGAATGGTAAGCATGTCAAGTTCCCCAATTGTTAACTTGGAAAGCTACGAATGGCTACCCTGCCTGCGCAATCCCGATGGTTAGGTCGTATCAGAATGGCCCCTCGCGGCTCCCGGTCTTCTTATCTGTCCGGTATGAATGTTGTCCGACAGAGGCCCAGAAGGTCATGCGGTGTTTTGGACACGTAGCAAGTGTCAATTGACCTTCCTGAAGCACATAGTGCTCCACGGTGGTTCGCAAAAGGTCAGGGCTCTGAAGGATGCAAAGGCCGTCGTGGTAGGTGAGTAGGCAAGAGGGAGAGTATGAATCGATTTGTGATTATCGCTGATGATCTGACAGGAGCGCTGGATACGGCAGTCCAGTTCAGCAAGCAAAGACTGCATACGCTCGTGCTTATTGACGACGATGCGTTAGGAGATTGGGACGTCTTGGCCATCGACACGGAAAGCCGCGGGTACAGCCAGGAGGAGGCTTATGAGAAGGCCAGAGAGGCAGCGCGAAAAGTTGCAGGAGTGCCGATCTACAAGAAGATCGATTCTACGTTGCGGGGCAATGTAGGAGCCGAACTGGAAGCTATTATGGACCAGCTCGGCTTTGAAAAAGCTGTAGTAGCCCCGGCTTTCCCAGCCAACGGCCGCACTACGGTAGAGGGCCAGCAATTGGTGAACGGTTTGCCGCTGAACGAAACCTCGTTAGCCATGGACCCCGAATGTCCTATTACTGCTCATATACCTACCCTTCTTGCTCAGCAGGTGAAGCGCAAGGTGGCGCATGTAGGCCTTGCAGTGGTTAATCGTGGGTCTAGAGCGCTGGCTGAAGAAATAGAGAGACGACCTGAGGAGATTCTGGTGGTCGATGCAACGAACGAGCATCATTTGCGTTGCATTGCTGAGGTCGCTTCCTTGCTCCACGATCGCTGGCTTGCCTGTGGCTCAGCGGGTTTGGCCCATGGGCTGCCAGCAGCTTTTGGCCTGCGCGGAAATCGCGTGATAAAGAGTAGGGATAGAAGGTGTGGCTTGCCGGTGTTGGTGGTCGCTGGTAGCTACCACCGGACCACCGTTGAACAAGTGAGGAGCCTACAAGAAGAGCTGAAGGCTTGCCTAGTACAGCCACGCATAACTCATGTTCTCGACAAGACAAAGCGTTCTACAGAGATGAGCCGGGTTTTGAACGAGATTAATCTCCGGCTGGGCGAGAAGAGGGATGTTGTCATTAGTTTCGTTTTCGAAGAATATGTTGCCGAGAGGCGGAAAGACGTAGCACAGATTCTGGGTGAGATAGCCAGACTTGTCGTCGAAAAAGGCAATCTCTCTGCGCTTTTCCTGACCGGGGGAACAACTGCGATTCACACCTGTAGGGCTTGCGGCATTTCAGCGATCCAGGTTGAAGAGGAGATATCTCCAGGTATTTCAGCTGGGAGTGTACTGCAGGGACCTTACAAGGGGTTGACGCTTGCCACCAAGGCTGGTGGCTTTGGTGACGAGAAAGCTATAGTGCGAGCCATTCTCCATCTGAGGGGTTGAGTTATGGGTAGAAAGCCGATACTAGGGGTGACTATGGGAGACCCTGCGGGGGCAGGGCCGGAGATAGTAGCTATGGCCTTGTCACGAAGGGAGATCCGTGAGGTCTGTGCTCCTTTGGTCATTGGAGATGCAGAGACGATGAGAGCCGCAGTGCAGATCACGAGCCTTCCGCACGAGGTCAAAGTAATAGGGGAGATGGAGGAGGCGGACTTCGAGGAGGGGGTAATCGAGGTCTTGGACCTAAAGAACGTAGATCTTCAAAGGTTAGTGCGAGGGCGCGTGCACCCCATGGCTGGAAAGGCAGCCTTCGACTATGTCCATAGAGCGGTGGAATTGGCTCTAAAAGGGGAGATCGACGCCATAGTCACTGGCCCGATAAACAAGGAGGCTCTGAATAAGGCAGGCTATCATTATAGCGGCCACACCGAGATCTTGGCGGAGCTGTGCGGAGCCAAGAACGTGGCAATGATGTTGGTGGCGAGCCAGTTAAGAGTAAGCCATGTAACGACCCACGTTTCCCTGAGAGAAGCGTGTGACCTGATCAAGAAAGAGAGGATTCTGAAGGTCATCCAGTTGACCCATGACGCTTTGCAACAGATAGGCATCGCTGAGCCGCGTATCGCAGTGGCAGGTCTGAACCCTCATGCAGGAGAGAGAGGGCTTTTCGGTCGGGAGGAGATAGAGGAGATCGCGCCAGCGGTCGAGGAAGCACAGCGATTGGGGTTAAACGTTGCTGGACCCATCCCCGCGGACACCGCTTTCTTCCGGGCTACTAGCGGGCAGGAGATCGGGAAGGGGCTCTTTGATGGTGTGGTGGCTATGTACCACGATCAGGGGCATATCCCCATTAAGTTGCTGGGCTTCATTGAGGGGGTGAATGTCACTTTAGGTTTGCCCATCATTCGCACCTCGGTGGATCACGGTACGGTTTTCGGCAAGGCGGGGAAGGGAACCGCCAATCCTACCAGCATGATTGAAGCGGTCAAGTTGGCAGCCAGTATGGCGAGACGCAGGTGGGGATCCTAACATCATCCAAAATTGCACAGGAGGCTCCAGACAAGAGTCCTGGAAGAGCGTGTTGGGTTGACAAGACGGGGTTAGTCACAATACTGTCCATGTGACCATGTATGGAAGGTTCATGGTTATCCTCGTGTCGCCTCGAAAGAGGCATTAACGACAATCTTGACCTAGTCGAATTCGAGCCTGTGTATGTTAGCGCGTAACTGGAGGAAGTTGGCCGAGAGCGCTCTTTTTCCCGTCGGGCTTTCTAGAGTGAGGTTGGTGTCGGCAATCTTCCATTAACTAACCGTGTGGAGGGAACCGAACATGAAGTTGACACAGATTTACCAAAAGACCATCGCTGGCGACGTCTCCGCGGTGAAAGAGCTTGTGGAACGGGCGCTAAACGAGGGTGCGTCGGCATCGGAAATCGTCTCCACGTGTCTCATTCCTGCAATGAGTGAAGTTGGAGCGCGTTTCGAATCTCACGAGTTCTACGTGCCGGAGATGCTCATAGCGGCACGAGCCATGAAGACCGGCTTGGGCGTCTTGAAACCTCTATTGGTCGAAGGAGAGTTGGAAACCACGGGTCGTGCAGTGATGGGCACGGTGAAGGGGGATCTACACGATATAGGCAAGAACCTGGTTTCCATGATGTTGGAAGGAGCGGGGTTCGAGGTCACCGACCTGGGTGTAGATGTATCTCCCGAGAGATTCGTGGTTGCTGTGCGAGAGCAGAGGCCAGACGTGGTAGGCATGTCCGCCCTGCTGACTACAACCATGCCAGGTATCGTGAGTACTATACGCGCGTTGGTTGAGGCAGGGTTACGTGATACTGTCAAGATAATGGTAGGAGGGGCGCCTCTGACGGAGGGTTATGCTGAGCAGATAGGAGCAGATGGCTATGCTCCGGATGCGGCGTCGGCGGTACGAAAGGCCAAGCAGCTACTCGCAATAGACTAAGAACAGCCCCTGGAAGCACGCAATTACAGGGCAGAAGAGGGAGTAAGCCGTGCGCACTCTATTGGAGGGGCGTGCAAGGAACGTAACGATTGGCAGCGAGGGCCCATTCATCATTATCGGTGAGCGTATCAACCCCAGCGGCAGGAAGAGATTGGCCGAGTCCCTGACCCGAGGTGATATGTCATTCGTTCGACAGGAAGCCTTAGCTCAGGTGGAAGCCAGCGCGCAAGTTGTCGACGTCAACGTGGGCGCTGTGGATGTCGATGAAGAGAGGATCCTCCCCCTAGCGGTGCAGACAGTGGCTGAGGCGGTAGATGTGCCCATCTCCATCGACACGGCCAACCATAAAGCCTTAAGTGCTGCCTTGGCGGTTTGTCCGGGTAAGCCTCTTGTGAACTCGGTTACTGGTGAGGAGGCTTCTCTAAGGGCGGTGCTTCCCTTGGTGAAGGAATATGGTTGCGCAGTGATCGGATTGTGCATGGATGAAGAGGGCATCCCCAAGGAGGCTCAGCGGCGCTTGGAGATAGCGAAAAAGATCGTAGCTACTACTGAGACTTATAGCATTCCTCGTGAAGATGTGATCATCGACCCCTTGGCAATGACCGTGGGAGCGGACGATACGGCAGGTGAGGTAACCCTAGAGGTGATCAGGTTGATCCGTATGAACCTAGGAGTTAATATCACCCTTGGAGGGAGCAATATCTCCTTTGGCTTGCCAGAGCGTAGTCTGATCAATAGCACGTTTCTGGCTATGGCTGTGGTAGCGGGGCTGACCTGTGCCATCCTAGATCCCCTCGCTATCGAGATTCGCAAGACAATAGCCGCCTGTGACCTTTTGCTGGGGCGAGATGAGTATGCTATGCGGTTCCTTGAGCGCTCTCGGAGGGGGTGGTAATTGTCGGGATGATACGAGGCATGGAATCGACAGAGCGACGCTAATGGGTTTCTGTCGCCGAGATAGTGAATTTCGGCGTCAGGTTCCTGAAACAAACGCCTATAGTCTTATGACACGATAGAGGGCTTTCTCAATTGGCTGCTCCGCGACCACACAGACACAGGCTGTTATGCATGCGGTGAGGTGGATCCTTCAATTTAAGATCCTCAGCACCGCCACGAGCCTTCCGCCAACTAGCTGCCGCACTATCGACCTATCCCCCGTTCTGAAATACAAACCGTCTTAGCCAGTGCAGGCCAGATTTGCTTGGTGAGCGTTTTACGTATTCTCCGCATCTCGTCCTCTCAGCATCTCCTCACATAAGTATGCTTATCGTAGGAGAATCGGCCTGATTGTATTGACGCGCGCCACTAGAGTTGAGTAGATATGGCGAGAAAAACGCCTAAGATAATGTTGCTAACTCAAATGGTGCCTCCCTCCCAGGGCAGCCAAGCCCTTCAAGGAGAGTCCGGGTCCCTCACCTATCGGGCCCCCTCTATCTGGCCCTAGCAGCTCAGCATCTCTGAGGAGTAGTGAGCCCACTTCGCAGTCCTGCGAAGTGGTACGATGGCAAAATGACGACGACAATCGATGTCATTAGCCAAGGGTGCAGAGGGTCTTTCGTAAGGAGCCGTCTACGAGGTAAGCATCGGCTAAAGCTCGAAAGGAAAGCTGTACCCGCCTTCCCCATAACGATGGTAGGGGCTTAACGTTGAGCCGCTGCATGGCAATCACACAAGGGCAACCCCCACCGTCCCAAGACAACACTGATCACGGTTGTTCCAATTGTGGAAACCACCGCGCCCCTTCTGCGCCAGCAAAAGAATACCCTTGCTGGTGGTGAGTGATGATAACCCTGGGAAGCGCTGGATCTACCTCCACTTTGTTACGGAGACGCGAGATGCACGATCGCAGATTGCCGATGCTGACCCTGCGGTTTCCAGATGACATCCCCTCCATGAGCTCCCTGTGAGACACAACCTGTCCTGCATTACGAACTAAGCAGTTGAGTAAGCGACGCTCGGTCGGTGTTAGGTATAGTGCCTCATCCCGTCTGCTCACTGTGGCCACAACCTTTCGTTCCGCCTGTGACTCTGCCACCAAATGCTGAAGCCCCCAGCAGGGTGATTGAAGTCCAGCTCGCTATCTCCCAGCCGCAGGATGGGGGACGTGGACCGTTCGGCCCAGTGTACCACCGGGGGTTAGCGGATGCAATGTTGTGCCACCGCAATCCTGCAGGCGTGCGGAGGAACCAGCTGCCCGAAACGGAGCCCTGGCTTGTCCTGGGGGCCTCTTGCTCCGAGACGGCCAGGAGTCTCAGAAAAGAACCTAGATGACCACCAAGGAGATGTCATCGGAAGAGACGAAGTGTTTAGATTCGCAAGGGAAGTGGATATCAATGGCCATGCATGATCGATGTATCTTACCACGAGAGAATCATCACAGGCCTCGCCATGGACTGGACTTCCAGAATCTGATGGTGGCTTCTTGGGTCGATGGAGCATAGAGAATCACTTAGGTGATGGGACGGTTGCCAATGAAGGGAAAAAGGTGTGTGTAGTGAGTGCTAATTGGATACTATAAGTATCAGCCCTGCTGGGGCTTGTGATCACCAATTTCCTGTGGGGTACTATCGCATCTCGCTTTCTCCCAGAGCACCATACGAAGTTTACGCCGTAAAGCCCCTCCAAAGTGTTCGCCTCCCAGCGGTGCCCAGGAGGACCCCAAAGCTTTACACCGTAAACTCCTGATTCTTCTCGCCGGCCGTGCTCTCGTCACTGTACAACCCAGGAATTCCCTGCGCTCACCTGTCGGAGGGCCATGAGAGCCGCTTGCCTTCTCTCGCCCCGACTGAGAGGGCTTCGACCGGCGCACCCGAGAGCCAAAAGAAGACGCACTCCTTGACCACGCCTCCATTCTCAGAGGTTAGCGTAGACGCAGCTCTTGAGCCCCAGACCTTCCCCGCGTATAATGTAAGCAGGCAACCATTGTGACTGTGCGGTCGACTTGGCACATGGTGTAGTCATGAAGCAACAAGAGTTGTACTCCTCTCTTCCCTTCATGGAGAGCAAGATAGAGCTCCCTCGCGCGCCAGAAGGGTTATTGCACCGGTCCCGCTTGGTCCACTTCATCGAAGAACATCTAGACCGCAAACTCATCCTCATTTCTGCCGCGGCCGGATACGGAAAGACTTCCCTCTTGATTGACTTTGCCGATCGAACTTCACTGCCAGTTTGCTGGTACT
>DAOULQ010000051.1:0-1976 GCA_034419095.1 Anaerolineae bacterium | reverse complement strand
ATCGAATTGGCCCCTCATAGGATCACGGTGAATGCCATCTGTCCAGGTCCCACCTACACCGATATGCTTCTAGGAGCGACGGATGCGGCTGAGAGGGAGGAACTAACCACCATCGCCCCTCTGGGGCGGCTGGGCCAACCAGAAGATATCGCCGGAGCGGTCCTCTATCTCGCTTCCGAGGAGTCCGATTGGTGCACCGGCCAAGCGATCTCCGTCGATGGTGGGATGTCGATCCTGAAATAGGAGGGATATATGAAGATACTAGTTACCGCTCGCTCCTTCCGTAAGACCCCTGGGAGACACAAGGAACTCTTGGAGGAATCCGGCTACCAGATAGTAGAGAGTCCCCTGGATCGCCCCTTGAAAGAGGTGGAGATGGTGGAGTTGATAAGAGAAGTGGATGGGGCCATCCTGGGCTTAGATGAAGTTACAGCGAAGGTGATAAACGCCGGAGCGAGACTCCAGGTCCTCTCTCGCTATGGCGTGGGGGTGGATAGGGTCGATCTAGAAGCGGCTACAGCGGCCGGGGTAGTGGTCACCAACACACCGGGAACGAACCACATCGCCGTGGCCGAGTTGACCTTGGGCCTCATGCTATCTTTGGCTAGATGCATCCCCCAGCACAACAGGAGTGTCAGGGAAGGCTCTTGGGAGAGGGTGAGGGGGACCGAACTGGCGGGGAAAACGTTGGGCATAGTGGGACTAGGTTGGATAAGCAGGGAGGTGATCCGGCGAGCCTATGTTTTCGATATGAAGGTCCTGGTGCAGACTGGGTACCCAGACGAAGAGCTGGCCGATCGCTACGGTGTGGAGTATCTGCCCTTGGAGCAGTTGCTAAAAGAGGCCGATTTCATCTCCCTCCACTGCGCGTTCACTCCAGAACGTGCCAATCTCATTGGCGAGAAGGAACTGAGGGCCATGAAACCCACCAGTTACCTGATAAACACCGCTCGGGGAGAGTTGGTGGATGAAGAGGCTCTGCAGCGCGCCTTGCAGGAGGGCTGGATCGCCGGCGCAGCGATGGATGCCTTCAAGGAGGAACCTGCCACCGCTAGCCCTTTGGTGAGATTAGATAACTTCATCGCCACACCCCATATCGGTGCCGCTACCTATGAATCGATCCTGCGCATGGGGACTTTGGCTGTGGAGAATGCGCTGCAGGTCTTGCGCGGCGAGCGTCCCCCATACGTAGTGAACCCCGAGGTCTACAAGGAGTCCAAATAGCGAGGGGATGTCGCATCAGGATGAGCTATTGGGTTTGATACCTTGAAAAAGGTAGGACGTCGCCAAGATCATAGCGAGGGGAGGCAAACGATGACAGACGTGCTTGAGAAATTGGGGATTCTCGGCGTGGTGCCGGTTGTAAAGATTGAGCGGGCTGAGGATGCAGTCGAACTTGGCAGAGCTCTGTTGGCAGGCGGACTGCCATGCGCCGAGATCACCTTCCGGACGGAAGCAGCCGAGGAGGCGATCCGGCAGATCTCCCTAAGCCTGCCAGAGATCATCGTCGGGGCGGGGACTGTGCTCTCCGTGGATCAGGCTGACAGGGCGGTCTCTGCAGGTGCTCGATTTATCGTTTCTCCCGGGTTCAACCCTAAGGTGGTCGATTGGTGTCTGCAGAAAGAGATACCCGTCACCCCAGGGGTGGCAACACCGACCGAGATCGATATGGCGTTGGACAAAGGATTGAACATACTCAAGTTCTTCCCTGCCGAGGCGTTAGGTGGGGTCCGGATGTTGAAAGCCATTGCCGCTCCTTATAGAGGCGTCAAGTTCATTCCCACGGGGGGTATCAACCAGGACAATCTGGCGGACTATCTGGCCCAGCCGAGCGTCCACTGCTGTGGAGGGAGCTGGTTGGTTAAGGCCAACCTGATTTCGGCGGGCAGGTTCGACGAGATCACACGGTTGACTCGGGATGCCATGTCTGTAGTACGTCAGGTACGAGGATAGGCGAAGGTTTGATATGGTGCGAA
>DAOULQ010000050.1:0-43415 GCA_034419095.1 Anaerolineae bacterium | reverse complement strand
GCATTCTCAGTGCGTAATCAACAAGCCTGGTTAGCTCTAAACCGTCTTCACCACCGTGTACCAGTTTGTTTCTGACAGAATGGATCACTCTGGCGACTTCAGCAATCCCGCCTGCATAAGTCACCTTGTCCACTGAATCTACGATTGCTTTCTCTGGCTCGGCCATCAGGACCTCAGACGTGAGGACTTGTTGTATCGTATATCCGAAGAATTTACCTGGCTTTAGAGTGACAAACTTATACTCTATGCCTCTGATTTCTGTAGGGCGTTTGATCCTGGTGGTGACAACATAGACTACCGCTGGGATTTGAGGGGTGAAGCCATAGAAATGGTTGGCGGTGGCATAAGAATAATAGTAGGGTTCGATAAGTACACTTCCTGCCAGAAGAGGGTTCACATCTGGTCCCCAGCTCGTGGGAACAAACTGGTATTTCCCCGGTTCGAGTCGAGAAAGCCAACGTTGTTTTTCGAGTTTATGGGCTATGAACCCCGCGTGTTCGTAGGAGCAGTCAAGTATCTCCATTATGTCCTGTAGAGTTACAATGGTTTTTTCTTGCTGTTCCAATCGAGATACCAAGGTGGCTTCTAGCTTGGACAAAGTTCGTGGCATGTTGCTCACCGTTAGTTGAAAAGTATCACTAATTTTAGTGATTCACTAAAATTCTGCAATATTTTTAACTCAATTAAAGTATAACTCCTTGCTTTTTTCAAGTCCAGAAGGGTTTAACTGAGTGGAAGGGAAGGTGGGAAGGCTATCCCAGGTTCCTCTCCTCGAACTCCTTGAGTGCCCTCTCCAGTTCGGTTTGGCGGATGGCTAGGGTGAGATCGCCCCGCGTCCTCTCTAGAACCCCCCGTACCATGTCCGTGATGCGACGGAGACCATGGGTTATAGCCTCGGGGTAGTCGATGGTCACCAGGACACTGTATATATCCTCCATGGAAGCCAGGATCTCTTCACCCCTTTCCGTCTCTCCCTGCCGGATGAGATCCAGTATATGGCGTCTCATCTCCCCTGCCGCTTCCCCCAACCCTTTGAGATAGGCCGGATACTCTACCCCTAGTTCCTTGGGGCTGGGGACCTCCTCCCCGGCTATGAGGGCGTAGGTGATATTCGCCTCCGCGAGCTCCTTGAGGGCATCCTGGGTGTAGCCGGAGTGGTAGAGGTCGGGATGCTCGGTGAGGCTGCTCTTCAGTTCCTGGGCCAACCTTCTACCCTGGGCCAACATCTTTTTCGCTTCGGCCAGTTCTCCTCGATGTACGGCGCGGATGGTATTGGCCGAATGTCTAACCAGTTGCCGGGAGAGGGGGAGGGCCTTCTCCCGGGCGGCGTTCTCGGCCTCTAGGGCCTCCAGGGCTGCTTGGGCTATCTTCTGCAGATCGGTCATTTTTCTCGCCTCCAGTGAAGAGATGGTAACCCAAATGGGCGACGGTGTCAAAAGGCTGATGCTACCATAGGGCGAAGAAATGGTGCACCGGGCCGTGGCCTTGCCCCAAATGCCAATCGATGGCTCCTTGCAAAGCCTGGGTGATGTACTCCTTGGCTGCCTTCACCGCAGTGGGCACATCCTGGTCCTTGGCCAATGCGGCGGCTATGGCCGAGGCGAAGGTGCAACCGGTACCGTGGTCGTTTTTAGTATTGATGCGAGGGCCGGGGAATTCCAGAAACCGATGGCCGTCATAAAGGAGGTCAACGCTCTTTCCCTCTAGATGCCCCCCTTTAACCACCACATTCTGCGGCCCCAGCCTATGGATCGCCTTGGCGGCCTTTTTCATATCCTCCAGGTTTGAGATGGGAAAGCGGGATAAGACCCTGGCCTCGTGGAGGTTGGGAGTAACCACCTTGGCCAGGGGAAAGAGGTCATGGACCAGGGTAACATGAGCCTCTTCTTCCAGGAGGGGGTCCCCGCTTTTGGCGATCATCACCGGATCGATCACCAGGTTCTTCACCTGGTATCGCCTTAGTTTTTCTGCCACTATGGTTATTATCCTCGTGTTAGAGAGCATCCCTGTCTTGACGGCGTCAGCACCTATATCGGCCATCACGGAGTCTATCTGGAGCCCCACGAACTCCGGAGGGAGGTCGTAGATCCCTTGCACCCCCACCGTGTTTTGAGCGGTGATGGAGGTGAGAGCGCTCATGCCGTAGACCCCCAGGGCGGCGAAGGTCTTGAGGTCGGCTTGGACACCAGCCCCGCCCCCCGAATCGGAGCCGGCGATGGTTAGGGCTCTTTTCATCTTACCTCCTCCGAAAGTGATCCCAGCCCCTCGGCTCTAAAGGGAGGCTTTTGCCACTGGGAAGCACCAGGTTCATCCCCTTCTCGATGATCTCGCCGATGATGGTCACCGGTGTATCGGTCTCATCTTCTACCAAAGCGGCCAGTTCCTCCGCTTTGTCGGCTGGGGCGGTGAAGAGGAGTTCGTAATCCTCGCCCGCGTGGAGGGCCCATTCCAAAGGCTCTTTGCTCAAATCCTCGGCGACGGCGCGCGTGGCGGGAGAGATGGGGAGAGCATCAGCCCATAGTCTAACCCCTACCCCGCTGGCCTCGCAGATATGGCTCATATCGCTTACCGTCCCATCGCTAACGTCGATCATGGAAGTGGCTACTCTCGCGCGAGCGATGGCTCTCCCCTCTTTGAGTCGCGGGGTAGGGGTTAGGTGGGCTTTCAATACCTCTTTGGCCTCTTCCCCTGAGTGGTCTCTTGTGGGGTCGAGGAGGAGCGCCAAGCCGGCCCCTGAATCCCCTACGCTGCCTGTGACCAGCACCTTGTCGCTGGGGCGAGCCCCAGAGCGTAGCAATAGATGCTCCGGTTCCACCTCTCCCAGAAGGAATATGTCGACCATCACCCCCGACGAATGGGACATATTGCCCCCCACTATCTGGACCCCGGCCATCTCTGTCTCTTCTTTGAGCCCTTCGTAGAGGCCATCTACATATTCTACAGTGGTCTCCTTAGGAAGGGCCAGGGATACCAGAAGGTAAGTGGGCACCCCTCCCATGGCCGCGATATCGCTTATATTTATGGCCGCCGCCTTGCGGCCCAACTGGTAGGGAGAGATCGCCTCCTTAAGAAAATGGATCCCTTCTACCTGGATGTCGCAGGTGGCTAAGAGGTATTTGTCCCCTCGGGCGCGGAGGACGGCCACATCGTCGCCGATGCCCACCACCACCCCGGCCCCTGGGGGGCCGATGACTTCCTTCACGCGGTCGATGAGGCCGAATTCGCCTATCTCGGTGATGCGCATATCATCCTCCTTGATTAACGCCAGGGTGCTACTAGAGAGGACAGGCTCCCATTGATACCCCCCGGTGGCGACCACCTCTTAGACCGTATCTCGCAGGGGCTTGCCCCGCGTTTCCATACCCAAGAGGATGACCACCAACCCTCCTACCCCGAAGGCCACGGCATAGAGGGAGAGTGGCAAAAGGAGGGAGAGGGGTAGGAGCATCCCCCCTAGGGTGGGGGCTATGGCCCCCGCGATGCGGGTCATGCCGCTAGCCCACCCCATGCCTGTGGAGCGGATCTCGGTAGGGTAGAGTTCAGGAGTATAGGCGTAGAGACTGCCCCAGGCCCCCAGGCAGAAGAAAGACATAAGTATGGCCGAAGCCACGATCATGGGCAGGCCCCCAGCCACGGCGAATAGGTAGGTAAAGAGGCCGCTCAGGACCAGATAGGCTCCCAAGGTCGCCTTCCTGCCCACACGTTCCACTAGATAGGCGGCCGAAAAGTAGCCCGGCAATTGGGCCAGGGCCATGAGAAAGACGTATTGGTAGGTCTTCAGGAAGGCGAAACCCTTCTGCACAAATATGCTGGGAAGCCAGATGAAGACCCCGTAATAGCCTAGGGAGATGGAGAACCAAGTGATCCACAACATGAGAGTGGAACGGGCGAAGGAGGAGGTCCAGAGGGCAGCCACTGTCACTTTCCCTTTCCCCTCTTCGCTCTCCAGCCGCTCTATGGAGAGGGCGACCCCGTTCTCTTCCGCCACTTTCCGCAGGATCTCCCGAGCCTCTTCTTCCCTTCCCTTCACTAGGAGGTAGCGAGGCGATTCGGGAACGTGGCGGCGGATGAAGTATATGATCACGCCGGGCAAGGCAGAGACAGCCAGGAGGGGCCGCCAGCCGAAATGGGGCACGATCAGCCAAGCCAAGCCTGCGGCCACAATGGTCCCCAGGGCCCAGAAACTCTCCAAGTAGACCAGGTATCTCCCCCTCTTCTCCGTGGGGAGGTACTCGGCGAAGATAGAATAGTCCACCGGCAAGGTACCACCTACCCCAAAGCCGGTGATCCCTCGGAATAGGGCCAAGAAGATGTAGTTGGGGGAGAGGGCAGAGAGGAGGCCGAAGAGGGAGTCGATGAGTACCGTGGCTTGGAAGCCGACCTTACGACCGATATAGTCGGAGATGGTGCCCCAGAACCACGCTCCGGCCAACATGCCCAAGAAGATGGAGGTGCCGATGAAGCCAGCCTGCGCTTTGCTCAGCCCCCACTCCTTGATGACCGCGGGTAGGACGAAGGAGATGAGCAGAACTTCCATGGCGTCGGCCGCCCAGCCCACACCACAGATGACCATCAATTTGCGCTGGAAGGGACCATAACCTATCTTGTCGATAACCTGATCGAAACTCTGTGCTCGAACTTGGGACAAGTCTAACCTCCTCTAGTTTGGTTACCTCGCTTTGTGGGCTGTTTCCACGGTTTCCCGCAGGCGGCGAGCGGTGGCGGCGATGTCGAGGGCGCTGACCACGACGGAGATGACCGCCACCCCTTGGGCACCAGCCTCCATCACCTCTGCTGCATTCTTTTCATCTATCCCGCCGATGGCTATCACCGGTAGGTTGACGGCTTCAACGATAGCCCTCAGCCCCTCCAGGCCCGTGGGAGGTGGAGCATCGGGCTTGGTGGGGGTGGTGAAGACGGGCGAGGCCGATACGTAGTTGGCTCCCTCTCTCTCCGCTTGGCGGGCCTCCTCCACGGTAGAGGCAGAAACCCCCAAGATCTTATGAGGCCCTATAAGTTGCCGGGCCAAGGCGGCTGGCATATCATCTTGCCCCACATGGACACCATCCGCATCCACGGCCAAGGCCACATCCAGACGGTCGTTTATGATGAGGGGGATATCGGCCCCCTCGGTCAACTCCTTTATCTTCCCTGCCGTCTCCACCAGTTGCCGAGTGGTCATCTCCTTGTCCCGGAATTGGATGAGGGAGGCTCCTCCCTTGATTGCCTCTCGGGCCACCTCCAGGTGGGAACGCCCCCGCGACAACTGGGCATCGGTGATCACATATAGAGTCCAGTCCATCTCACCCTCCTAAAAAGAGAGCCTTAGCCCCTTCCACTATCTGTTGCTTTGAGAGGTTGTAGAGGGCATCGAAGAGGGCCACCTTGAAACTTCCCGGCCCTTTGGCTTGGCGAGCGGCTATTTCGGCGGCTAGGCCGAAGGAGACCAGCCCTCCCGCGGCCGCCAGGAGGTAATCCTCCTCTACAGCGGCGAAGGCGGCGATCATGGTAGTGGCCATGCAGCCGGTGCCGGTGATGGTCTTGAGCATGGGATGGCCGTTGTCCACAGCCATCACCCGTTCTCTGTCAGAGATTATATCCCTCGCGCCGGTGATGGCTACCGTGAGTCCATATTTTTGGGCTAGGGCCTTGGCTACGGCGATGGGATCTTCTACCTCCACGACGCTCTCCACCCCTTTGACCACTCCTCCCAAGCCGGTTAAGGCGCCGATCTCCCCGGAGTTGCCCCTCACTATGGCGATTTTGAGTTCCCCTAAGAGGCGCAGGTTGCTCTCCGTGCGCAGGGGCGTGGCCCCCGCTCCCACCGGATCGAGGACGATGGGGATGCTCAATCGATTGGCCTTCCGACCTGCTACGATCATGGAATCCACCCAGCGGGGCGTGAGGGTCCCCGGGTTGAGGACCAACGCTCCCGCCATGCCAACCATATCGGCTACCTCTTCCTTGGCGTGGGCCATTACCGGCAAGGCCCCCACGTGGAGGGTGACGTTGGCCGTGTCGTTCATCACCACGAAGTTGGTGATATGGTGGAGGAGGGGCTTTTCCTGGCGTATCCGCTCTAGGACCTCGGCTACTTTCTCGCTCAGGTTGCTCATGACTCCCTCCTCACTACCACATTTTCCATCTTGGCTAGGACCAAATATACGAGGAGGGTGATTACGAAACTGGGGATGGAGGCGCCTAGATGTGGTAGATTCCGCGTAATGTAGTGATAGGCGAATATCCCTATAATCCAGACTCCCAAGGCTATCGGGTTGAGTCCTAGCCAATGCCAATATCTGGCTCGTGGTGGGGCATCACGATAGAGTTCCGTTGTCTGGTACTTTCTTCTGTGGAGCACGAAATAGTCGGCGGCTAAAAGCCCGAAGAGGGGAACGAAGACGGAGCCGATGAGCAAGAGGAACCCTTCGTATTGGGCGATGGGCACGAGAGCGGCCAAGAGGAAGCAGACGAAACCTATGACCGTTGCCAGCAGCCACTGCTTCGCTTTGGGCAGGGCATTTTGGCTGGAGACGGCGGCGGAGTAGATGTCGGCGAAGGCGTTGTCGGTCTCATCGACCAGGATGAGGAGGAGGGCCACCCAACCCCCGGTCACGGCCATGATGGCTGGGATCAGATCCTCGGTCTTCAGAGCCAAGACGAAGAGGGCTCCCAAAGCGTAGAACCAGATGTTGGCTAGAAAATAGCCTAGATAGGTCCCCCAGAAGGCTTGGGCTGTCTTTTTGGCGAAGCGGTTATAGTCGGCCACTAGGGGCATCCAGGAGATGGGCATAGCCACTACCAGGTCTACGGCTAGCCAGAAGGGTAGCCCGCCTGTCCCTGGGGCTCGAAGGAGCCCCCTTATATCGTAGTGGCTGAAGAGGTACCAGGTGAGCCAGATGGTGATGGCGTAAACTAGCCAGACGGCGAACTTCTCCAGCCATTGTCTCACCACCACTAAGGGCCCCCCGATAGCCAGAAGGGTGCAGAAGGCGGCGAAAAGGAAGACCCAGATGGGGTAGTTGGAGAAGCCGAAGAGGCTCTTAGTGATGCTATTGGCCGCCTGGGCCATGATGATTATCTCGAAGGAACCCCAGCCGATGAGTTGTATGAGGTTCAAAAGGGTGGGCAGATAGGAGCCGTGCAGACCCAGTACGGGACGCAAAAGCACCATGGTGGGGATAGCGTTGTCGCTGCCCACCACTCCCGCCAGGGCCAGGAGGAGAACGCCCAGGGCGGTGCCGATGAGAACGGCCACAAGCGCCTGTCCCAGACCCAAACCAGGGACCAAGAGAGTGCCCGCCAAGAGCACTAAGAGCCCCACGCCCAGGCTAGACCATAAAGCGAAGTAATCGAAAAAGCCTAGTACTCGGTGTCTCTCAGGGACCGGTTCGACCCCCCACTCGGGGGGCGGAGTGATCTTAAACATCTTTACCTCCTGAAAAATGAAAAGGCTGCTGCCAAGCGGAGGCGAGCAAGCCTTTTGAACTTCTGCTTCCCTACGCTGGCATTATCCAGATCAGGTTCAAAGGGTCGATGACAACAAGGCCATCCTCTCAGCCTGGCTCAACCAGGCTCCCCCAAGCCAATCCTCTCTTGTCAAAGAGCCTAATTACCCCGTTCCTTTCCCTTACTATTATACCATAAATATTAATCCTGTGCTGCCTCTGTCACATCGAGGAAGCCTGGAGCCAGTGTGGCCTCCGCCCTTACCAGACGTAAGGAGCACTTCTTCTTCACTCTGTCGCCTGTCGGCTCCCCCCTAGGATCACGCTCTCTAGATGGAGAGGAGGGGTGATCTTATCATCTGACGGCAAAACGTTGGGTTCGAAGAGGAAACTCCCCTCCCTCCAGGCGAAGAGACGGTATACCGTCTCCAGGGTGTGGCGGCGAACCGCCTCCATGATATCCGCCCGCTCGACCAAGCGGGCGTTGATGAGAAGCAGGCCCCATTCTTTATCGCCTCTGGCCTCCTGAGGTAAAAGAGGGCTTTGCGCTTCGCTGATCTTACCTGCCTTCTTCAGGAGGTTGCGCAGATCGGGGGCTTGGCCGTCTAGGGAGACGTGGAGTAACATCCCCTCCCTGAAATATAGGGTTGCTCGGCTCTCCCCCTCTACGAGGGTTAAGGCTCCGGTCTTTCTACCCAGGTTAACCAGGTTGAGGAGTTGAGGAAGGCTGAAATCCCTCAAATTACCTCGCCAAGCCATGACCACCTCTGACATCCATTATACGTGGGTTAGGCGGTCAAGTCAACATCATCTTAAGAGGTTATTTGCCTCCTCGCGAGTTTGACTTAACGGGCAGCAGCCGTTAAAATCCTGCTAACAGGTGGAGGGAGGCCCCATGGTTGAAGAGTTTGAAAGGGATATCGAGGCTTTTACTCAAGAGGAGACTCGCGAAGTTTATCTAGTATGGGCTGGGCTGAAGGAGGAGTTGGAACTGGCTCCCATCTACGAGCGGTATGCCCATCTCTTCACGCTAGATGGCGTGAAGCGGACTTTGGACCAAGCCATAGATAAGCGGACAAGATATATCGCCGAGTTTCTAACTCTGGGCTACCTAGAGAACAAGGTGAAGGACCTCAGCGAGGAGATCACCAACGCTATGCTTAGGGCGACGGTGGAGTGGGATGGCGAGGAAGTGCCTTATATGAATCTACCCATCCTCATAGCCAATGAAGGCTTGATGGAGAGGCGTCATCGGTTGGATGAATTGAGGCGCGAGGTGACAGCCACCGCCAACTCAGAACGAGGGGAGAGGTGGGGAAATCTCCATGGTGAAGCCGAGGGTCTGGGCTTCCCCAATTATGTGGCTTTATGTGATCAACTGAGAGCGCTCAATCTAACCCGACTGTCGGAGCGGATGGAGACCCTACTAGATGAGACTCAAGAGGTATATTTCTCTCATCTCGGCTTCTTCCTAGATAGTATGGGTGTGCCAGAGGCCGAAGCCACTACCGCGGATATGGCCCATCTCTTCCGAGCGCCCCAGTTCGACGCCTTTTTCCCTCAACAAAAGTTAATCCCTTCGTTGGTGAACACCTTGGCTGGAGTGGGGATCGATCTCTATAGGCAAGAGAACCTGGAACTGGACACCGAGCCTCGACCGCTCAAATCCCCGCGGGCTTTCTGCGCACCCATCCGGGTGCCAGAGGAGGTGAAACTGGTCATCAAGCCCCAGGGAGGACGGGAGGATTACGACTCTCTCTTTCACGAGGCCGGCCACGCTGAGCATTTCGTCAATACCCGGGCGGATCTTCCCACCGCCTTTCGCAGGATGGGCGATAACTCCGTCACCGAGGGGTACGCTTTCCTTTTGGCCTATCTTATGATCAATCGCCGCTGGTTAAGTCGCATTCTAGGGGTAGAGGATGGGCGGGAGTATTTAAGGCTGGCCCTTTTCCACAAACTCTATTTCCTCCGCCGATATGCTAGCAAACTCCTCTATGAGCAAGAACTCCATACCGATTTGGCCGGGGCGAAGGAGAGATACGTCTCCATCCTGGGCGAAAACCTGGGCGTGAAGATCGGGCCGGAGTATCACCTAGACGACGTCGATGACGCCTTCTATGTGGCCCAATACCTACGGGCTTGGATCTTCGAGGTGCAGATGCACCGCTACCTAGAGGAACGGTTCGGGTATCTTTGGTTCACTAACCCGGAAGCGGGCCGTTACCTGGTTAGTCTCTGGCAGCAGGGCCAGGAGTTCACCGTCGATGAGTTGGCCGCGGATATGGGGTACGACGGGTTAGATATCGGGCCCTTGCTGGAGGAGTTAACCTCGTTTTAGGGCTTCATCTCTTAACCGGCTGGGCAACCCATAGGGAAGGGGGATGGGCTAGATTGGGAAGTTCGCTTCATCGCTTCTTTTTTCCTGAGGAGACCGACCACGCCTTCAAGAGGCGAGTCATCATCTTGCTGGTGATCGGCCTCCTCATTAGGGTTCTCCTTATGCCCATGGCCTTCCATCCCGATCTCTTCTGGGCTACCTACCGGGCGCACCTTCTGGCCCTCCACGGGGAGGTAAACGCCGATCTTTGGGTGCAACCTATACCCCCGTTTCTCTACGGAAGTGTCATCTGGATCTTCCAATCCGTTCTCTCACCTCAAGAACTCATCTGGCCCGACCTCTGGGCCAGCATGGGCGAGGAGGGCTTCTATGGGGCCTTCGACTTGCGTATGCAGATCGCCCAAGCTCCCTCTATCCACCTCACCCTCTTTCTTCTCAAACTGCCCCACCTTCTCTTCGATTTCGCCTCTGCCTTCTTACTCCTAGCCCTGCTAAGAAAGAGGCCCTCGCGCGCTCTTCTGGCCCTGGCCTTCTGGATGCTGAACCCCATCGGTCTCTATATCTCCTATCTCTACGGGCGCTACGATGTGGTGGCCGGCACCTTTATGCTCCTGAGCCTCTACCTGTTGAGCCGCTCCCGTTCCCTCTCCTCTCTGGCAGCCCTGGCCCTTACTTTGCTCACCCGGCTGATAGATTTGGCAGTGGCCCCCTTCTTTTTCCTCAGCGCTTTTCTGCAGTTGGCCAGAGAGCGGCGACTTCTGCTTGGCTCTCTAGTGACGGCTGGGGTCGCCCTACTGACCCTAATCACCGGGATGCTGCCAAGGCTTTTAGCCCTGCTGGATCGCATTCACGGTCAGTTTCTACTGATGGCCCGACTCCCCATCCTCCTCAATGACGCTCTTCTCATCTTTGTCATCGTCTATGGCATCCTCTTCTTCAGTAGCCTGGAACAGGATCTCTCCTCTCCGGTGGTGGTGCGCAAGTATGCCACTATGGCCTTACTCTTTATGTTCTCCTTGGCCTTCTTCAACCCACAGTATTTCTTCGCTGTATTGCCCCTCTTGGCTCTGGAGATCGCCGAAGAGCCCCGTCTGCTCCTCTACCATCTGGTACAGATAGGTGGCTACGCCGTCTACCTTCTAAACTGGAATACCCAGACCACTACCTGGATATTTCTGCCCCTGAACCCCGGCTTCTTCTCCCGCCTTCCCGACCCCACCACTCTCATCGAGGCCTACATCACCCCCAGGGCCTTCATCGCCATCTTCCGCAGCCTGCTTAGCGCCGCATCCCTTTGGATGGCCTATCTGATCTACCGCTCCCTACCGAAGAAGGGTGCCTAGCCTGATCCACTGTGAGCGGCTTGTCGGCGATAAGAAGGCATCGGTGATCTCCATCATCCAAGATGTAAGAACACAGAGGAGGGGGAGAGGCGCGAGGATCGGTTCCACGTGGGCGGCCAGGCTGATTATCCCTCCGGCCAGTTGGTGAACCTCTAGAGGATGTTCCAGAGCACCTAGTCCATATTCCCTAGGTCGAAGGCGTTGGAGTAGAGGGGTCTCATCTCTTCCAGATGTGGAGGGCGACGAAGATGCAAAAAGTCCGCTTCTTTTCTCACCCTTTGCGACACAGGGCTATCACCCAAGGGAAAGAGAAGACCACTTTCTCGATTTCGAAGTGCCCCTCCAAGAGGTGGATAAACCCCCTGGCAGTCCAATGGTGGATATGCTCTGGATCGTTGCCCCAGGCTCTCAAGTTCTTGCCTCTCAACAGATTGGCTAGCCTGAAGAAGGGCTCATGGGGGACGCTGATCAAGCAGTGGCGGGAGGTCACCCTTCTCAACTCCTTAAGAGCCGGATGGGGATCGGGAAGGTGCTCTAGGACCTCTAAACAGAGTATCAAGGGGAAGACGTGGGAGGCGAGGGGCAGGTCTCGAATATCGCCCAGGTAGAAATCGGAGTTGGGGTTCCTCCCTCTCGCTTCTAGTAGGGAGGAGAGATCGTTATCTATCCCATGGATGGAGAAGTCACTATCCAGCCGCTCGATGGTGAACCCTTCGCCACACCCGACATCGAGGATACGGATGACCCCCGTCTCTCTCACCAGTTCTCCCACCCGCTGGTGGAAACGCCGGATGAGATACTGCTGCAGGGGGTTGGGGTTAAGATACTTCTGGTAGTTACCGCGGCGGCTGTAAGGGGATCGGCGGCTAGCCATGGCCCTTTTGAACTCCTTCCCTTGCTCAATCCGCTTACCTATTGCGGGGTGGCTATAGAGGAGGAACTCCACCCAAGGCTCAGGCTCCACATCGGCCAGGTTCTGGTTGGCCAACTTAGCCATCATGGAGATGAAGGCTTCTGGATTGCGAGTTAACTCTAAAGCGTACTGGTCCGCCGCCCATTCCCGGGAGCGGGAGTAGAGGTTGGCCAAGGGGGTGGTTAAGACGAAAAAGGCGCCCAGGGTCAGAGCGAAGAGGGGCAGGGCGGCGATATCGTGAGGGGCCTCCAAGCCCAAAAGAGGTACCCCCCACCTCAAGACCAGATGAGTCAGGTAGAATCCGAGCAGTGTGAGCGCCGATTGAAGGATGATGCCCCGGGCCATGTCGTCATGGGCGTGGTGAGCCAACTCGTGGGCCAAGATGATCTCTATCTCATCGGGGGTGTAACCCTCATAGAGGGTATCGCCCAATACGATGCGGCGGGTGTTCCCCAGCCCCACCAGCGCCGCGTTGGCTGCTCTGGTCTTGCTGCTCAAATCCATGGTGAAGATACCTTGTACCTTGGTGCCCGCTCGTTCGGCCAGGTCGGTCAGCCTCTTTGCCATCTCTCCCTCGGGGAGAGGTGTGAGCCGGAAGAAGAGGGGGAGAACGAGGACGGGGGCTAATTTGGTGAGGAGGGTGGTAAAAAGTAAGATGAAGAAGCCGGATATCAACCACCAAAGGGAAGGCAAAGTCCGCAATAGGTAGTAGATCACCTCCAGGGTTAGGGTCCCCAAGAGGAGGCCCAAAAAGAGGCTCTTGGCACGGTCGAGCCCCCACCCCTTAAGGGCCTGTGTGGAGAGGCCATACCGGTGGGGGAGGACGAAGCCACCGTAGTACTCCAGAGGAGAAAGCAATACTCCATAGATTAGGGCCAAGGCGCAGAAGTAGAAAGCCACCGCCAAGAAGGGGTGGGGGGTCAAGCGTAGGGACCAAGCCTTGAGAAGATGGGAAGGCCCTAGGAGGAGGAAGGCGAGGAGGTACATGCCTCCTAAAGCCAGGTCTGCCAAAAGGAGGCGGTGTCTGAGGCGGGCGTACTCCTTAGCCTTCTTCTGTCTAGCAAGGTCTATATCTTCCTCGGTCAGAAGGGGTTTTTCTTCCATGGGCCACTTCTTATTGCGCTGAGAGGAGCAAAGTGCTAAAATGGGACGGTTTGATGATAACATAGGGGGTAGGGGGCGTCAAACTCGGAGAGGAGGCGGATTTGAAGCCCACAGGGCTGATAACTTTGACCACCGATTTCGGGATGCAGGACGGCAATGTGGGGGTGATGAAAGGGGTGATATACGGCATAAACCCTCAAGCCAGAATAGTGGATCTCAGCCACGATATCGAGCCCCAAAAGATCGCCCAGGCGGCTTTTGTCCTTTCCCGCCATTACCGCTATTTCCCTGCGGGCACCATCCATCTGGTGGTTGTCGATCCCGGCGTGGGGAGCGAACGTCGAGCCTTGATCGTTCAAACAGACGGGGCTTTCTTCGTGGCCCCCGACAACGGCGCCCTTACCTATGTGGCTCATGATGCCCGCCATGCAATTAAGCATATCATCGATATAAGTAACCCTAGATTCTGGCTGCCTCATATCTCCCACGTCTTTCATGGCCGCGATATCTTCGCCCCGGTAGCGGCTCATCTCTCCCTGGGTGTCCCGCCCTTGGCTTTCGGGGAGGAGGTAAACGATCTTGTGACCTTTCCTCTTCCCCAGGTAGAGAGGGGGGAAGGGAAACTCAAGGGCCAAGTGGCTCATATCGACCGCTTCGGGAACCTTTTGACCAACATCTACCGGCGAGACCTACTCTCGTGGGAAGAGATCAAGGTGAGGGTTCGAAACCGGGAGATCGCTGGGCTTTCCCGAACCTATGCCGACGGCCAGGAAGGGGAGGTGATCGCTTATATCGATAGTTCTGAGGAGTTGGCGGTGGCGGTGGTTAACGGCAGGGCACGAGATCTGTTACGTGCCCAGGTAGGGGATGAGGTGGAGGTCGTGGGCCAATGATCGCTGCTCGGGAGGGCATGTTCTATCTCGCTCCTCTAGTCGCCCTCCTGGGGGGCGTTCTTTTGGTTTTCCTCTTTAGCCCGCGGTATTCTAGGCTTCTGGCGCTACTATCTGCGGCAGTCGCTTTTCTCTTCACGGTGGGCATGGTTGCTCGCCCCGGCATCCTACTTTCCTTCGGTCCAGAGGAGAGAGACCTTCTCCTCTACGCCGGAGGACCTGGTTTAATCTTCGCCCTGCTGGTCACCCTTGTCCTCCTGGTGAGTATGGGGGTTCGATTTTCGGAGAGGGAAGAGACAGCTGTTTTGGTTTCGACTTTGCTCTTAGAGGCTGGAGCGCTCGTCTTTCTCCTCTCCCATAACCCTCTCACCCTCTATCTCGGCTGGGGGCTCTTGGACTTGACTGTCCTCTTTGGCCTCGCCCAGGGGGCTTCACCCCGCACGGCGACCAGGACGATGATCATCGATTTCACCGCTGGCTTGACTCTTCTCTTCTCCCTCCTGGCCTCTTGGGAAGGCTTCCCTATGAGCCCCCAACTCTTGGCCCTCTTGATAGTTCTCGCCTCTTGGGTTCGCTGGGGGCTATATCCGGTTCAGATGGTTCATATCACCGCTGAGGAGATACCGTTTCTATCAGGGAGCGCCTTACAAACGGTCACCTTGGCCACTGGAGGTTACTTTTTGACCTTTTACGAGTGGCCTCGGCTGGTGGGGGTTCCGAGAACGGCTCTCCTTCTCTTGGCTGGGTCAGCCCTTCTCTATGGGGCTCTCTCTACCTGGCGGGAGAAGAGGCTCTGTCTCTATCTGGCCCAATTTCAGATGGGGCTCTTAGCCTTGAGCCTCTTGGCTGGAGGCACGGACGCTGGATCGGCCGTTCTACTGCTAACGGTGAGCCTGATCTTGGCTCTGAACGTCCTGCGGGTGGGGATGGAGGTGTTGCCCAGTACCCCTCGTCAGCGCCTTGTGGTTAAGGTTGCTTTAGGCATCGGGGTAGCCTCTTTTTGTGGTCTCCCTCTGACGGCGGGGTTCGCTGCTCGCTGGCTGATCTACGACTCCCTTCTCCAGCAGGGCGAGGGAGTGATAGTGGGTCTGGGGGCCTTGAGTTCGGCGTTGATCGTCGCACCCCTTCTCGGACTCATCACTCGCGGGCCCGACCATCGCCTGCAAGGGCGCGAGGGATGGGCCTCGGTGGCCGCCCTTTGGCTCTTGGTTTTTCCCTTGGTCATCCTGGGGCTCTACCCTCCAGGGGTTGGAACGTTGATGGGGGCAGAGGCGATCTCTGGGTCGTTACCTGCCCTCGCTCAGTTTTTCGGCGCGCCCTTTGCCTCCTCCATCTGGGCAGCCATACTCTTGCCTCTTCTCTTGGGCTATCTGGCCTTTTCCCACAGGGATACTTTCGTACGCTTCCAGGAGCGGTTGCTCCGTAGAGCCGGGCCTTTCTGGGAATGGTTCTCCCTTCCCATCCCGCAGGTCCCAAAGGGATCCCGAGGGACAGGGATACTTTCGTGCTTGGATCTAGAGGGGCTCTACGAGGCCCTAGAGGGGGTGGGAGCCAAGATATGCTCTGGTTTGAGAAGGGTAGTTATGGTAGTTGAAGGGGGGTCTTTGGGTTGGCTCCTCCTCTTGGCCTTTATAGTGGGGCTTTTTCTGTTAAAAGGATAGCCCTTTTCCCTTCCCTGCGGGATCCCGAGGGACGGGATCTGTCCTTATCCTTACAGGATCCCTGTGGGACAGATCCCGTAGGGATAAGGAAGTGAGGGGTCGATGCTCTTTTCAGGGGAACAGTTAGTCTGGGGGTTACTTTTCACCGCTGGCCTGATCGCAGTAGTTAAGGAGTGGCGGATCTCCCTTTTAGCCCTTCTCATTCAGTATGCTCTGGTGGGCTTTCTCTTCTCCTCCCTTTCCCCCTCCATCGCCCTAGCCAAGATAATAACGGGGGGGATGATCTTCTTTATCCTTTACCCTACTGCATGGCGGGGCCGAAGAAAACCCCTGGCAAAAATAGCGGGCCAGGAGCGAACATTGGCTATCTCCTACCCGTTTCGTGTGGTCGGTTCCGCGCTGATGGGGCTGGTAGCCTATGGGTTGCTCCAGTACCCCTGGGAAGGGGTGCCAACCCATCTGGCTTTCGCTTCTAACTTCTTGATGGCTATGGGGCTCTGGACTGTGATCTTAGGTCGAGGACCTTTTCGCATGGGTCTGGGACTTCTCACCTTCCAAATCGGCTTCGAGTTACTCTTCACTACCTGGGAGAGGAGCCTCCTGGTAGCCGGTCTCCTAGGTTTGGTGAACATCCTCTTGGCCTTGGCGATCCCCTACCTGGAAGCGGTGGAGTTGGCCCGTAGAGAGGTGAAAAGATGACCCCTCTTTGGATCATCGTCGTGCCTTGGATCATGGCGCCATGGGTCTATCTCTTCCGTCGCCACTCCACTATCGCCGCTTTGCTTTCAGCGGGGACCACTCTGGCGGTAGCGGTTATATGCTTCCTGCTCCCTCCTGATCAGACGGTCTGGATCTTAGGAAGAGGGCTTCTCTTCGACCCTTGGCGACAGTGGCTCCTTCTCTTCCTCTTCACCGGGGCGGTTCTCCTCTTCCTCTATTCCTGGCACCTATCCCAAGGTTGGTCCTTTTTCCCCTTCCTCCTAGTGACCTTGGGGCTCCTCGCCGGCTCGGCGATGGTCGATAACTTTCTCCTGGCGGTACTCCTATTGGAGTTGGCAGGGATAATCCTTGCCTTTTTGATCCAAGGGGGTCCGCGAGCGGATCCGAGGGTGGCGATGGGGTATTTGGTCCCTTTGATCATAGCCGGCTCTTGTCTCATCTTCTCTACGCATCTCTTCGACCTCGTGGGCCTCTATCCAGAGGATCTGACCTACGTGCGGCTGACGCTGACGGCTTTGACCCTGGGATTCGGGATGCTACTGGCTGTGGTGCCCTTTCACCTCCTTCTCCCTGCGGTGGCCCAGGAGGCTCCACCTATGGTCGCCACTTTCCTCCTCGGTTTCTACCAGGTAGTGGCCCTATCACTGATGGTGGGGCTTCTTGATCGCCAGCCTTGGCTGAGCCCCGAGGCCTTCGATCTACTTCTGGTGGCTGGCCTCATCACCGCTTTGGGAGGGGGTCTATTCGCCTTCTTAGAGAGGGCTCCAGGGCGCCTTTTAGCCTATGGAACGATAAGCGATTTAGGTCTCATCCTGGTAGGCTTAGGGACCACCTCTGGAGTAGGGGTCGCCGGGGCTATGGCTCATCTCCTCAATAGATCCTTGGCTATAGCCTTGGTGGCTATGAGTTGGGGGGTCATAAGCGAGCGGTATGGAGGCCAGAGGTCTGCCATGCCCTTGGGTGTGGCTAGGGCCCTCCCTTGGGCTACTCTGGGGTATATTTTGGGGGGGCTGACCCTAGCGGGCTTCCCTCTGACAGGGTTCGCCACCCGGTGGCCGATCTACCTCGCCCTCTTTCCTCATAACCCCCTCTACACTTTTGGGCTTATCCTGGGAGGCTTAGGTGTCGCTTGGGGCTACCTCCGTTCACTCCCCTCCCTTTTGGGAAGGGGAGAAGGACCCCCGGGAGGTAAGGAGCCTCTCTTGGTAGCGCTCATGATCGTAACTTTGGTGGGCACCTCTTTTCTCCTGGGGATCTATCCTGATTATCTCCTAGAGCCGCTGCGGAATATGGTGGAAGGTTTCTCCTTCGTTGGAGGGTGACCCCTATTCGCCTGATCTCGTTCAGAAAGATATGAGACGGTTGCAAGGATAAGCAAAAGGGGCCATCCTTCTCCCACAGGGATCATTGACGGATGGGTGAGACTTCAAAGAAGGTCGCATCCCCGAAGTGCGAGCATTGACGTTTTTTACGTCATCTTCACCACGATATCGGTGATCACGTTGGCCGCCTCATCTCCTCGGTCGGCGGAGTTGCTCAAGTGTCGGTATATCTCCCTCAACTTCAGCATATCCACCACATGCTCCACATCTTGCGGCCCACTGAAGAGATCGGCCAGCGCTTCGCGATAGACATCCTCCACCCGATTCTCCAGGGCCTTGGCTCGCAAAGCGTGCTCATTGGCCACCCCGGGGTGATCCTTTAGGCGTAGGGTAGCCGTATAGATCTCGTTGGCTGCCGTCTTCAGCAGAGATACCATCCGCCGCAGGTAAGAGTTGGGCTCCACATTGAGGATAGTCATCTCATCCACCGTGGAATAGCCGTAATCTAAGATATCATCGATGGCCCTGGAGAGGGCGAATATATCCTCCCGGTCGATGGGGGTGACGAAGGTACGGTTCAGTTCATCGATGAGGATGCGCCGCAATTCATCCGCCTCCTTCTCCACCCTGGTAACCTTCTCCGCCGCCCCCACATCCCGATCCTTCATATACTCTTCCAACCCTTCCATGCCCTCCAAGGTCTTGGCCGCCTGTTCGATGAGAAGCCGCACGAACTTATCTTCCTTCCCTCCAAATAGCCTTCTAATACTCATGACCTATCTCCCTCCCAAAAAGGAGCCCATGGGAATATACAACAGCGCTGCCAAAAGGGCGGTGATGGGCAAGGTAAGGACCCAGGCGGTGAAGATCTCACCTGCCACCCCCCAACGCACTTTCGATAGCCTCGCCGCCGAACCCACCCCCATAATGGCTGAACTAACCACCTGGGTGGTGGAGACCGGCCCCCCCAGGAGGGCCGCACTTAGGATCACCGTAGCCGAGGTGGCTTGGGAGGTGAAGCCATGGACGGGCCGGATGCGATATATCTTCGCCCCCAAGGTCCTGATAATCCGCCACCCTCCAGAGGCGGTGCCCAAAGATATGGCCGATGCGCTGAGAGCGATCACCCACCAGGGGACTACGAAATCCTTCGACCAACCAGCAGCCACCAGGCTCATACCGATTATCCCCATCGTCTTCTGGGCAGCGTTGGTACCATGACTCAAGGCCAAGGCTAGCGAGGTTATCACTTGTAGACGCTTGAAAAGAGTATTGATGCGGGGAGAAGCCCCCCGCGCCAGGAAGAAAACCGATTTCATAAGAAGATGGCCTACCACCAGGCCCAAAAGCGGTGAGATCACGAGAGCCGCTACCACCTTCAGTAGGCCGCTTGGCTGTATGGCCCCTAACCCATCCGCCAGCCCCACAGCGCCTACCAGCCCTCCCACCAGAGCGTGAGAGGAACTGGAAGGGAGACCAAGAGCCCAAGTTATCAGGTTCCAGACTATGGCGCTGGCCAAGGCGGCCAGAATCACGACGGTGGTCACGCTACCCCGACTAACCAGGTCCTTGCCGATGGTGGTAGCCACCGCCACCCCGAATAAAAAAGGGGCGCAAAAATGGGCCATGGCGTTCATAGATAAAGCCTTGCGAGGAGTCATAGCCCCAGAGGAGATCATGGTGGCTACGATATTAGCACTATCGTGGAAGCCGTTTAGGAAATCGAAGACCAAGGCCACAACGATAGAAGCCAACAATAATGGCAAGATAACACATCCCTCTTCCAGGATATATAGATTATATCCCATCTACGATTCTTCAGCAAACCCACTGGGCCTCTTATGTCAAATATGACACCCCGGAAGGGCAGAGGCTTCCGCAAACCGGGCCGGCTGTCTTTACCGGATCCCTGTCCCGCAGGTCCCAAAGGGATCCCGTGGGAGATCCCGAGGGATGGGTAAGCCTTCATTTCGCCTGAAATAAGAGGATTGGTCGTTAACCGCCCCCCGAACCCGTTAGACCGCTCGGAGAGCAGTTCGGCCGACAATCTAGATCCCCCTCGCCTACACAATCTTGTAGTAGAGGTGGAAATCCATTATAATCCTCCTGAAAGGAGGTTCGTTGTATCGAGCGCCGCGAGGCACACAAGATATTCTGCCCCAGGACCAACCCTACTGGCAGTTCATCAGAGACCATATCCGTCGTCTCTCCACCCTCTATGGGTATGAGCGACTAGACACCCCCCTCTTCGAGGAGACATCTCTCTTCACCCGGGGCATCGGCGCGACTACCGATATAGTAGAGAAGGAGATGTACACCTTTCAGGACAAGGGAGGGGATAACCTCACTCTCCTTCCTGAAGCCACGGCCTCTGTGGTGCGGGCCTATCTGGAGCACGGCATGCATGTCCTTCCCCAACCGGTTAAACTCTACTCCATCCTCCCCATCTTCCGGTACGAGCGCCCCCAGGCAGGCCGCTTCCGCCAGCACTACCAATTCAACTGCGAAGCGATAGGAATCCAAGATCCGGCCCTCGATGCCGAGGTTATCTCCCTGGCTTGGCGGTTCTACAAAGATCTGGGGCTTAGGGGCTTAAACCTCCAATTGAATAGCATCGGAGACCAAAATTGTCGTCCCACCTATATAGAGGCCCTGACAGGTTACTACCAGGGAAAAGAAAGAGAGATTTGCACCAACTGTCGGGCTCGCTTGAAGCGAAACCCTTTGCGGCTCCTCGATTGCAAGAACGAGGGCTGCCAACCCATCATCGAAGCCGCTCCCAAGAGTCTCGACTTCCTCTGCCCCGAATGCGCAGAGCATTTCGCAACCCTACGGGAGCAACTTAACCTCCTTGAGATACCTTATCAATTGAACCATAGACTAGTACGAGGCCTCGATTACTACACCAAGACCGTCTTCGAGGCATGGGCTCCCGGGATCGGGGCCCAGAACGCCGTGGGTGGCGGCGGCCGATACGATGGGTTGGCTAAGGAGATAGGAGGAAGGGATACCCCCGCCATCGGCTTCGCCATAGGGCTGGAACGGGTCATCATGACCATGAAGACCCAAGGGGTTCAGGTGCCCCCCTGGCCCCCTACCCAAATCTTTTTGGCCTACCACGGCCCAGAGGCTAAAGAAGAGAGCCTGAGGCTCGTCGACCGACTGCGGGAGGCTAGGTTCAGGGCTATCATGAGTTTCGGAGATCGCAGCCTGAAGGCTCAGATGAGAGAGGCGGACCGGGAGGGGGTAGAGTACACCCTTATCCTTGGTGAGGAGGAGAGACGAAGGGGGGAGATAACCGCCCGAGAGATGGCCACCGGCCAGGAGGCGCAAGTGGAACCAGACCGCCTTGAAGAGTGGTTGAGAGATCGATTGGAGGATGACGAGTGAAGAGAATAGCCTTCCTTTTCCACCCCCGGATACCCGAATCTCATCCTTTAGCCGAGGGGTTAGCAGAAGAACTTCGCTCTGAGGGGTTCGATCTCTGGCTAGTCTCTGCCTGGGAGGAGGAGAAGATCGCCCGTCGCATCGCGGACCTCGATCTCTTGGTCACCCTAGGAGGCGACGGAACCATATTACGAGCCGCCCGCCTCGCCGCCGCCCATGGTACGCCCATTCTGGCGGTGAACATGGGTCGCCTGGGGTTTCTGGCTGAGGCCGAGCCTGAAGAAGTGACGAAGAAACTCACCGCTGTTCTGGAGGGCGACTACTGGGTTGAGGAGCGCAACATGCTCCACGCTACCCTTCTTCGCGGAGGCGTCCAGATAGAGACCTACGAGGCTCTCAACGATGTGGTCGTCGCCCGGGGGGTGATGGCCCGGGCGTTACACCTCACCACCTCCGTAGATGGCGAGGAGGTGACCACCTACATCGCCGATGGGGTGATCGTAGCCACGGCTACGGGCTCCACGGCCTATTCTCTGGCCGCAGGCGGGCCTATCCTCGACCCCCGATTGAGGGAGTTACTAGTAACCCCCATCGCCCCCCACCTCTCGCCCACTCGCTCCCTGGTGCTCCCCGCCCACTCGGAGATAAAAGTAACTATCGAGAGCGACCAACCAGCCACTCTCACCATAGACGGCCAGATACATCAAGAACTTCTTAACGGCGACACCGTGGTGGTCAGGGCGAGCGAACACCTCTGTCGCCTTCTCAGAACTCAACCGCGGGACTATTTCTACAAGACGCTGCAAAAGAGGCTCAAGTAGGAGATGGCCGAGGTTATCTACTGTGTCAACCACCCCGATCGGGAGACCCTCTTGCGCTGCGGCAAATGTGGCAAGCCCATCTGCCCTGAATGCGCTATCCGCCACCCCGTAGGCTTGCGCTGCCGCCAATGTGCCCAACTACGCAGGATCCCCACCTACGATCTCTCCCCTAGACACTACGTCCTGGCTCTGACCGCTGGCCTCCCATCGGCCATAGTGGGCGTAATCTTAGGGGGTATATTCAGCCGCCTTATCCCCTTCATCGGTGGCTTCATATCTTGGATCATCGCCTTCGCCGTGGGCCTTCTCACCGCCGAAGCGATCAGCCGGGTTACAGGGTATAAGCGAGGTGTGGGTCTCCAGGTGGTGGCTGCCATCTGCCTGGTTTTTGGCTACTTCATAGGCAACTCCCTGCTCCTTCTGGCCACCACTTATCTTCTGGTGGGTAGGATAGACGTGGTACCGTTCTGGGCCTGGCTTAACTCTTACAGCATCATCTATCTTCTCTTAGCCATCTTGGCCGCGGTGGGCCGCTTGCGTTAATCAGGAGGGAGTTTGCTCAACCACCTCTCCATCTCCAATTTCGCCCTCATCGATCATCTGGAACTAGATTTCTCCCCCGGCTTCAACGCCCTCACGGGCGAGACGGGAGCCGGGAAGTCTATCATCGTGGACGCCATGAGCACACTCCTGGGGGGGAGGGGCGATAGCGACCTCATCCGCACAGGGACAAGCCAAGCCCTGATAGAAGGGATCTTCACCCTGTCGGGGAAGATGCAACAGGAGTTCCTCTTTCCTCTGCTAGAAGGATATGGGGTAAAGGGCAAAGAGGATCTCATCCTCAGCCGGGAACTCAATCGCCAAGGGCGCCACATCTGCCGTATAAACGGCCGGATAGTCACCCTCCGCCTTCTCCAAGAGGTCGGCCAGTGGCTGATCGACATCCACAATCAAGGAGAGCATCTCAGCCTACTTCGGGTCAGGGAGCATCTAGAGTTCCTGGATCGTTTCGGGGGGCTCATCGATCTTAGAGGAAGGGTAGAGACCAAAGTCAAAGCGCTCTATCGAGTGCGGCGAGAACTGGAGAGGCTCCTAGCCGACGAGAGGGAACTGGCTCGGCGAATCGACCTTCTCCAATACCAGGTGCGAGAGATCAGAGCCGCTAGACTAGAGCCTGGGGAAGAGGAAGAGCTGAAACGAGAACATACCCTGCTGGCTAACGCCGAGCAGTTAATCACCCAAATCAACACCGCCTATGAAGCCTTGTACGAAGGGAGAGAGGACCAAGGGGCAGCCCTCGACTTATTGGGGGAAGCGAGAGAGATCCTCGCCTCCCTGGAGGAGATCGATCCCCAACTCCAAGAAAGGCGAAAAACGATCGAGGAGGCGAGCGCGCAAATGGGGGAGCTAGCCCACTCTCTGCGCTCCTATAGGGACGCTATCGATTATAGCCCCCAGCGGCTGGCCCAGGTGGAGGAGCGTTTAGGGTTGATCTATAACCTGAAGCGGAAGTATGGCGACTCCATCGAGGAGATCTTGGCTTTCGGCGAGAGAGCAGCCCAGGAACTGGAAGGGATCGTTTATAGTAAGGAGCGGATCGAGGAACTGAGAGCGGCGGAAGAAGAGTTGCTAGTGGAGATAGGCTCCCTGGCCGGTCAACTCTCCCTGGCTCGGCGAGAGGCAGCCCAGAGACTAGCCGAGGCCGTGGAAGGCCAACTTCGGGACCTACAGATGGAGAAAGCCAGGTTCGCAGTGGCCCTGGAGCAAGCCGAAGACCCCGAGGGGATAGAGGTTGATGGCCAGCGGTTGGCTTTTGATATCACGGGGGTCGATGAGGTAGAGTTCGTCATCTCTCCCAACCCAGGGGAGCCGCTCAAGCCCCTCTCCAAGATCGCTTCTGGGGGAGAGACATGCCGCTTCATGCTGGCTTTGAAGAGCGTCCTTTCTACAGTAGATCAGACCCCCACCCTCATCTTCGACGAGATCGACGCTGGACTAGGAGGGCGAGGAGGAGAGGTGATAGGGCGCAAACTATGGAGACTGACGGCCGACCATCAGGTCCTCTGCGTTACCCACCTCCCCCAGATCGCCTCCTTCGGGGACACCCATGTCAAAGTGAGTAAGGAAGAAATGGGCAAGCGGACGGTCACCAGAGCCCAACTCCTCGATGAGCCAGAGCGGCTGGAGGAACTGGCCCAGATGCTGGGGCAGGTTACAGAGTCGATCCAGATGAGCGCCCAGGAGATATACGAGCAGGTTCAAGAGTGGAAAAAGAATCAAACCTGATACCTGCTAGCATCGTTCCGCGTGGGCTGCTAAACCCTATCTCTTTCCTTCCCATGACACAAAGGTCCGCCCCCTTCCACTCCCGGCGGGAAGGGACTTTTCCGCAGGTAGGCTCTGATGAATCGTCAAGCGCCGAACCGTTTCGCCACTCTAGCGATCCAGACGGTAGCCAGCACGGCGATAACCGTAATCAGGATCGCGTAGATGACTAACGCTATGGGACTGGACCCAGGCTGGACGAACTGACCCACCAAGGCTTGAATCGCTGAGTTCCAAGCCAGCGCCGCAATCAGACCGAAAGCGGCGGTCATCAGGTCAGCGATCTTGTCGATCACTTCCTTGCTCACGCCTCACCTCCCTCGATGGCCTCTCTTCTTCAGGCCGATTCCTGCTGTCCGCATAGACTTGACCAATCCCCTCCATGGTCTCCAACCTTGTCATTCCCTGCCCCTCGTCTTTTTAAGTTTATCGTCCTTCCTTCCCCCGCGCAACATCCACTTATTGAAACCCTCCCCCTCCTCTGGTATGATGATTCCAGAAAGGCAGGTGATCCCTATGATCCCTCTCAAACTTAGGATGAGAAACTTCATGTGCTACAGCGAGGATGTCCCTCCCTTGGATCTATCCGATATCCACGTGGCCTGTCTAGTGGGCGACAACGGCCACGGCAAATCCGCCATCCTCGACGCCATGACCTGGGCCTTGTGGGGCAAGGCCCGAGCCCGAAGCGATGACGAACTCATCCACCAGGGCAAGAGAGAGATGGAAGTGGAGTTGGAGTTCCTCCTAGCCGATAACCGGTACCGAATCATCCGCAAGCGGGACAAGAGGGGACGGGGTAGGAGTTCCTTGGAGTTCCAACTTAGGGATAATGGCCACTTTCGGCCCCTCACCGGGGATACCATCCGCCAAACCCAAAATAAGATCATAGATCTCCTGCGCATGGATTACGAGACCTTCATAAACTCCGCTTTCCTCCTGCAAGGGAGAGCCGATGAATTCACCACCAAGCCGCCAGCGGAGCGGAAGCGGATATTGGGCGAGATCCTGGGTCTTTCCCTGTACGACAGCCTGGAGGAGCGAGCCAAGGAGAGAGTCAAGGAGAAAGAGTTTCAATTGAGAGAGGTAAGAGCCGCTCTGGAGAGCATAGAGCGAGAAGTGATACGGATGCCCGAATACGAGAGGGAGGCAACCGAGGCCCGGAAGGTCGCTGCCCAATTGGCCCGCCGACTCCGCCAGGAGCAAGGAGAACTTCAAAAGAAGCGGGAGATCAAAAGGGAACTTGATCTCAAGGTCGCCCAGGTGGAGGAGATCCTCCAAAGGATAAAAGAGGGAGAAGAAGAACTAACCCGCATAGAACGAGAGATCGATCTGGCCGAGAACCGCTTAAAAGGTTACAAGGAGATCCTAGCCCAAGAGAGGAGAATAGAGGAGGGGTTCGCTTCCTTAGTGGCCGCTCGGGAGGCCAACGAAACGCTCAACCGTAAACTGGCAAGAGTAGCGAAACTCAACGAGGAGAGAAGCCAACTAGAGAGAAAAATCGACGAGGCTAGAGGGGCTCTGACCTTGGAACGGGGGCTCTCTCTGGAGCGGATAGCCCAACTCGAGGCTCAAATCGAAAGACGACCTAGCCTGGAGGAGGAACTCGCCTCCCTTCGTCGCCAACTCGATAGACTAACCCTCTTAGAGGAGGAACTGGAGGGGAAGCGAGCCCAGGAGCGGGCTACCTCCCAGGAGATCGTTAGCCTCCAGGCGACCAACCAGGGGTTGCGCGCCGAGATGGAACTCTTCAAGGAGAAATTGAATCTCCTAAAAAAGGCTGAGGCTAGGTGCCCCCTCTGCGAGCAAGATCTGACCGAGATAGAGATAACTCGTATCGGGGAGAAGTACCGCTCCCAAGGCGAGGAGAGGGGAGACCTATATCGCCAAAACAAAAGTAGGGTTGAAGATTTAAACGGCCGGTTGAAAGACCTTCAAAAGGAGATAAGAGGTCTGGAGGGAGAAGTTAAGAAGAGGCCCTCGCTCCAAAGCCGAAAGGATATAGCCTCCCAAGCCCTGGCCCAGGTCGAGGAGGCGGAGAAGAGCCTGGCCCAGGAGAAAGAGAGGCTTCACGACTTGGAGCAAAGGCTGGAGCAAAAAGAGTACGCCAGGGCGGAACAAGGAGCTCTCGCCGCACTAGAGCAGCAGATCAAAGACCTGGGCTACGATCCCCAGGAACACGAGGAGGTTCGAAGACGGCTCTCCTTCTTGGCTAACTATGAAGGAGAGATGAAAGAATTGGAGAGAGCCCGGCAAGGGGTTGAAGCCGCCAAAGAGGCTTTGGTGCGGGCAAGGGAATCGTATATCCGCTGGCAAAACACCTTGGCTGCTGATAAGGCAAGAAAAGGGGCTTTGGAGAAAGAGGTCATGGAGTTGGGGGAAGCGGTAGAGGGGCTGGAGGAGCAAGAGCGCACAGTCCAAAGGCTCCAAGATGAAGAAAGCCAAGCCCGCCAAGCGCTAGGCGCCGCCCAAGAGAGGGTAGACCGCTGCAGAGGTTTGGAGAAGGAAAAGGAGGCGAAACTCGCACAAGAGCAAGAGGGCATCGAGGAGAAGACGATCTATGAGGAACTGCAACTCGCCTTCGGCAAGAAGGGCGTCCAGGCTATGATCATAGAAAGCGTCCTCCCGGAACTGGAAGAGGAGGCCAACCGCCTACTTAGCCGCATGACAGACGGCCGGATGCACGTCCGTTTCGAGACTCAAAGAACCACTAAAAAAGGTGAGCCGGTGGAAACCCTAGAGATCAAGATCTCCGACGAACTGGGCGCTCGATCCTACGAACTCTACAGCGGTGGGGAGGCTTTCCGGGTCAATTTCGCCATCCGCATCGCCCTCTCCAAACTCCTGGCCCGTCGAGCTGGAGCCAGACTGGAGACCCTCATCATCGACGAGGGGTTCGGCACTCAGGACACCATAGGGAGAGAGAGGCTAATCGAAGCCATCAACTCCATACAAGAAGACTTCACCCTCATCCTGGTGATAACCCATATCGAGGAGTTAAGAGACTCTTTCCCCGTCCGTATCGATGTCTTCAAAACCCCAGAGGGCTCCCAGGTCTCCAGAGCCTAGGAGTGCCAATCTCCCACCCCCCGCATCCCCCGGGAATCGCAGTAGGGAGCAAGAACGCATATCTGGCAGCGAGGACGCCGGGCTTTGCACACTTCCCGTCCGTGGGCGATCAGGTTGAGGTGAAAGGCGTAGTAATCTCGGGGAGATAAAAGATCTTCCAAGATCTTGTGGGCCTCCTGAGCGGAGGCCTTTCGGCTGATTAGACCTAGCCGCTTGCTTACTCGATAGACATGGGTATCCACCGGGAAGGCTGGCTGTCCACAGCCAAAAAGGAGAACACAAGCCGTGGTCTTGGGCCCCACCCCCATAAGGGAACCTAGCCACTCTTTCGCCTCCTCTATCTCCATCTGGCAGATGAAGTTGAGAGAGAGTTCCCCCTGCCGCTCGGTGATGGTGGAGAGGATGGCTTTGATGCGAGGGGCTTTGATGTTGGCTAGGCCGCCGGGCCTGATGGCCTCGGCGATCTCTTCCACCTGAGCATCCCGTACCTTCTCCCAAGTGGGGAACCTCTTTCTTAACCGCTCATAAGCCCGATCCCTATTAACGTCGGAGGTGTTCTGAGAGAGGATGGTATAGATCAACTCGCGCAAGGGGTCGAGCCGTTGCCGCCATCGGCGGGGACCGTAACCCTCCAAGAGGGCTTGATGGATGGCCTTGACCTTGGCTACCTTCTCCCCTATTGTCAAGTCAGAGGTCAGGCGCATAACCATGAAGTTGTTACACGCGTCTCAAATGAAGTTCCACCTGGGCTTGGTCTTTCAGGGTGAAGCCCATCCCCACCACCCCGGGAGCGACTTCGCGCATCCCACGACGCCGCCCATTCACCCGTGCGCTCACCGCTCGGTAGGGCTCCGGCACGGCGAAAAGCAACTCCCCGAACTGGCTCCCAGGTTTAACCAACTCTAAGATCAGTCTCGGTTGTCTGCGGCGTCCATCCTGCCACTCCACCGCTTTTACCTCCACCCCCCCCTGAGTGATGTGGAAAGTGGAGGTCAGAAACTGAGGCTGGCTTGTAACCTCCTTAAAGAGGAGAAGCGCGGTCTGGTGGGGTTGGTGGCGAGAGATAGTAAGCCCATCTTGGAAGACGCCCAAGTACTGTCCAGGCCAAAAATCGTAGATATGATAAGGTTTAGCGGGCTTGAGCCCCACCTGGCCAAAATCGATCTCCGTTTCTACAGTTCCATCGGCCCAGTTGATGAAGGCGGCCACCATCCACCGGCCATACTCAGCCTCTATGGGAAGAGCGAAGAGAGAGGGCAACTCCTTCTCGAAGAGATCGCAGGGCTTGGCAGCCCGTCCATAGGGGGGGAGGATCCGCTTCAAGTATTTGCGCCTCCCTCCACCGAGAGATGGTAGATCGTCGCCCGAAAAAACACTCCCCCCCGTCAAACCCGCTATCGAAACCAGGGTCCGCATCTCGTTCAACCTCAGGTTCGATTCATCTCCACGAGGGCGTACCAAGACACAATCAGGGTCGTTCGTCCAGAGCCAGCCATGCATAAAATAGCGAGCCATGACGTTGCGGAGGGCGTTACAAACAGAGGGAGAGGATAGGTCTCCCCACAGGGGCCGCCAATGAACCGCCACATCGGGCCCTATGCGCATCCCATCCACCAGCCCCACCGCCGGCCCCCAGGGAACGCCACACCCCAAAAGGAACTTATCGCCCACCGCCTCCCGGATGATCTCTAGACCCTGGCGGAGAGCCTGGGCCCGAGTGACCTGGGGGTCGTAACGGCGCCCCTCCAAGGCTCCGGCATAGAGGAAGTCGATCTTGAAGAGATCGTAGCCCCAATCACCGCTCAAGATACCAAACAAACCTTTCAGCCACGTCTTTACCTCTGGATGGGTGAGATCCAAGGCGTATATAGGGACCGCCCAGTGGTGCCAAGCGACGATCGGCTCACCCCCCTCATCCCGGAGCACCCAATCGGGATGCTCTTTGTAGAGGCGAGACCGGGAACTCGTAGCAAAAGGGGCTATCCACAAACCAGCCCTCCGAGCAGAGGTTTCTATCTCCTCCCTTATCCGCTTCATCCCCTGGGGGAACTTCGCCTCATCGGTAACTAGCCAATCCCCTATCTCTTCTTGGTATCCATCATCGATGAGGAAATAGTCGAGGGGCAGACCGCCCGCCCCTTTTGCGTTAGAAAGGGTCTCGCGGGCACCGTTCTCGCCGTAGAAATAGTACCAAGAACACCAACCAGTAGGTATCTCCTTCGCGGTTCGGGCCCCCATATTCTCCCCCAAAGCCTGAGCATATCCTTCCAAAAGAGAGCCAGGATCACGGCCCCCCCTTACCAGGAGTTCTTCAGAGGAGATCCGCTCCCCGGGATAGAGGCGCACCTCATCGGCATAGGCGGTGGCAGCCAGACGCCGAAAGCGGAGAGCCTCCACCTCAAGCCGTATCTCCGCCATCTGCTCCCTGGCGCTGGTGAAGCCCAGGAGAAGCGAAAGTTTGGAGCCACGGTTGTGGAGGACGGTCATCCAATGGCTCACTAGAGTCTTGGGGGCCAGGGGTAAAGGGTAAGGCTCATGCTGGAGGCGATACTCCTCCGTCCCGGGAGTGAGATAGTGACCGTTATCCAAATGACGGGCGAGAGTGGGCGACCAGGACTGCCAACCGTTTTGGTAGAAAGACCAAACCTTGGGAAAACCTAGATTCAGCCTCCCTTGATCGGGGGAGAGGAGAAAAGGGGAAAGTTCCGATACTTCCAGAGGTCGTTGCCCCACATTTTTGAGGCGTAATTGCAAACGCACGCCCTTCTTTACCGAGGCCCGCCAAGTGAGTTCCAGATCCTCGTTCTTGGTGCTGAGACTAACCCTATCCTCCCCCACCCCATAGGCCACATCTCCCCAAAGGCTGAGGGTTTTCTCTTTTCCCTGCACGCGGTATTTCGCCTCCGCGGTGAGTCCCCTGATGAAAAGGCCATTATGACGGATATCCATCCTTCCCCGGGAGGGTTCCACAACGAGAGCCCGTCCGACACGGATCTTGCTTTGCTCAGCCATTGCATCGCCTCCTACTAACTACTCCCGGTAGAATCAGGGGCGGAGGTTGTTACCTTCTGCCTATCTACGCTGGAGAGCAACGTGACCCTCCCCTAAGCCACCCCTTTCGTCACGGAGTCGAAGCCATCCTGCGGACCATAGCCCAAGAAACTGAAGGCCAGTACAGTGAGGAGCAGAGCAACAGACAATAGCAAGGTTGGAACTCCCTACCCAAAAGAGCACCTCAGCAAAGAGTTGCAGAGGCGGGTTCTCAACAGACTGCAAAGGGGCATATGATTTTGATGGAGACCTTCCTCAATAACCAATGGCCTCGAGGGCTTCCTTTATCGGCTCTGTAGTCTTCAGGCTGAGAGCCCCGGGACGATATTGAACATCAACTCCTCCAAAAACCACTTTTGCCTCAGACCATCGGCCTGTCAGGGGGATGAGCAACGAATTAGGGCGGCTGAAAAGAAAAGGAACATGAATGAGGACAGGCTTGGCGTAGAAAATCTCCAATGGATCGAGAATGTTCAGCGGCTTCAATGTTGAAGAAGCACCTCGACAGGCACTCTGTGCGCGAGACAGCCTGCCTACACCCGGCTACAAGCCACATAGTGCCCACCCCCCTTGTCCTCTAGCGGGGGATGATCGTCGTCCCGGCAGGTATTATCGGCGATGGGGCAACGATCGTAGAATCGGCACCGCGGCGCAGGGTCAATGGGCCTAGTGATCCCACCCTTGATTTCGATCGCCTCCCGTTTGAAGCGGGGATCGGGGACAGGTACCGCTGAGATGAGCGCGCATGTGTAAGGATGCAGCGGGTTGCTCAGCAGCTCCTCCGTCTCCGCCTGCTCGACGATCTTGCCTAGGTACATCACCGCAATCTCCTGGCACATGTAGCGCGCGACCGCCAAGTCGTGGGTGATGTAGAGATAACTGACGCCGAAGCGGTCGGCCAGTTCCATCATCAACTGCATCACGCCAGTGCGGATGGAGACATCCAGCATCGAAGTCGGCTCGTCGGCCACAATGAACACAGGCTCAATGATTAGAGCGCGGGCGATAGCCACCCGCTGCCGCTGCCCGCCGGAAAGTTCATGCGGGAAGCGGAACATGAAACTGGAGGCTGGCGTGAGCCCCACCAGTTCCAGCAAGTAGGCAACCCGCTCCTCCCGCTCCGGCAGAATGCCGATACCTTGCACCACCAGAGGCTCCGCCACTGTATCGTACACCGTCTGGCGGGGGTTGAGCGACTCATAAGGGTCTTGAAAGATCATCTGCACCCGTCGGCGGAAGAGTTTCAGTTGCTTCCCCCTCAATTCAGCCAAGTCAATCCTCCCTAACTCGGCGTCGTCAACGTAAATGTGACCACCGGTCGGGTCTAGCAGGCGCACCAACAACTTGCCGGTGGTGGTCTTGCCACAGCCAGACTCGCCGACCAGGCCCAAGGACCGGCTCGTGTGGACTTCAAAGCTGATGTCGTCCACGGCGTGGATGAAACTACGCACCTGTTGGAACAGCCCCGCCGTGACCGGGAACCACTTCCGCAGCCCTTCAACCTTGATCAGGGCACCGTTTTCGGCTCGACTGAGGTCGTGGAAGTTAGCGACTATTCACCTCCATCGGATGCCAGCAGGCCACGAAGTGGCCGCTTCCCATGTCCTCAAATGAGGGCTGCTTCTCCTTGCAGACCGTGGTCGCCCGCGGACAGCGAGGGTGGAATCGGCAGCCCGGCGGGGGATCGAGGAGATCGGGCGGCTCACCCGGCAGGGTCATCAGCTCCCGCTTCTCCCCCTTGATGCTGGGGAAGGCGGACATCAGGGCGAAGGTGTAGGGATGCATCGGCCGCTCGAATACGTCCACCCCGTCGGCCAGTTCCGCCATGCGACCGGCGTACATCACACCGATTCGGTCGCTCACCTCGGCGATGACCGCGATGTCGTGGGAGATGTAGATCATCCCCATGTCCAGTTTCTTCTGGAGGGCTAACATTTGCTTCAGGATGCGGTCCTGCACGATGACGTCCAGCGCCGTCGTCGGCTCGTCAGCGATGATGACGTCCGGCTCGCACGAGAGAGCCATCGCGATCACCGCCCGCTGCCGCATGCCGCCGCTGTACTCGTGCGGGTAGCGCTCCATCAGCGCCGGGTCCAGGCCGACCAGCCGGAACAGTTGGGTGGTCCGCTCCCGAGCCTCGGCCTCGCTCATCGTCTCAAAGTGGGTCTGCAACGCTTCCACGATCTGATCTCCCACCCGGTAGACCGGGTTAAGGGCGTTCATCGCCGCTTGGAAGATCATGGAGATGCGCCCCCAGCGCACATCAAGTATCTCTTGCTCGTCGAGGGCCAGAACATCGATCCCATCCAGATAAATGTGCCCGCCCAAGATGCGGGCATTATCCGGCAGTACCCGTAGCAGGCAGATGGCAACTGACGTCTTTCCGCAGCCGGACTCACCGACTAGGCCCAGCGCTTGGCCCCGCTCCAAGTTGAAGGAGACGTCATCCACCGCCCACACGTCCCCCTTGCGGGTGGTGTAGTGCATCGTCAGGTTTTGTACAGAGAGAAGCGACTTCGTCATTGGCATGCCTCGCTTCTATCGCCGCCGCAGGCGTGGGTTGACGATCTCGTCCAATGCCCGACCAACTAGATAAAAGGCCGCACACAAGGCAGTAATCGAGAGACTGGCAGGAAAGATCAACCACCACTTCTCCATGGCAAGCAGGTAACCAGCTGCCTCAGTCGTGTGGATCATCAGCCCCCATGACATCCGGACGTTCAACAGACCGAAGAAGGACAGCACAGCCTCAGAAAAGATCGCTGTGGTGACGGTGAACATCATGTACAAGAATGAGAGAGGCAACAGATTGGGGACAATATGGCGGAAGATAATGTGCGCATTGCTTCCTCCGGCCACGCGCGCGGCCTCGATGAAAGCGCGCACTTTGACTGTCAATGCCTGGGACCTGACGATGATCGCCGTCCCGCCAAAGCCCGAAAGGATTCCGACCAGGAAAGCCAGGTGTATCAATTGAACATCGAACAGCGCGGAAAACACAACCATGATCGTTATGAACGGCGTCATGATAACTATATCAGCCAGGCGCATAAGCACAGTGTCTATGACCCCGCCATAGTAGGCTGCTATTGCGCCGACCGTCGTGGCCAGGAACATGGTAACTAGAGCCGCCACAATGCCCAGCGTGAATTCTGACGACGCGCTGTACAGTAACTGGCTGAGGACGTCTCGACCCAGCGGATCCGTGCCCAGGAGATGTTTGGGCGACGGCGGCGCAGGCTGCGCAACCTCGTCGTATTCGTAGCCCACGACCGGATCGTAGGTCTTGGGGTCCCAGATCGTCTTGATCAAGATCGGATGGGCCACAGCCATCAAGGCAAAAAACAGAATCACCCCCAGGCCGATCAACCCGATCTTGTTTTCTCTAAAGAGTGCTAAGTTCTGCTTGAGACCTTTCCATGCTAGCGTAAGGCGAATCTTCCAGAGCGGGGTGTCCAAAGCAGCACGGCGCTCTGTCAGTGGAAGGGCTTCGGTCGTTGAAGGGACTGGCTGCCCGGAGACGGCATCCGTTTTCTCAGTCATAATCAGGACTCCATCAACTAGGCGTATCGGATGCGCGGATCGAGGTAGGCGTACAGGATGTCGGCCACCAAGTGAGCCGTCAAAGCCAGCATAGCGATAAACACCAGCGCCCCGATTGCCATCGGGATGTCGGAGACTTGAGCAGCCTGTAGAAGCGTTAGCCCCATACCCGGCCACGAGAAGATCGTCTCGGTGATCACCCCGCCGTTCAAAGAGAAAGCCAGGGAAAACACAAAGCTGGTCACCACCGGCAGCAAAGCATTGCGCGCGGCATGCTTGTCGCGGACCACCTTCTCCGAAAGGCCCTTGGCGCGGGCGGTCAGAATGTAGTCTTCGCGCAGCGTCTCCAGCATGCTGGTGCGAGTAAGCAGCATCGTTCCGGCGAAGGCGATCAGGGTCAAGGTCACGATCGGCAGGATCAGGTGATGCAGGATGTCGAGTGCGTAGCGGGCTGCCCCGGTCGAAAGCCAAAAGCCCACAATACCCAGGAGACCCACGCCCACACCCAGCCATTGGGCAGGTCCCCGCCTTATCGGATCCACTCGCCGCGTGAGCATCAACCAGATGAACAGCGCAATCGAAGCGAGTAGCCCGGTCAATAACATCCGGTTGAAAACATAGTTGGCCGCAACCGGTGCCCCACGCCACAACACCGGGTCAATGAACTTGCCAATCGGGAAGAGGTCCAAGGTGAAGGCAAAAATCCAGATCATCATAAGTCCGAACCAGGGCGTGAAGACGGTGTAGAGTCCAACACCGCCAAGGGTTGTGACGTACTCGAGCAGCCCGCCCCTGCGCCAGGCCAACACCTTGCCAGTAATAAAACCCAGGTAAAAGGACACAACAGTGGCGCTCAGAAACAACACAATTGTACGCGGTGCTCGCTCCGCGATCACGTCCAGCACCGGTCGCGGGTAGTTTGAGAGGGAGATCCCAAAATCTCCCTTGAAAGTGTTCCCCAACCAGATCAGGTAGCGCTCGTGAACCGGCTTATCAAGCCCGAGGTTATGCCTGAGGATCGCCCGCTGTTGCGCGGTCAACCTCGGGTCGGCAAGGAACACATCACCAAAATCCCCCGGCTGTGCGTCCAACAGGAAAAAGACCAAAGTCAAGAATAGGAAGAACGTAAGCACATTCTGAAGCAGACGTTTGGCCAGGTATCGTCCCATCTCAATCTGCCTCCCACGACAGGCTTAGGACAGCCCTTTCCGGGCTACCCCACCTGTCACTTAGGGGTCCGGTGCCCCTAAATCTGGCCATGGTTCTTTTGCAGGAAGGGAGGGCAAGGAAAGCCCCTGCCCTCCCTGGTGAGCGCGCCAAACTACTGAGCTAGCTTGTTTGTCGGCCTATTTGACATGCACTGAGGCCTGCAAGGCTTGAACGCTCTGGTGCTGATACTGGAGCCCGCTCAGGTGCTCGACGTACGGGTACTCGACGGCGTCAGGACGATAGGGCTCGATGATGCCCGTATCGAACAGCAGCACGTACGGCGTCTCCGTGGCCAGCATGAGCTGGACCTCATCGGCGAGCTCCTTGCACTCCTCGTTGGTCTCGCAGATCAGGAGTTGGTCAGCCAGCGAGTCGAACTCAGAGCTCACGTAGCCAGCTGCGTTGTTGCCATCCGGCACAGCCTGCTCGCTGTGGAAGAAGTCGCGCAGGAAGGCCGGGAAGATGTCAAGGCTCCAGCCCAGTTCGTACATGTCGAAGGTGTGCTCGGTGAAGATCCTGGGGATTAGCGCGTTGAAACCGGCCGTGTGCGCCGTGACGGGGATGCCCGCCTCTTGCAGCCAATTCTCGATCCAGGTGGCGAAGGTCGCGCGCATGGGGTCATACCCAGCGCTGGGTGCCCAGAGGTCGAGCGGAGGCACCGGCACACCGTCGGGCATGACCAACCGACCAGCCTCCGTCACCTGCTCGTTCTCGGCATCCCAGGTGGGCTTCTGGTCGCCCTCCCACGAGAAGCCGGCCTGCTCGAGGATCGCGACCGCCAGGTTGATGCGCTCCTCGCGGCTCATCGACGTGCCGTCCGCACGCAGGCCCAGCTTCGGCACGTCGTCGAAGTACCAGGCCTCGTTGGCTTTCGGGATGTAGGAGTAGAGCGGGAAAGCCACACCCTGCAGGACTCTCTGAGTCACGAACTCCTTGTCGATCAGAACCGCGACCGCCTGCCGGAACGAGCAGTCGTTCATCGGCCGCCGGCGGAGGTTGAAGGCCAGGTAACGGAAGCCGTTGGTCGGGTTCTCCAGGACCGTCAGGTTCGGGTCCTCCTCAACCTGGTCCCGCAAGCCGGCCTGCAGCCCCAGGGGGTGGAGGATGGCGTCAACCTCACCATCCTTGAGAGCCATGATCGCCGCATCCTGCGAGCCGTAGATCGAGTACACCACCGCTTCCACGAAGGGGCCGATCTCAAACTCAAGATCGATGTCGCCCGTGGCATCGCCGTAGAGCACGAACCCTGGCTCCTCCTGGTAGGCGCCGTTGGCGTACTCGATCACCTTCACGCCCGTGGCGTGGTAGTCGGCATAGGCGGAGTTCTCCAGGAAGGCTCCAGGCTCCCACTTGGCGAACACGAGCGAGCCAGCGAACGGTTCCCCGGTCGGGTCAATGGCGTACAGGTTGTCGTGGGCCTCAGCCTGCGCTGCGGTTACCTCTTCCTCACTAGCACCCTCGGGCAGGGCGTCAATCGGAGCCGCAGCCTCCTCGACCAGCGGAGCCCAGAAGTGCTCAGCAAGGATCGGCGCCTGCAGCGTGCCCCACTCGTGGCGAGCCAGGCCCGGCTTGGTGTGGTAGACGATCTTCGCTGTATAGTCGTCCACCCCCTCGATGTGGTCGAGGTAGTTCCCATCGTACCACTGCGACCAGTTGCCTGAGATCAAGCCAAACTTCAGGACAGTGTTCGCCGTGAAGGCCACGTCCTCCGCCGTGAAAGGCTCGCCATCGCTCCAGGTGATGTCATCCCGGAGCGGGATCTCCACCACCCAGAAGTCGCCCTCCTGAGTGAGCGGCCCGGGCAGATCCTTCGCCGCTGCCGGGACGAAGTCAAAGCGCTTATCGGAGAGGTCGTATAGGGTCAACCGCTCGGGCAGCATATAGGCGTTCCAGACCGTATTGTCCGGCCCGTTGGCGCCGAAGAAGTTGAGGCTGGTAGCATCTTCAAAGACGCCCACCCGATAGATCTTACCCACCTGCTGAGGGGGGCTGGCGCTGGACGACTCGACCCCCGTCTCCGTCATGCTGCTGGCAAGAGGCGGCCTGGCCAGGGCGGCTAAGCCCGGGCCGTCGCCACCGGCGGCAATCTCCGGCAGAGGGAGACAGGCGATCAGCTCCTCGGCTTCCAGAATGGCCTCCGGCGTCGGCGCCACTACCACCGTCTCCTTCACTACCACCGTCTTTTCCACCGGCACCTCCACCGTCTCCACGACCACCTCCGGAGTCGGCGCCGCACACGATGCAGCCACTAGCGCCAAGAAAACCATAAACCCAACAACCCCTGCCCAGCGTAGTCTGCTAGACATCTTCCCCTTTTCCTCCTTCTAAGATAGCGGTGCTTTACCCCTCATCTAATGTCCTCCCTCCCTCACCCCCTTTCTAATATGGCCTCCTTCGTCATCGAAGTGAAATCGATCATAGGCTTCTGAAATAATACACAAGGGAAAGCCGCTAAAAGTTCATGGGTATTATATTACACGCTATATATGCTGTCAAGAGCCCATAGCCATCTTCTTCCATCATAGACCGACAGGTTGAGGTTTATTGTAGAGGGCCGGGAAGGGTAAAAGGGGCTTCGAAACCCGGCTGCTAGCCCCAGGCCTCATTGATGCCGGCGTCCTGGTGAGCGACGTGGGTAGGCTTTGGGGCGCAAAGGAGGAGGTTTTGGGCTGCTACGGGGTTCCCAGTTCCTCCACTGGGACATCGATGTACTTATCCCCCTCCTCAATGAGCATGATGGGGATATCGTCCTGGATGGGGTATTTGCGGCGGCACTGATCGTTCTGGCAGACGAGCCAGGCACCCTTGACCAGTTCCACCTTCGTCTTGCAGGCTGGGCAGACGAGTATCTCCAGAAGATCCTTACTGACCATTTTGCCTCCCTTCAGCAGATAGTATAACATACCTTTCTCTAAGTACAACTTGCCTGTCAGTTGACTATATGCTATACTTTTCAATCGAGCCTAATAAGCACGTCTCCTGACTGGATGGGGCGTGCCGAGGGGAGGTTTTGCTCGGTTCCCGGCCAGGGGGAGGGAGGCGGAAGTTTAAAACGAAAGGGGTTTAGTATGGCTGTAGCGACTATGAAGGAACTCTTGGAGGCCGGCGTCCATTTCGGGCATCGTACTGGGCGATGGAACCCCAAGATGCGGTCTTACATCTTCACGGAACGTAACGGGATCCATATCATCGACTTGCAGCAAACCATCTCCCGTTTGGAGGAAGCGCTGGAGAAGGTAAAGGAGGTGGTCAGCGAGGGGGGTATGATCCTCTTCGTAGGCACCAAGAAGCAGGCGCAGGAGAGTATCGCCTTGGCAGCCGAGAGTTGTGGCATGCCCTATGTGAATGAGCGTTGGTTAGGAGGGACGCTTACCAATTTCCGCACCATCCGCCAGCGTATCGATTACCTCCTCGATCTGGAAGCCCGGTATGCCAGGGGAGACTTCGAAGGGTTGCCTAAAAAGGAGGCTTTGGGCATCGAGAGGGAGATCGCTCGCTTGAACCGGCGCCTGGGGGGGATAAAGCAGATGCTGCGCCTTCCGGATATGGTCTTCATCGTTGATATTCGGCGGGAGGATATCGCGGTCAAAGAAGCCCACCGGTTGGAGATCCCTATAGTGGCTATGGTGGACACCAACTGCGATCCTAACCCCATCGACTTCATCATCCCCGCCAACGACGATGCCATAAGGGCCATTAAACTGATGTGTGGCAAGGTAGCAGAGGCTATCAAGGAGGGGAGGCAGGTTTGGGAATCGTTACGCGCTGAGGAGGAGGTTGAGCCCTCCCCACCGGTGTATCTGACCGCCGTGGCTCAGGAGGAGGTGGAGGTTGCGGCTTCAGAAGTGGAGTCTCGAGAGGCAGAAGGGGGGTCTGAGGAGGAAGAGGAAGGAGCAGAATCTGAGGATGAGGAGTCGGAGTGACAAGCAAGGAGATGGTGAAGGCGCTCCGAGAACGCACCGGAGCTGGGGTTTTAGATTGTAAGAGGGCACTGGAGGAGACAGGGGGTGACCTTGAGGAGGCGACAAGACTCCTCCGCCAAAGGGGCCTAGCCATCGCGGCCAAGAAAGCGAGCCGCGTGGCTCAAGAAGGGTTGGTGGAGGCCTATATCCACGCTGGAGGTCGGCTGGGGGCCCTGGTGGAGATCAATTGTGAGACCGATTTCGTGGCTCGGACTGAGGAGTTTCAGAGGTTAGCCCATGACCTGGCGATGCAGGTGGTGGCTTCCAACCCCCACTATCTCTGTCCAGAAGATATCCCTCCTGAAGTGCTGGAGGAGAAGAAGCGACTTTTTCTCTCCGAACTGGAGGAGCAAAACAAGCCCGAGCATCTTTGGGAGAGGATCGTGGAAGGGAGACTAGAGAGATATTACGACCAGGTTTGCCTTCTTAGACAGCCCTTCATCAAAGATGAAGGGCTAACGGTGGAAGAGGTCATCATCGAGGGTATCGCCAAACTGGGAGAGAACATAGTGGTACGCCGTTTCGTGCGATACGAACTAGGGGAAGGATCTTAGGGAGGCGAGGTGGGTGAGACGAAGTACGGACGGGTCCTCTTAAAACTGGGCGGCGAGGCGCTGGCGGGGCCGGAAGGAAGGGGCATAGACCCTCAAAGGGCCGAAGAGGTGGCCGGGAAGATAAAGGGGGTGAAGGAGCAAGGGGTTCAGATAGCCATCGTCCTCGGCGCAGGGAATATCTGGCGGGGCAGGGATGGCATGGCTCATGGGATGGAGCGGGCTACCGCCGATCATATGGGGATGCTGGCTACGGTAATGAACTCTTTAGCCTTGCAAGACGCTTTGGAGAGGGCGGGGGTGACTACTAGGGTTCAGACGGCTATCGAGATGCGGGCCTTGGCCGAGCCCTATATCCGCTTACGAGCCATCCGCCATCTGGAGAAAGGGCGGGTGGTGATCCTGGGCGCGGGGACCGGCAACCCGTATTTCACTACCGATACCGCTGCTGCCCTGAGGGCCATGGAGATCGACGCCCAGGTCCTCATCAAGGCCACCAAGGTGGACGCCGTTTACGAAGAGGATCCCCTAATAAACCCCCAAGCACGGAGGTTGGAGCATCTGACTTATATCCAGGCCTTGAATCTGGGGGTGGGGATCCTGGATAGCACGGCCCTCTCGCTATGCATGGATAACGACCTCCCTATCATCGTGGTGGGCTTGTGGGAACCCCAAAGCCTGGAGAAAGCGGTGCTGGGCGAGAGGGTGGGGACCCTCATCGATCGTTCGGGAGGAGGCTCATGATCGACGACCTATTGAAAGAGAGCGAGGCCCGAATGAAGAAGGCGGTGGAGGTCCTCCAAGGGGACTTGGCCACTATCAGGACAGGGAGGGCCTCTCCGGCCCTCATAGAGAAATTGAGGGTCGATTATTATGGTGCCCCTACTCCCCTCAATCAGTTGGCTGCCATCTCCGTTCCCGAGCCTCGCCTCATAGTCATCAGGTCTTATGATCCTACCGCATTGTCTGAGATCGAGAGGGCGGTCCTGAAGTCGGATCTAGGGTTGACCCCCGTTAACGATGGCAAGGTGATCCGGCTGCCTATCCCTCGTTTGACGGAAGAACGACGGCAGGAGCTGGTAAGGGTAGTAGGTCGTCGAGTAGAAGAGGCACGGGTAGCCATCCGCGCCTGTCGCCGCGACGCTCTTAGAGATCTAAGGGAGATGGAGAAGGAGAAACTGGTATCCGAAGATGGGCATTACCGGGCCCGAGAGGATATGCAGAAGTTGACGGACAAGTATGTGGAGCGGGTGGACGAGGTGGGGCGGGTCAAGGAAGAGGAGATCAAAGAGGTATAAGCGGTTTCTCATGGATGAGCAGGAGTCTCTGGTCACCATTCCCCAGCATGTGGGGATCATAATGGACGGGAACGGGCGATGGGCCCGAGAGCACGGCTTGCCTCGACTGGAGGGGCATCGTGCCGGTACGGAGAATATCCGCCGGGTTCTGGAAGCGTGTAGCGAGTTCGGCATCAAGATCCTCACTATCTATGCTTTCTCCACGGAGAACTGGGGGCGTCCCCAAGCGGAGGTGCGAGGCTTGATGCGCATTCTGGAGGAGGTTATCGATCGAGAGGTAGCGAACCTCCACAAGAACGGTGTGCAGTTGCGTCATATCGGTCAGCTGGAGGGAATCTCCCAGAGGTTGCAGCAGGCTGTGAGGGATGCTATGGAGTTGACTAAGGATAACGACAGGCTGATATTGAATGTGGCTTTCAACTATGGTGGGCGCAGCGAGATCCTGAATGCGGTGCGGCGGTTGATGGGAAACGGCATCTCTCCCCAGGAGTTGAGCGAGGAACTCTTTGAACGGTATCTCTACACCGCTGGGTTACCTTCCCCCGACTTGATTATCCGCACCGGTGGGGAGATGCGGCTCAGTAACTTCCTAATCTGGCAGGCGGCCTACGCGGAATACTACTCCACGCCTACCTACTGGCCCGATTTCGACAAGGAAGAACTCTATAAGGCGCTTTTGGCCTACAGTCAGAGGGAGAGGAGGTTCGGGCTGGTGAGGGAGCCCTAAGCGCCTCGTGCCTGGAGAGGATAGCCGTGCTCATGCAACGTGTTTTGAGCGCCCTCGTTATGGGCCCCCTGATCCTGGCCTTTGTTTACCTGGGCGACTTCCCATACTGGGTAGTAGTGACGGCGGTGGCTATCCTGGCCGGGTGCGAATTTCTGCGCCTAGTCGTTCAAAAGGGGGAGAAGGCGGACTACCCCTTGACCATGCTCCTTATCCTCCTCCTGATGGCGGGGAGTAGGTATCCCTACCGGGAATTGGTGCAGGGAGGGGTGACGGCCTTGATCGTCCTCTCCCTCCTTTGGCAGATGGTTCGGGGGAGCAGAGAACTACCAATAGTAGGTTGGGCCCTCAGCCTGGGAGGGGCCATATACATCGGTCTCTTGCTCAGCCACTTCGTTCTCTTGCGGGCTCTCGACAGAGGTCTAGAATGGACGCTTCTAGCCTTTTTCCCCGCTTGGGCTAACGATACCGGTGCCTATCTCGTGGGCCGGTGGATAGGAAACCACCCCTTCGCTCCTCGCATCAGCCCTAAGAAGACCTGGGAGGGGAGCATAGGGGGCTGGATATTGGGGATAGCGGTGGGCACCCTTATGGGGGCGCTCTTGGGGTTGCCGCTCCTCCATGACGTTCTTTTGGGTTTGCTTATCAGTCTAGCGGCCACTGGAGGCGATTTGGTGGAGTCGATGTTCAAACGGTGGGCGGGGGTAAAAGACTCGGGGAGGCTGATCCCGGGCCATGGAGGGGTGCTGGACCGGATTGATAGCCTTCTCTTTGCGGTGGTCACGGTATATTATTATCTGATCTGGGTGATAAAAGTCTGATGGAACAACTAACGCTGGAGAGGGTCTTGGCCTTCGGCAACCTGATCCTCTCCTCTATCAACGTCATACTCGCTTTCTCCCTCCTGGTCTACATCCTCACTCATAACCTCCGTAACACCGTAGCCCGCTCTTTCTCTTCCCTTTTGACCTTCGTCACCATCGTTCACGCCGCCGACGTCATACTCCTCAACGTGACCGCCGCCTCTGCCAAGTTCTTCTGGCTGAAGTTTCAGTGGTTGGGGATAGCCTTCATCCCGGCTGCTTACCTCCATTTCTCCGATGCGCTGCTCCGTACCACAAACTCTTTCTCTCGTCTGCGGCGGGGTTTTGTTACCTTCGGTTACCTTTTGGGGGGCCTTTTCTTCCTCCTCACTATCCGAACCCCTCTCGTGGTGTGGGATGGTGTGCACACCCTTTGGGTCACCTACTTCAAAGCCGGGCCTCTCTTCTGGGCCTTCGGCTTTTACTTCTTCCTGGTGACCGGTTGGGGGGTTCTGAATACCCTTCGAGCCCGCCACCGAACCCTCACTCCTGCTTCCCGACGGCGGATGACCTACTTGACCATCTCCTTCGTCGCTCCCGCTTTGGGCGCCTTCCCTTACCTTCTCTTGGCCAGCCTCCCTGCGCGCCTCTCCCCTGCCTTTCTTCTCTCCTTCTCCCTGGTAGGGAGCGCGGGAATCGCGCTTATGACGGTGATAATGGGATACAGCGTGGCCTATCATGGGGTCTTGATGCCCGACCGGGTGGTGAAGCGGAGCCTGATAAACTACCTCCTCCGGGGTCCGTTGGTGGGGAGTTGCCTTCTCATCTTGATGCTGGTGATACCTCGGGTGGAGAGCATCTTGGGCCTTCCTCGAGATACGGTTCTCATCTTCGCTACGGTGCTGGGTATCGTCCTCCTGCAGGTCGCTA
>DAOULQ010000049.1:0-4756 GCA_034419095.1 Anaerolineae bacterium | reverse complement strand
GGACGAAGGGTGAGTTTTTGGGGGTGATGCTTCTCGCCAGCCGGCGAGATGAGGTGAGCGATGAGGAGTTAGGGTTGTTGATGGCCTTCGCTGACCAAGCAGCGATAGCCATCGCGAACGCCCGGCTATTTGAGGAAGTCGGACGGACAAGGGATTACTTGCAAAACCTCATCGAGAGCTCGCCGGATGCTATTGTGACCACGGACCGCCAAGGGAGAATCACCCTCTTCAGCAAAGGTGCGCAGAGCGTCTTTGGCTACAAGGCTTCAGAAGTGATCGCTCAACCTGTATCTAACTACTACCCCGACAACAGGGAAGGGGTTAGGATCATGAGGCGCTTGCTGAGAAAGGGTAGACTGCACAACCATCAGATGGAGGTCGTAGACAAGAACGGCAAGGCCATCCCCACCATCCTCTCCGCCTCTTTGCTGAGAGACGAGGAAGGAGCCATCATAGGAACCTTAGGGATAATCAAAGATCACACGAGCCAGAAAAGGCTGGAAGAGGAATTGAGGCGGTACACAGAGCATTTGGAAGAGATGGTCGAGGAGAGGACAGAAGCACTACGTTCCCTGAACGAGCAGTTGGAGGAGGCCAATCGCCTCAAATCAGAATTCGTCAGCGCTGTCTCCCATGAGTTGAGGGCTTCCCTTTTCCCCATCGTTGGCATGTCGGAGATGCTCCTTGATCCAGAGGTAGAAAACCGTGGACGGGCTATGGAGTACCTGCAAATCATAAACGAGCAAGGCAATAGGTTGGCCAGGTTGATCGACGACCTGTTGGATCTCTCCCGCATCGAGAGTGGCAAACAAGTCTACCACTGGGAGAACGTTCACATGGGCGAGGTGATCAAAGAATCCATCCAATTCATGAAGCCTCAAGCGGAGGAGAAAGGGATAGCCATCAGCCGTAAGATCGAGAAGGGTTTGCCCGTCGTCAAGGCTGATAGGGATAAGATGCGGCAGGTGCTGATCAACCTCATCAGCAACTCCCTGAACTACTCCGACGAGGGCACAAAGGTGAAGGTGTTCGCTCGACAGATAACTGTCCGCCACGGTCCAAAACGGGGAGAGAAGATAGTCGCGGTCTCCGTGACCGACTCCGGCTGGGGCATACCGCCCGAAGATCTACCCCATATCTTCGAGAAGTTCTACAGAGGGAAAGAGCACCAGAGGCATACTAGGGGCAGCGGTCTGGGGCTGGCTCTAGTGAAAGAGATAGTGGCAGCCCACGGAGGGGAGATCGATGTGAAGAGCGAGGTGGGCAAGGGCAGCACGTTTACAGTGAAGTTGCCCCTCGCTAGTTAGTCGGGGGGAGAGGGCAGCGACGATACCTCATGGCTTGGGCACCGTAGCCCTTGCCAGGAATCGACGAGAGGACATTGTGATAGCCAAGAGAGTGCTGATAGTGGATGACGAAACGTTTGTGGTGCGCATGATAGGGGACAGGTTGCGGGATGGGGGAATAGAAGCCCTCTCTGCGTTTAGCGGGGACGAGGCGGTCAAAAAGGCCAGAGCCGAGCAACCTGATTTGGTTCTCCTAGAGCGGGATTAAACGAAGAGGCCCCAAGGATGAGCGAAAAGATATTAATAGTCGAAGATGACCTCCCTACTACGAGGATGTTGGCCGATGCCCTCTCAGACGCGAATTATCAGGTCGTTGTAGCCCAAAATGGCTTGGAGGGTCTACAACAGTTTTACAGCGAGCGACCAGATCTAGTCATCCTAGACGTAATGATGCCCAAGATGGATGGCTGGGAGACTCTCCGTCGCATTCGAGAATCCTCCGATATCCCCATCATCATGCTCACCGCTAAGGGGGAAAAGATAGATAGAGTAAAGGGGCTGGAGCATGGTGCGGATGACTATTTGGTGAAGCCCTTCTCCATGAGGGAATTGAAAGCAAGGGTGCGTGCTGTTCTACGACGTGTCCAAATGCCAGCACCTAGCCAGGACTCGGTCGTAAGCATTGATGGGGGAAAGTTGACCATCAACTTTGCCCGACGAGAGGTGCTCGTGCGCGGAGAACGGATCGGTCTGACGCCAACGGAGTACCGACTATTGGCCTTTCTGGCAAGGAATGCCGGGCGCACGGTACCCCATGATACCATCTTGGAGAGGGTCTGGGGTTACGGCTATTCAGGAGCCACTCAAAACTTGAAGCTCTATGTCTGGTACCTTCGCCAAAAGGTGGAGGAGGATCCCAGTCACCCTGAGTACATCATCAATGAGCGAGGTATTGGTTATCGGCTTGCAAAGCGATAGTCGAGGTGGGGGGATGCCAATTTGCTAGGCTGGATCAGATGACCATGAGCAGACCTTCACACCTGCAACCAACTTGATCCCAATTGAGTAAAGGAACAGGAGGGAACAGCTTCCATGTAGGGAAGCTGTTCTTTTCTCAGAAGCGTGATTCGAACCCCTCGCGGAGAGGCGATCATCGTGAACGATGTCCGCAGTCATCCTAGTTTTCAAGGCGCAGGGTTGCTGCACCCTGTAAGGTCGGTGATCTGTGCCCCTATGAAGAATCGAGGCAAGGTCATAGGGACCATCGATGTTGCCGACAAGCCATCTGGAAAGGATTTCTTCGCTGGCGATTGAATCAGTGGTTCTGGCCATCTCATCACCTTCATCATTAATTCGTTCGAAGTCAGCGCGCCCAGGTGGGATTTCGGTTCGGATGACTTAGTGTTGACGTTAACCGAGGAAACCGTCAGGCCATTCTGGGCCAAAAGCTGTTTGAAGGCCTCAGGGTTCACCCCTTGGGAATCGAAGGGGTAAACCGGCTCGACTCCGCGCGCCCCCTCGATCCGGGAGGCCAGCGCAAGCCTCTCAGCCAACCCCCGGGGTTCCTGATAAGTCGCAAAGCGATCCTTCATCTGACCCATGAAAGCGAGGATGATGGAATATCGAATGTTCACCATGAGATCCTCCAAAGGGACTGCCGGCAAAACATGGAATATCTAGGAATCCCGCTCAGCGTTTATCAAGCCGACTGCCTCTATGCACTCCTCCGGCACCGCCGCTTTGGCGCACCACACCATCAGCCAGGCTGGCTCACCCACGTTCTTTCCTTGACAACCATCCGATGTCTCATAGAATGAAAAAGGTGTGGAGTAATGCCTGGGCGAAATTGAAACTCTGAGAAGAGTTCTTCCGGAGAAGACCGGACCCATTCAAATCCTGAATTGAAGCGTCCATGGAAGGAGAGTGTGATGAAAGCGAGGGTATACGTAACTCGGATCCTCCCTGAGAAGGCCTGGGAGATGATAGAAGGGTTCTGTGAGGCGGAGGCTTGGGAAGGGGAGTTGCCTCCACCGCGAGAGATACTTTTGGAGAAGGTGGAAGAGATAGAGGGGCTTCTTTGCCTCCTCACCGATGAGATCGATGCCCCACTCATGGATAGAGCCCCTAGGCTGAAGGTGATCAGTAACTGTGCAGTAGGGTATGACAATATCGACGTGGAGGCAGCCACAGAGCGGGGCATCGTCGTAGGCAACACCCCAGGGGTCTTGACCGAGACCACCGCTGATTTGACCTTCGCCCTGCTTATGGCCACCGCCCGGCGAATACCTGAGGCTACCCGTTTCGCTCGAGCAGGGAAGTGGAAGACCTGGGGGCTTACCCTGCTCCTGGGCCAGGATATCTATGGGGCCACCCTGGGTATTGTAGGGATGGGCAGGATCGGCAGGGCGGTGGCCAAGAGAGCCACAGGGTTCGGGATGAAGATCTTGTACTACGATGTAGCGCGTAGAGAGGATCTCGAAGAGCAGTTAGGGGTGACATTCATCGATCTGGAAACGCTCCTCAGGGAATCCAATTTCGTAACTCTTCATGTGCCACTTACAGAGGGAACCCACCATTTGATAGGCAGGAAAGAGCTGGAGATGATGAAGCCCACCGCCATCCTCATCAATACTTCCCGAGGCCCCATCGTAGACCAAGGAGCGTTATACGACGCTTTGAAGTCAGGCCAAGTCGCTGCTGTTGGCTTGGATGTGACCGACCCCGAGCCCATCTCTCCTGATGATCCTCTTCTATCTCTCGACAACTGCGTGGTGTTGCCCCACATCGGCTCGGCTAGCATCGCTACGCGCACCAAGATGGCAACTATGGCTGCTGAGAACCTCATCGCTGGGCTGAAGGGAGAAATGCCTCCCAATCCTGTCAATCCAGAGGTCTTCTCCGGCTGAGTAGGTCAGACTGTCAAATGTGGAGCATCGATGTTCAGGTGCACTAGAAATGCTCTCCGGTGATTGGTGGTGATTAGGGTTGGGTTCGTTGGCATATCGTTACGCCGTAGGTAGTCCCTCAGGTCGGGGAGTTTAGGGATGTACCATCGTAGGCTTTTCGGAAAAAACGAAAGAGGCCCTCACCGCAAGGAGAGCCTCTTCATACCACATAGTGGCTATGGATCTCTTGCGCGCTATATGTTGTGCTCTGGCGCGCCCGGCAGGACTCGAACCTGCAACCTGCTGATTCGAAGTCAGACGCTCTATCCAATTGAGCTACGGGCGCTAGCGCTCGGCATAGAGAAAAGGGGTGAGTGGTGGGATTCGAACCCGCGGTCTCCTGGGCCACAACCAGGTGCCTTATCCGCTAGGCTACACTCAGCACGGGTACGCTCTTCAGCCTTGGTACCCCTGGAGGGATTCGAACCCCCGACCCACTGCTTAGAAGGCAGTTGCTCTCTCCAAACTGAGCTACAGGGGCCAGCCACAAATCTATTCTATCCTAGAGGTAGAGGCTTGTCAAGG
>DAOULQ010000048.1:0-3094 GCA_034419095.1 Anaerolineae bacterium | reverse complement strand
ATATGAACGCCCTCTTGGGCATCGCCAAGCCGGGAGAACTGGGGATGGATATCCTCCATTACAACCTGCACAAGACCTTTAGCACCCCGCACGGCGGGGGAGGACCAGGGTCCGGGGCCACGGCGGTGAGGGAGGATCTGGCTCCCTTCCTGCCTCTCCCCTTGGTGGCCAGGGGAGAGACGCGGGAGGGAACGAGATACTACCTGGATTATGACCGGCCTTTATCCATCGGGAAGATGGGTTCTTTCTATGGCAACTTCGGGGTGATGGTGAAGGCCTACGCCTATATCCGATCCTTGGGTGGGGACGGCTTGCGAGAGGTAAGCGAACACGCGGTGCTCAACGCCAACTACCTGTTGAGCCAACTGAAGGGCTACTATTATCTGCCCTACGCCAGACCTTGCCTCCACGAATGTGTATTCTCCGGCAAATGGCAAAAGGAGATCGGCGTCCATACTCTAGATATCGCTAAGCGACTCATCGATTTTGGCTTCCCCCCTCCAACTATCTATTTCCCCTTGATCGTGGAGGAGGCCCTCATGATCGAGCCTACGGAGACGGAGAGCCTGGAAACGTTGGAGGGCTTCCTGGCCGCCATGCGGGAGATCGCTCAGGAGGCGAAGGAGAAGCCAGATACCCTGCGGTCGGCACCTCATAAGACGCCCGTCAGCCGTCTCGATGAGGTAACCGCCGCCCGGAGGCCCAACCTGAGGTGGAAAGGCGGATTTGACAGTATGGCTCTTTCCTCTTAAAATGTTTAAATGAACTTTTATTCTCTCTATATTGTGTACATATGGAGAGGGAAGCGTCCAAAGCGGGTGAGGGATGAACCAGGACGCCGAACTCGTTTCTAGAATCCGAGAAGGGGATTCGGAAGCGTTTGCACTCCTTTACGACAGATACAAGAGGAGGCTTTTCCGCACTGCCTTGGCTATAACCGGTGACCAGGGCGCTGCCGAGGAGATATTGCAGGATTGTTTTCTTAAAGCGCATCGTTCTCTTTCTCGTGTCGACTGCTCAGCCCCCTTGGGGGCCTGGTTGCACCGGATTGTGGTAAATCTGAGCTACAATTGGGTGATGAAGCGGCGTCCTTGGTTCGTCTCTGTGGAGGAGATAATAGATCGATTGGTGGCGCCCCCCAAAGTTTCGCCAGAGCATGCTTATGAGAGGAAGGAGTTGCATTGGAGGCTGCACGAGGCGATCAACTCTCTAAATATACATCATCGCTTGGTGGTGATGCTCTTCTATCTCCAGGGCTTCAGTTTGACGGAGATAGCCTACATTCTAGAGTGTCCCGTGGGGACGGTGAAGTCTCGACTCCATCATGCGCGGAGGGCTTTGCGGAGGAGATTGGCTGGCGAGAGTGAGATCTTGAGAGAGATGGTGTACGATCTATCTTCGTTGTAGATGGGTGCGAGGGTTTTGATGCTTCACGAGGGCGATGAATTCGATCTCTTCTTAAGTTGGACTCTAAGGGGGTTTGTCCCTGATAAGGATCCTCCCCCTCGCGTTTGGGAGGCTATAGAGGCCAAACTTGTACCCGGGGTTTCATCGGGGGAAATTAGGCCTTTGCCTTGGAGAGGTAAAGTCAGAGCGTGGCTGAGGAAGGCCCTCTCCTCGGCTCAGGTGGTTTTCCTCTCCTTGCGCTTTCGCCTGGATGAGGCATGGGTTTGGACTGAGGAGCAGTCCACGCCAGCCTCTGTGAAGATCTCCATCTATGCTGCGCCCTGGCCTCTATATTCTTACCGAGAACCGACGCTCCACCATTGGTGGTTACTAACCGCCATCCTTCGCTGAAGGTTCAGGAGCAAGGGAGAGAAGTCTCGAACAGTCTTTTTCTTTCATTCTTTATCTTCGGTTTCCACTTGGCAACTACGCTCGGCATCTCCTCTGATCCTTAAATTGTAATAATCGGAGTTCAAACAAGGGGTGAGGCGAGCATATAAGAGGAGGGTATTTGGTGGCCGCCTTACTGGAAGTAAAGGATTTAAGGACCCAGTTCTTCACCCAAGTTGGGGTGGTTAACGCTGTAAACGGGATCTCCTACGTCTTGAACGAGGGCGAGACGCGGGGCATTGTGGGGGAGAGCGGCTGTGGCAAAAGCGTCTCGGTGCTCTCCCTCATGCGTCTCATCCCCCAGCCTCCGGGGAAGATCATAGGCGGCGAGGTGTTCTTCGATGGGAAGGATCTCTTGAAGATCAGCGAGGACGAGATGCGTCGCGTCAGGGGCAATAAGATAGCCATGATCTTTCAGGATCCTATGACCTCCCTCAATCCGGTTCTGACTGTCAACCAGCAAGTGAGCGAAGCGTTGATGCTCCATTTGGGGATGACTAAGGAGCAGGCGCGGGAGCGAAGCATCGAACTGTTGGATATGGTAGGGATCCCAGAGGCGGAGGATCGCATCGACGATTACCCTCATCAGTTTAGCGGAGGGATGCGACAACGGGTGATGATCGCCATGGCTCTCTCGTGCAACCCCGCTATCCTCATCGCCGATGAGCCGACCACCGCTTTAGATGTTACCATCCAGGCTCAATTTATTGAGCTGGTGAAGCGCTTGAAGGATGAGTTCGGGATGGCGGTCATCTGGATCACCCATGACCTGGGAATCATCGCTGGCATAGCACAGAGGGTGAAGGTGATGTATGCGGGCTTCTTCGTGGAGTCGGCGGGGGTGAAGGAGTTATATGGAGACCCTAGACACCCTTACACTCTCGGTCTTCTAGGCTCCGTTCCTCGGGTCGATAAGGTGCGGAAGGAGAAACTAACGACCATCGAGGGCCTGCCCCCCGATCTCATAGCCTTGCCACCCGGTTGTCCCTTCTACGCTCGTTGTCCCTATCGGCTCGATCGTTGCCAAGAGGAACGTCCCACCCTCAGGGAGGTAGTTCCAGGCCATGAGATCGCCTGCTGGGTAGATGTGACGAAAGGGGGAGTGGAGTGGTAGTCTTCTTATCCTTACAGGATCCCGTCCCTCGGGATCCCGCAGAGAAGGGACAGGATCACGGGGGAAAAGACGAGATACTCATCGAGGTCAAAGATTTGAAGATGTGGTTCCCCATCACGCGCGGTGTCATCGTTCAGCGACATG
>DAOULQ010000047.1:0-5453 GCA_034419095.1 Anaerolineae bacterium | reverse complement strand
TGATCTTTGAGGCGATGGATAGGGTGATCTGGAAACAAAGGCTTAAGGTCTAAGCTGGCCTATTGGAGCATTCTACCTGGACAATTGAGATGCAACAAAACCGGACAACTGAGATGTTAACTTACAGACCGTCGGGCTTATACATGTCAATAGCCAGCGAAGCCCACGGTGACCCTCTCTCCATCTACAATGGTGGGTACCCTCCTTTGACCACCATTTAGTTGTAGCATCTCTTCCAGCCTCTGAAGATCGGCTTTAACGTTGTACTCGATATATCCGACCCCCTTCAACTTGAGGTCGGCTTTGGCCGCTATGCAGAAGGGGCAGCCGGGCTTGGTGTAGATGGTTACGCTTTTGGTCACCTCTTTGCCTCCGACATCCTCAGAAGAGTCTACTATCATCGCTTTAATAAAGCAACTTCAAAACCTTGCCAAGGGCTGAGGGATAGGGTAGAATTTCTTGCCATCTGGGAGAGGAGATGCTCATTGGTGTCCTGGCTGATACCCACATACCTCATAGGCTGAGGGCTGTCCCCCCGCCTGTTTTCGAGATCTTCAGCGAGGTGAACCTGATATTACACGCCGGAGACATCGTAGACCTTCGTATTATCGACGATTTGGCTGCCCTAGCCCCGGTGAAAGCGGTGAGGGGGAACGTGCACCTGGTGGATAGAACGCTAGACCCCCAACTGCCCAAGGCGCAGCGCCTGGATATCTTGGGCCATCATATCGTGCTCACCCATGGCCACGGCTCGTTTCTGAGAGGCTCCCTGGAGAGGGTACGGTATTGGTTCAGCCGCGACCGGGATATCGTTAACCAGAGGATCGCTAATTGGTGTCTGGATATGTACCCTGAGGCTGATCTCATCATCTTTGGCCACTCCCATCGGGCCTATAACCAGAGATTTGGCCAGAGGTTGCTCTTCAACCCTGGGGCGGTCTGTCCCACGGAGGGGGAGATACCCTCGGTGGGGCTGCTCACCATCGAAAGAGAGAAGGTCAGCGCTCAACTGGTTGAATTGACATAAAAGAAGAGTTTGCATAACTGCACGATTGACCGGAGGCTATGCCTCTGCTATAATGAGCGATGTTTAGATCTAGAGAGGCAAGGGAAAAGCGATTGGTCGAGGATGTGAAAAGGGAGGCGAAGAGCCTTATAATATTCTTGCCTCTGGCCATTGTTTCGGTATTGCTCGTCTTCTGGATAGTGGGCTCTGGGATGGCTGGATCGGGCAGTCTATTCGAGTCACCAATTAGCCCCCTTCCCACATTGGCTATCCCTTCGCCTCTTGCGGAGGAAGCCCTTAGCCCCTCTCTACTCCCTCCCCTCATCGCCGTACGCACCCAGCCCAACTACTTGGCCTGGATCCTAGGCGCCCTGGTGATCATCGGTGGGGTAGCGGGGGTGATGCTCTATCGGAGGGGGAGGGGTGATGAAGGCTGAGATCCGCCGCATAGTTGGTCTTTTGCCCCTCATGCTGCTCTCGATGGCTCTTCTCTCTCTCTTGGTGGGGGAGAGTGGTGTCTTGGCTTATCGTTCCTTTCAATCTCCTATCAGTCCTCCACCTACCGTTCCCCCATCTCTGACCGCTACACCCATCCCTCCTACGGAGACACCTCCACCCCCGACGCCGACGGAGGTCCCAGCGCCTACGGAGACGCCTCAGCCCCCGACGCCAACGGAGACCTTGGCGCTTGGGGAGACGCCCGTGCCCTCTCCCACTCCAACGTTTGAGGCGGCGCCTCCCGCTGCCGTGGCCTCTCCCACTCTCTCTGCTGAGGAGACCTCTTCTCAGCCTCCTCGTCTTAGCCGTTCCTGGGCCCACTATTTACAGATCGGCCTGGTCGCTTTAGCCTATACGTGGCGTGTTTTAGGGGTTCTAGCCTTGATCGCCTTCTTGGGTTTGGTTATCTTCCTCGCCCTCGGGAGATGGAAAAGTTAAAGCCTTACCTTCTTCCCCTTCTCTTGGTGTCCCTTGCTTTCGCCATTCGCCTCTATCACCTCGATTTCCAGAGTCTTTGGCGTGATGAGGTAGATGCCATCCTGTTCGCCGAGAAGGGGCCCCTGGGGCTTCTCCCTTGGTTCATCGAGCCTGGCCAGAACGGTCCCCTCTACTATCTACTTCTTTCTTTCTGGATAACCCTTGTCGGACGGAGCGAGTTCAGCGTCAGGTTCTTTTCCCTCTTTTGGGGGGTGCTTTTGGTATCTCTCATCTATCAGGTTGGACGTAGGTGGCTAGAGCGCCGGGTTGCCCTCTGGGCCGCTCTTCTGGTGGGCTTCTCCCCCTATCTGGTCTGGTATTCCCAGGAAGCGAAGATGTACTCCCTCCTCGCTTTCCTCTCCTTGCTCTCTGTCCACCTTTATCTTCTGGCTTTGGAGAGGAACCGCTGGTATCAATGGTTGGCCTATCTTCTGACTATGGGGCTTTCCATGTATATCCATATTCTGGCTGTGCTTCTCGTCCCTTTCAAGGCGCTTTTCTATCTCATCAGTTGGCCCCGCTACCGGGGAGCGAGTAAGGCTTGGCTCATAGCCATGGGAATCCTGGTTTTGCCTTACCTTCCTCTGGCTAGGTGGGAGATCCCCACCCTCTTATCCTCCTTCACCACAGGACACAACTTTTACACCCTCCCCGAGATATTCACCCTCCTCCTCTTCTCTTTTGGGCTGAATTCCGTTCCTTACAGGGGTCTCTCCCCAGCAGGCCTCGTCCTTTTCCTACTTCTGGTGGGGGTTCTCCTCTATGGAAAAGAGGGGGAAGGAGAGGAGGCCTATCTGGAGGGCTTCCTTGTGCTGGTGAGGGATATTCTCGCTAGGCATCGTTCGGCTCTCTTTTTGTCCCTCTACCTCTTTGTGCCCATCTTCGCTCTTTACCTCATCTCTCTAGGGATGCCCATCTTCACGGGCCGTTACCTCATCTCTATAACGCCGGCCTTCTTTCTCCTTATGGGCTGCGGGCTTGTGACCATCGGGAACCGCTCTAGGCTACTTTTGGCCGTTTGCTTGGCTCTTCTCTTGGTGGTCAACCTCTCGACTTTATGGCTCCAGACGCATACGAAAATAAAGTCCGATTTCCGATCGGCCGCGGAATACATGACGGACCAGGAAGGGCTCATACTTTTCCTCATGCCCTACGTGCGCCAGAGTTTCGCCTATTACTACCAGGGTGACTTCGTGGGGGCCGATCCTCCCTACACCAATGGGGGTTTAGATCAAGAAGGTGTGACAGAGGAGATGGAAAAGATCACGGCTGGCCAAGAGATAGTTTGGCTTTTGGTTTCCGAAGGGGAATTGTGGGATTCGCGAGGCTTGGTGCGAGAGTGGCTGGAGGAGAACGGTACCCTGGTCGATCAGGCTGAGTTCGCTGGGATAAATTTGTACCGCTATTCTCTAAACAATGGTCACTAGGGAAGAAGGAGGTCCCCCCTCCTTGGCCTTCTCCCTGTAATATTTGACCCGTCTGTAGGTGAAGCGCTGCCAGAGGATGATCTCGTTGGGCTTCACTAAGGAGTGGTCTTTTGGCACTACCTGTCCTTCGGATGTTGCCCTTCCCTGGCGCGAGACAGCCTGCCCCGGTACTTGCCAGGCCAGGGGCCGGGGGCCAGGGAAGGGATCAATGGTGTTCTCCTTGGCCATCGTTCACCCTGAGATTCGTTATCGAAGGATCGCTCTCGCCTGCGGTAGGGTTGCTTAGCATTAGTTCATGGGCCAAAGGTGAGAAAGGCAATAGGGCCAAACCTTGCCAGGTTTCCCTTTATGGGGTAAAATATAAAGTAGCGGTTGGAGGCTTGTTGGGGCTGTCAAAGCGCCTCCGCAATGGAGCGGAAGGAGAGCCAGGATGGCGGTGAAACGAGACCTATTGAAGAGGAGACTGGAAGAGCAGAGGGTGCGTCTCCAGGGAGAGATCACTCAGTTGACCATCGGAGGGCAGGATCATCCTGGCTACAGCAACCATATGGCCGACGATGCCACAGAGGTCTTCGAGCAGGCTAAGAACCTGGCGCTTCGTCAGACCTTAGAGCGCCAGTTGAAGCAGGTGGAAGAGGCCCTGGAGCGGTTCGAGCGAGGAACCTACGGCTACTGCTTAGATTGCGAGAACGAGATAGACCCCGCGCGGTTGAAGGCTATACCCTCTGCCAGCCTCTGCATCGATTGCATGGAGCGTCGCGAGAGGAGGCGGTGAGGGAAGGAAGGCTAGCGGCAGGCTATAGGTGGGCCCTTCTCTCTGGGGTGGCTCTTTCGATCTTCTTGGTGGACCAGTGGAGCAAATATCTGGTCCTGCGGAACCTCCGGTGGGGAGAGCCTTGGAACCCCATAACCTCCCTGAAGTGGCTGGTGAGTCTTACCTTGGTGACCAATACCGGTGCCGCTTTTGGATTCCTCCCCGAGCTGGGAACCCTCTTTGCCCTGGTAGCCATCGTCGTGGTGATAGCCATTCTTCTCTACGAGAGACATATTCCCACGGATCAGCCTTGGCTTCGCATCGCTTTGGGCATGCAGTTGGGAGGAGCGGCAGGTAACTTGGTCGACCGCTTGCACCACGGCCACGTCATCGACTTCATAGATTTCAAAGTCTGGCCCGTCTTCAACCTGGCGGATAGCGCTATAGTGGTAGGGGCATCTATCTTGGCCTTCTATTTCTGGCGCAGCGGCAAGGAGATTTGAGGGGAGATGGTGGGAGCCGAGGCGGGGCGCGATGAAGGGGCCCCGCTTTCTCGTACAAGTGAAATCAAAGAGTTCTTAGTGGCGGAGGAGGGGGAGAGGCTGGATAAGTACCTGGTCGGTCTCGTGGATCTTTCCCGTTCCCAGGTTCAGCGCCTCATCCGCCAGGGCCGGGTGACCGTGGAGGGGGAGGTGGCCAAAGCCAGTTACCTCCTCTCCTCTGGGGAGCGGGTCCGAGTGCAGTTGCCATCCCCTGAGGAGCCTGGGCCTCTGGCCCAGGAACTACCCCTCGATATAGTCTATGAGGACCAGGACCTGGCCGTGGTGAATAAGCCAGCGGGCATGGTGGTCCACCCCTCCTACGGGCATAAGAAAGGCACTCTGGTTAACGCCCTTTTAGCCCGTTACCCCTCTCTCGCACAACTCCCAGGCTCTCGCCCAGGCATCGTTCATCGCTTGGACAGGGATACCTCGGGGCTGATGGTGGTGGCTAAAAACGAGCCTGCGCGGCGGAACCTGCAAAAACAGTTCAAGCGGGGAGGGGTGAAGAAGGTCTATCTGGCCTTGGTGGAGGGGCACCTGAAGCCTGGGCAGGGGGTCATCGAGGCCCCCATCGGGCGGGATCTTCGACGGCGGAAGCGGATGGCGGTCTTGCGCGGAGGGCGAGAGGCGGTGACCGAGTACCGGGTTCGCGACCACCTCGATGGCTACACCCTGGTGGAGGTGATGCCCCGCACCGGACGAACGCATCAGGTGCGAGTCCATCTGGCTTTCCTAGGTCATCCGGTGGT
>DAOULQ010000046.1:0-6055 GCA_034419095.1 Anaerolineae bacterium | reverse complement strand
CTCAATGCTTTGAGGTATTGGTTGCGAGAATACATGTCCATACCTCCATTCTACACCCGTTTCGGTTACATTTTATATTGCACAACCAATACCGTTTCGGTTACATTTTAGCTTGCAGAATACGGGGTCTTGGCAAAGGGGCGAAAATCTGCTATAATGGGGGTTAGTCGAGGAAACGGCTCGGCCAAAAGCCGGTGAGGAGGAGTATGAACTGCCCCAAGTGTGGGGCTGCACTGGCGGGAAGGCCCACTTTCTGTCCCCAGTGCGGTTACCAGTTACCTCACAAACGCCGCGTAAGACGCTGCCCTTCCTGTGGAGTTAGAGTAGCCGAGACGGCCAAAACCTGCTTGATGTGTGGTGCGCCCTTGGAAGAGAGGCGTACTCTTTTGCCTTCTTTCTCTTGGTTTTCACTACTCTCGCTACCTATCTTCGGTGCTCTAGGTATCTTCATCGTCGTCGCGGCTGTCTGGCTGCTCAGGCCTTGGGAGAGCATCCAAGTAGTCGCCTACCAGACCCCCACTCCGACAGCCACCTTCACCCCTACCCCCTTCCCTACCTCCACCCCCACCTCCACGCCTACCTCTACCCCTACCGCCACACCCACGCCTGAGGTGTTCACCTACAGGGTGCAACGGGGTGACACCCTAGAGGCCCTGGCTATTAAGTTCAATACCACGGTGGAAGCGATCAAAGCGGTCAATAACCTCACCGACGACACGATCCAGTGGGGCACTGACATCCTGATCCCCCTAGGGCCTGTAGGGACGGGCGAGGGAGGGCCCCCTGAGCCCACGGAGACAGTCGTGCCAACGGGAGGGATGGAGACCTATGTGGTCCAATCAGGGGACACTTTAATCACCATAGCGGCGATGTTCGGAACGACGGTGCAGGCCCTTATGGAAGACAATGATATCTCCAGCCCCGAGGCGTTACGAGCGGGCCAGGAACTCGTAATCCCTAGCGGCACACCTACCCCCGCGCCTACCAAAACCCCCACGCCGACGCCGACCAGCGCGCTGGAGTCGGCACTTAGCGCGCCTGTGCTTCTCGGTCCGCCGGACGGCAAAAAGTTCGGCGGAGAGGTGGGGATGGGCTTGAGCCTCACCAGTGGACCAGAGGTCCCAGTACTCCTCAACTGGATGTCGGAGGGGCTCCTGGGTGAGGGCGAGTGGTACATGGTGAGCGTACGGTACGTGACCGGAGCCGGGACCGCTCAGCAGGTCACGGAGTTAACCAAAGCCACCAGTTACCTCGTACCTCTGGAGATGCGGCCTCCACCGAAGGCTCTAAGTCACCTCTTCGAGTGGGATGTAGGTGTGGTAAGGGAGATAGGCACCTTCCCCGATGGGAGCCCCAAATGGGAACCCATCAGCCCGAGGAGTGAAGCGAGAACGTTTTACTGGTATTAGAAGATCGCCTTTGTTTTGGTGAATTCAGAGCTGCCAGGAGTCGACTCCTGGCAGCACTGCCTTTAAGAGGATCCACCTTTCGCTGCGGCGAATTCAGCCAGGGCCTCCGCGGTCAACTGGCTCTCCGCCATCTCCTCTATCACCTTGAGAGGGGCGGTAACATGGTGAGCGCCGCTGAGCAGGGCCGAGACGACCTCCTGGGGACTCTTCAGGCTGGCGGCCAGGATCTCGACCCCCGATTCAGAGACGATCTCCCTCATAGTTTTGACCAAGCCAGGGCCATCGCCGCCGGCCCCAGTTAGCCGATTGACGTAGGGGATTACGTATCTGGCTCCCGCCTGACAAGCCAGGTAGGTCTGGGCAGGGGTGAAGATGGCGGTTACCGCGCAGGGTATCTCTTCCCCGATTTGGCTCACCAAACGCAAGCCCTCTAGCGTGCAGGGTACCTTAACCACCAGCCGCCGGGGCAGAAGGGCGGAGAACTCCTTTGCCTCGGCCAGCATCTCCTCGGTGGAGCCAGCGGCTACCTGGTGGAAAATGGGCCCGGGGCAAAACACGCTCAACTCAGCGATCACTTCGCGGGCCTCTTTCCCGGAGCGAGTGATGAGGACAGGGTTGGTAGTCACGCCATGGATAAACCCCAACTCCATGGCTCGCTTGACCTCTTCCATATCAGCCGAATCTACGAAGATAGCCATTTTCTCTGCCTGTCAGCCGAGTTTGCCAGCAAGCCAATCGATGGCGTTCATAATGAAATGCAGATTGTCGCCTTGTCCGATAAGGCCTGGGCCCGGTTTCATAGTGTAGTCGCTGCCGATGAAACCAGAATCGGCTATCGTGACTATCCGCCCTCTCTTCTTGGGACTCAGTCCGGAGTTGACCTCAAGTGCGTGGGCGAATAGCTGTCGCTCATCAGGACGGGGCTCACACTCAGCGCCTTTGTTAACCATGTCCTTTGAAAGCTGAACAACCCACTCACCCCTATCATCGCAGCGTATGCTGCAGCAGTTGTTGGTCACTACGGACACAACCTCAGGAGGGCCAGCAATGATTGTATGCCCTGTATTCAAGTCTGGGTCGGAGATTATTGTGCGCACCCTTGCCAAGCGGTGCCTGAAGCATGTCTGCTCGAATGTCACGCCGAACTTCTTGGCTAGTCCGGCATCGAACTCTCTCGTGTCTCCTAGCTTCGCCTTAGGCCAATCTGCATGGTTGGTCATGAGTAGTAGTCTGCCGCCCTTGTGAACGAAGTCCCATATGACTTCTTTCTCCTCTTGTGAATAAGCAAACTGCTTCGGCGATCGTGTGGTGATGACTAGGACAACGCAGTTCTTTAGCTGATCCTCTGTAAGGCCTGAAGGAGACGAGAAAGCAACCCGATATTGGCGGCATCCGAGGGCAGCTATGAACGCGCACAGACGGTGCGCGTCTTTGCGATGTTGTCTAGCCTGGAGTCCGTTGCTGTCGATTAGCACTTTCATCTCATGTCCCCTATCTTGTGCCGATGACGCAGTTGACATCAGTCTCTCGCGTCGGCTCGTGCCCTTGGCCCTTGGAGAATAGAAATGGCGACGACTGGATTCGAACCAGTGACCAAGGGCTTATGAGAAATTGAGTCAGTCTAACGAAAAAGCTGCCGCGCTGGGCGGGCTTGGAGCGTCCCTTACTGTGCAAGACAGCCTCAATAACGGTACTCGCTTTGAATTTGAGGTGCGATTAGCCCAGTGGGGTGCAGTGGGTGTTAGCGGCGCTGCAAATTATGGCTTTAGCATAGACTGCTTCCCTGCGCCTTTGAGTTTGCGATTGAGGGCACGTCGTCTGGCTTGACTCCTTGGTTCATCAACGAAGTAGAAGTGAAGTAGCTCGTCTAGGACTTCCAGAGTCCATTCCGCTTCTCCTGGTTCCACTTCCACGATTTGTCCAGTATTTGTGTCTTTGATCGGATGGGCGGCGAAGTTCCCGACGTTGCGAATTGCATCCAGATCATCTGCTAGGTAGCGGGGAAGCTTGTTTTTCTTCAGGAGTTGTTGAATCTCAGAAAAAAGCGTCTTCTCAACGATACCCTCTTGTCGTCTAATGAGGTTTTGCAGACATCTACGACTTAGGGCAGCACTTGCCTTGGGTGAAATGGATAGCGTGTCGTGAGCCTCTCGAAACTCAGTAGCGAATTCTTCTGGTACTTCATCGGGGACTTGCTTAATCGGGTACTTCGGAAATAGCAGTGTCGTGGAAACAATCTCGGGTGTCTCATCCCGAGTTGCCTTGGTCTCAATTTCATTGAGCCACATAATCTGCTTTCTGCATTCTGGACACTTGTGGGAGATGATTGAATAACGCTTATCTCCCTTGTCTCGGGGAAGAACCCCGCCATAAGGAGTGAACCTGCCGAACTTGGGAAAGCTATAATCTGCATCCACTCCATCCAAGCTGAAAGTTATGCCGCAGTATGGACAATTCATATCTCCTCCTGACTGCTTGCGTGTCTCTGGCTTGCGCGGCTAGCTATTGATTATACAGCAACATCGCTGTATAGCTTACCCAAAAAAGCGACATATCATGTGGCAAGGCCACACGTCGCCAAGTGTGAAATAGTGCGTGAATCCAGCGGGGACTTTTGATGGAAGGTGGCGACGACTGGATTTGAACCAGTGACCAAGGGCTTATGAGTCCCCTGCTCTACCGCTGAGCTACGTCGCCACATTTCTATTATAGACCAACTTTTGGCCTTTGACAACCCCTTTGTAAGGAAAAGCCGATGGCATTGCACCATCGGCTTTCTTTCCCATCCCACAGGGATCCTTTACGTAGGTAGCGGGGGTTGGATTCGAACCAACGACCTCCGGGTTATGAGCCCGACGAGCTTCCGCTGCTCTACCCCGCATTATCTATATTATACAAAACCGCACTTTTTTCGTCAAGTTTCAGGGGCCAAAGAAGAGGTCCAGCCACCTCTGCCAGTTGGGCTTTTCCATCGCCTCCTCTCCTTGCAAGGCCTCGTGAGAGGGGGCTGGAGTCGTCACGGGGGCCTCCTTATCCTCAGGGGAGAGGAGTATCACCGCTGTGTCCCCCGGTTCTGCCCATCTCAGTTTCTCGCGGGCTGCCTCCTCGATGTAAGCGTCGGTGCTCACGTACTCCAACCGTTCTTTGAGGACTGCGCTCTCCGTCCTCATGGTGGCTACTTCCTCTTCCAATGCCGCCACTACCCGTCTGAGCCGATAACTATCTATGGCTCGCCGTCCGAAATCGGCGGCCAGGAAGAGCGCGATGGTGACCACCACAACGGCCACGATCCGGCCCCAGGAGATCAGCCCCTGCTGTCTCTTTCTGGTCAAAGCCCCTCCCCTTGCCGAGCGTAAGAGGCGACGAGGGGCAAATATACCCCTCGCGCCAAATTAGTGGTGGAGATGGCGGGAATCGAACCCGCGTCCAGAGAGTTCAACCGAAGACCTACTACAAGCTTAGTCGGCTCTTACTTTCTCGCTCACGAGGGCCTCATGCCGACCGAGTCCATCGCGAGCCAGCCGATCCAGGTCTTCCCCGGCTTTGACAGCCCTTATCGGCATAGGGGCTGTCGCACCCCGATTCTATGACGTCCCCTCCCGACTCATCGGGGGAAGATCGGGTGGGACGTAGCCGTCTAAGCGGCTAGTGCGAGTTGTGGCTCGCCGTTTATCTTTAGTTGCCCCTGATTTACGAGGTGAGGCCCCTCGGCTTGCTATCTGCGGCCAGCCCTCCCTGTCGAAACCTGTCATCCCCTCGTCCTTACAGGATCCCTTTGGGAAAGAAGGGCAAGCAAGGTGTACCCCCGATTCTGTCTTAACCGTCATCTATCTCAGGACCGAGCCTGGTGACGACTACCGCCAGGGGCATTACCCCTTTAAGCGTCATCACTGCGACAGGAATGAGCCTTAGCCCATCCCCCCTGCCTTGCTCCCAGTCAGACATTCGCCTAGCCGCCGCCGTCACCGATGACGCTGGTGGTCTCTTACACCACCTTTTCACCCATTACCATGGCTCATAGAGCCTTTGGCTGGTTAGTTCTCTGTTGCAGTTGTCGTCAGGGCTAACCCTGCCTGGACTCATCGCCCAGTGACCTTGCCTCAGAAAGGCTGGGAGTCGGGAAGTTCCTCTGGGGAAAACCCCAGCGACGGTCCCCTTGACTGCCTATCGATTGTAAAGGTGCCTAAAGAGGGATTCTTCGATCCCACATTATAATTCTAGCACGCCTGTTCACCTTTGTCAAGGCTCAAAAGAAAATTCTACGGACCTCTGTACCAGGTGAGTGCGTTCGGCATCCTGCCTGCCCCCTGGCCCAAGGCGTGACAGGCTAGGGGCTGGGGGCTCACCATAACCCCTGCTCTATGGAGCTCCCATGCTAACCCAGGTTGTGTTTCCCTCAAGGATCCCTGTCCCGCAGGGATCCCGAGGGATGGGAAAGGTTCTCATCGCGACTCCTGTGAGTAGGTCTGATTGGTACATTCCACTCTACCACAGTTGTCGCATTTTTAATGAGACTAACCTGTAAGTTAACATCTCAGTTGTCCGGTTTTGTTGCATCTCAATTGTCCAGGTAGAATGCTCCAATAGGCCAGCTTAGACCTTAAGCCTTTGTTTCCAGATCACCCTATCCATCGCCTCAAAGATCA
>DAOULQ010000045.1:0-4954 GCA_034419095.1 Anaerolineae bacterium | reverse complement strand
GATCTTTGAGGCGATGGATAGGGTGATCTGGAAACAAAGGCTTAAGGTCTAAGCTGGCCTATTGGAGCATTCTACCTGGACAATTGAGATGCAACAAAACCGGACAACTGAGATGTTAACTTACAGTATTGTGCCGTTGAAAAGCGCTGCTGAAGCCACCTTTTTAGCCCTAGAGATATATTGGCATTTGCCAACCCTTTAGTGGAGGTCAGGGCGATAGGCAAGGAGAAAGCACCACCTCCGGAGAATGAGCCTAGCAGATTCTTTCCTGCTGTGAAGGCTTGACAGTCTCTTTCATGGTGAACCAGTGTGACGTGATCCCGCGCAACTTTCTACTTTCGCTTGACGGCAGGCATCATTAATGCTATACTTAAGCATATTCACCTTGTGAGTATTTATGATGAGTATACAAAAGAGGATATCATCGAGAAAGGAATTGTCAGTTGAGCCGGTGCTCCTGGGCTTACTGACCTGGAAGCCGATGCATGGCTATGAGCTCTATCAGAACCTCGCCTCCTCGCCGTTGGGGAGGGTGTGGTATCTGGGCATGAGCCAGATGTATAAATTGCTTAAAGAATTGGAGGCACTGGGCTGCGTAGAGGGACGGAGAGAGGTGCAGGAGAATCGTCCAGCCAAGAAAATATATCATATCACCCCGTCAGGACGAGAGGTCTTCCTTGGATGGTTGGAGACGCCCATCACTACTCCTCGTCTGATACGCGTGGAATTCCTGGCCAAGCTCTTTATAGCTCAACCCCTAGGCCCGCAAACGATAGGGCGGGTCATCGACGCGCAGATGGCGGCTTGCCGTCGCCGATTAGCCCGCTTGCAGGAGGAGGCCAGCGATAAGGGGTTCGAACACCTAGTCTTTCGCTTTCGCAGTGGACAGATCCAGTCGATCATCGATTGGCTCGAATATTGCCGCCATCTGCTTCTAGACCAGGGTATCTCTCTCCAGATAGGCATCCAGTAATGGGGATCGTCCCACATGCCTAGATATGTCATGCTCTTGGCAGGCCAGCGTGGTGTGGGGAAAACGACCGTCTGTCAAAGGCTGGTGGAGATCGCCTCACGAAAGGGGTATCGTCTGGCGGGAGTATTGACCCCAGCCCTATTCGACCAGAGTGGTGCCAAGGCGGGCTTCGAGGTGGTGGATGCTGGGAGTGGTGAGAGGCGCGTTTTGGCCCGGGCCGATAGTGATCTGGGTGGGCCGCGGATAGGGCAATACAGTTTCGATCTGACCTCCTTGAGCTGGGCGTGCGACCTCCTTCAACGCGCCTTGGCCAGCGGCTGCGACCTCCTCATCGTGGATGAGATCGGCCCCTTGGAGCTGGAGCGAGGTCAAGGTTTCGTAACCATCCTGCGTCATCTACAGAGGAAGACTCCCTGTCACACGCTCCTAGTTGTGCGCAACGAACTGCTGAACGATTTGCGCAGACATCTGCCGAAGGCCGAGTTGCGTTACGGGATAGTCACCCCTCAGAACAGAGATGCCCTACCATGGCTCATCCTGGAAGAGTTCTTTAGCCCATGATCCATCTCGATCACCTATCGGTCCATTACGGTGGAAAGAGCGCCCTGGACGCCCTTTCGCTCCACATCAAAGAGGGCGAATTCGTTCTCTTGACTGGCCCCTCAGGCTGTGGCAAGAGCACTCTGGCACGCTGTCTGAACGGGCTGATACCCCATTCCTCTACCGCCACCATGTCGGGCCAGGTGATAGTAGATGGTCTATCGACCAGGGAACACTCCGTCTCCGAGCTAGCCACTCACGTGGGGCTTGTCTTCCAAAACCCAGCGACGCAACTCTTTTGTCTCACTGTCGAGGAGGAGGTGAGCCTGGGCCCCGTCAATCTGGGCCTGCCGGCCGCTGAGGTGGCTAGGCACTGCGAATTCGCCATGAGGGCTACAAACATAGAGCACCTTCGAGGGCGAAGGGTCAGCACCCTCTCTGGGGGTGAGCAACAGCGGGTGGCGATAGCCTCCGTTCTGGCCATGCAGCCTCGCATCCTCGTGCTCGATGAGCCAACCTCTAACCTCGACTTGAAAGGCACCAGACTGGTCTTGGATACCTTAGATCGGCTGCGTCGTGAACAGGGCATCACCATCCTGGTCATTGAGCATCGGCTGCACGAGATGGAAGGTTTAGCCGATAGGGTACTCATCATGAAGGCCGGCCGATTAGTAGTTGATGGTCCGCCTCAGCAGGTATTTGGACAGAAGAAAATGCTCTCCCAACTGGGCATTCGCTATCCGTGGCCCCTCCTGTGGAGCAGACTCGGGTACTCTGTCCTCCTCTCCGGGGGTTTGGCCAGCCATCCTGGGAACCGGGAACCACTGGTGGAACTCGCAGATGTCGAATTTGGCTACGGCTCTGGATCTCTCTTCCAAAGGCTGAATATGGCGATCTACCCTGGAGAACTGATAGCCCTGGCGGGCGATAACGGCGCTGGCAAGAGCACAATAGCCAAGATCATAGCAGGTCTGCTTAAGCCTCAAAAGGGGCGGGTCGCTTGGAGTGATGGAGTCCGTGGTCTGAAGTTGGGGCGTCGAGTAGGGCTATTGCTCCAAGACCCCCTGCTCCAGCTCTTCACCAACACCGTCGCCGATGAGGTGGCTTTTGGACCTCGCAACTTTGGTCTCTTTTCGGAGAGACGGCATCAAGGGGTGTTGGAGGCTACAGGCTTGGTTGCTCTGCAAGAGAGAACCCCCTACGCCCTGAGCAGTGGCGAGCAGCAAAGGACCGCCTTGGCTGCGGTGCTATCGTTACAGCCCAAGCTCCTGATCCTCGACGAGCCGACCATGGGACAAGATTGGGGCCACCTGAGCCGTTTCATGGATTTCCTTGTGGCTCTCAACACACAGGGGCAGACTATTCTGCTCATCACTCACGACTATAAACTCGTCTGTCGCTACGCCCAGCGCATCTTCGTCCTGGAAAATGGTCATGTCGTAGCCTATGGCACCCCTCGCTTGCCGGTCGCCGATAGATCCGGGTTGAACCCCCTTTCAAGAAGCGCACCCAAGGAACATCGAACTGGAAGGAGGCACAGCAATGAAGTTCACAGTGCGTGAGCTGGTTTATGTGGCCATCTTTGGGGCTATTTGGGGGACCCTGGAGATGAGCGCTGGCTCATATCTACACCTGATCTTTCCCCCCCTGGCTACCCCCTTAATTGGAGTGGGCACCATAATGACCGGTCTGGGGATGGTGGTGGCCTTGGTTGGGCGTCTCTTCGTGCCCAAGCGAGGCTCAGTAGTGATGATAGGGGTTATTACCGCTATCCTGAAGGCACTAAGCATTGGCGGCCTGGTGCTATCCCCCATGCTGGCTATCATCATCGAGAGCCTACTCGCAGAGCTAGGTCTCGCCGTTTCTAGGCGGCCGAGCCGGTGGGGCTTCGCCCTTGCTGGCTCCCTGGCAGTGGTGTGGACCTTCTTCCATAAATTCTTCGCCTCTTACTTCCTCCTGGGCAGAGGCATATACGAGGTATATCTCGGGGTGCTTCGTTCAGGGGTTCATCTATTAAATATCGGGATGGAGTATGCTTTCATCGTTATCGCTCTCTTCCTTCTCATTCGCTTGGTGACTGGAGCCGTGGCCGGGTGGCTGGCCTGGGAGGTGGGAAGAGGCGTGCAGGCTAGGTTGGCGAAGTAGAGGTAGAGGTCGGAAGGGATGGTCCCGAAAGAGGAAAGACTCATATCCGATGGATGGCGAAGGCCCCTTACCGTTTGGGGATATCTGATCTTTCTTGCATGGTCCGTTGCCCTAGCCATCCTCATCGCGGGGATCAAGCTCCTCGCCCTTCTCGGGGTAGTGATCGCCTTCTCTGCCTTTTTCTGCGAAGGCGGCTTGAGGCCTGTCCGCCGCTGGAGGTTCTGGTTTCTAATCGCTTCGACCCTGGTGCTTGGTACCCTTTTCATCGGCGATAAGGGCTTCTCCCTATTGGGACTGGAGCTCTCTCCCCAAGGCTTCTCGATCGGACTGGGGATGGCGCTACGAGGAGTGGTCATCATGCTCGTGGTGACCACATTCAGCAACGCTGTTTCCCTTGTCGAGATCACGCATCTACTTGAGGCAGTCGGCTTGAAAGGGTTGGGCTTTGCCCTGGGCACGGCCTTCAATATGGTGCCCACGATCCAGGAGACGATAGATAGCGTGTATCAGGCCATAAGGTTACGGGGAGGTTTTCGCAGGGGGAGACTGGCGACGCTCAAGACGCTGACTATGGCCGTGGTCGTCACCTCCTTGCGCCACGGGGACGAGATCGTGGACGCTGCCCAGGCTCGAGCTTTCAACCCAGATCAACGCAGGGAAAAAACCCTTTACCCCACATTGGCCGACCTTGCTTTGGGTATTGGCCTCTTGTTCGGAGCATGGATCTTGACAGGCTGAGAGCCAAATGATATTTCCCCCAAGAAAGGGGATGAGATGACGATGCGAATTATGCATCCATGGGCTTTCACTACCAGAATTTGGGGGTCCAGGGAGTAGTGTTGCTAGAAAAAGGCTCGCTACGGTAAGGATCCTTCTGAACGAGAACGAGTCATCTTCGAAACATCAAGCAAACTCTAGAGATAGTCCGTGTCAACATCCTAGGCCTATCCCTCCTCACATCTGCCTCCGGGGCCTATATTGTATAGCCTCCGCCAGATGGGCAGTGCTGATCTCACCCTCATTTGCCAAGTCCCCTATCGTACGGGCCAACTTCAGTATCCGATGAAAGGCCCGGGCACTCATCTGCAACTGTTGCATAGCAGACCTAAGCAGGCTTCTCCCCCCATCATCGAGTTGGCAATGTTCTCTCACCTCCCCAGGCCCCATCTCAGCGTTGCATCTGAGATGTGTCCCACCAAAGCGTTGACGTTGCCTCTCCCTTGCCGCTTCGACTCGCTTTCTGATTGACTTTGAAGCCTCCAAAGATGCATCACTAGCCAACTTCTCATACTCTAC
>DAOULQ010000044.1:0-4496 GCA_034419095.1 Anaerolineae bacterium | reverse complement strand
GCCGTGGGCTCGGCACCTTCGGGGGGATGCTTCTGGTGGTCTTTCCTTGGGGCGCTTTCTGGCTAGCGGTCCCATTGGGGCTGGGGCGGCTGTTCCGCTACACGGCACTCGCGGCTCTGGTGGGGGTAGCCGCGCTTCCATTCCTGAGTTGGATCACCGAGCAATCTCAAGCGGTAGCCTGGGCCTGTGGGGTGATGCTGCTTTTGACAGTGGTTAAACGGCTGGAAGCCAACCGACTACCGCTACCTCCGCCGGGATACGAACGGCGTCAGGTCTTGATGCGACGACTCCTTTTCGACCGCGATGTGGGCCCACGAGAGGTTTGGACGGAGCGGGGCTCCATCGATTGAAGAGAAAACGTCGCAGATAAACTGTGACGATACACGCACTCCTGGGCATGAACATCTGACAAGAAAGAGCCTTCCTCGATGGGAAGGCTCTCCTAATATCCGGTGAGGTTAGACTAACCCTTTATCACCCCTCTTGGCTCCAGTTTAGCCACCTTGTAGGCGATGCCCGCCCCGTGTACCACCTCCACCACGCGGTCCACATCCTTGTAAGCCTGAGGTGCCTCCTCGGCCAAGCCAGGCATGCTCCCTGCCCGGACGACGATGCCCATCTCCTCCAACTCTTGGCGCAACTCTTGGCCGTAAATCCGCCTCTTGGCCGCCTTGCGGCTCATCGTTCGTCCCGCCCCGTGGCAGGTGGAGCCGAAGGTGAGATCCAACGCCTCATCGGTACCCACCAAGATATAGGAGGCGGTGCCCATGCTCCCGGGGACAAGTACCGGTTGGCCGATCTCCTGATAACCTTTGGGGAGCCCAGGAAAACTAGGCCCCACGGCCCGCGTAGCCCCCTTACGATGAACCACGACCTTAGCCCGCCGTCCATTCACCCGATGCTCCTCCACCTTGCCGATGTTGTGGGCTACATCATAGACCGAGGTGAGTTCCCAATTCTTCACCCTGCCCGCCAGCACCTCTTCAAAGGTGACTCGCACCCAATGAGCGATAGCCATCCGGTTGGCCCAAGCGAAGTTAGCGGCACAGGCCATGGCCCCAAAGTAGGCCTGTCCCTCCGGCGAATCGAAGGGCGCACAGACCAACTCCCGATCCGGCAGGCTGATATTGTATTTTCGCACCGCCTTCTGGAGGCTGCGTACATAGTCACTACATACTTGATGCCCAAAGCCACGTGAGCCACAGTGGATCTGAACGGCCACATGGCCTTGACGGAGGCCAAAGGCGCGAGCCACTTCTTCATCGTAGACCTCTACCACCTCGTCGATTTCTAGAAAGTGGTTGCCCGAACCCAGAGAGCCTACCTGCTTACGGCCTCTATCCTTAGCCCGCTGGCTCACCTGCCTGGGATCGGCGGCGATCATGCAACCCCGTTCCTCCGTATGTTCCAGGTCTTGCTGGGTACCATACCCCTGCTGGACCGTCCACTTAGCGCCCTGCGCCAGGATCTCGTCCAGTTGCTTAGCCGAGATCTTTATCCCCCCTGCCCCCAGGCCACTGGGCACTCGGTTGTAAAGGGCGGGGATCAACTCTTCCATATAAGGGGCCAACTCCTCCATAGGGATATCAGAGGCCATGGCCCGCACGCCGCAGTTGATATCGTAGCCTATCCCTCCGGGGGAGATGACCCCTTCGGGCGGTAAGGTGGCAGCCACTCCACCGATGGGGAAGCCGTACCCTTGATGCATATCCGGCATGGCCAGGGTGAAGCGGACTACGCCAGGGAGGGTGGTGGTGTTCACCAACTGCTCCATAGAGCGATCCCGGTAAGAGGCCTCAAGCAACTCCTTGTCAGCGTAGATGCGGGCCGGCACCCGCATATCGGAGCGATGGGAGGTGGGGATCTCGTAAAGATACTTGTCTATCTGTTTTATATCTTTTCGCTCCACCATCTTACTCCCTCCTTTAATTATACCTCATGGCCCAAAAATACGCCCATCGCCCACCATAGACAAATCGAGTCAACAATGGATCGCCTCAAATCGAATTGGTGAGATCAATCGATCTTACTTAAGATATGGCCCAGGCCATAAAAGCCCTAAAGGAGAAAAAGGGGTGTTTGGATGTCAACTACAAACCAAGATTTTATAGCATCGTCGTTGCCTGCTGGCTACTTCAGGCTTGCAGGACCTTTTTCTACCCTACACATCAAAGACGACAGTGGCTACATACCCCTCTTCGGTCCTCTCTATCTTAAGGTCGTGGTAGGTGACAGCCTTGATATCCATACGGGGCACGAACCTCTTCCCCCCCCTGATTACGGCCCTCAACTCCGTGGGCGATAAAGTGCTGATCTCAAACCCTTTATAGACCTCACCATGAGCCTCATGAAGATATAGGAGTTCGCTCAACCAATCGACAAGGAGGGTCTCGAGGTCGGGAGCCTCTAAAGAGACCTTTCGCTCCATGGTAGGGCGGAACTTCTCCACATCTGCCAGGAGGTCGAACATCCCGTAAGCGGCGTTGGCGAAGAGTTCGGGCAAATCCCGCCCATAGGCTCGGATGGCAGCATCGGCGGTATGCTCGACCTCTTCATACCGTCTCACTCCAGCCATCGGGTTTCTTCCCTGACCCAGGATCTTTCGAGCCTGAGAGGCGTCCAGGTGCATCTGGCTCACCAGTTCCTCAACGGAAGGGAACCTCCTCTCAGGACGCAGCCGCTCGATGAACTCCAACCGCAACTCCTCCCCATAGAGGTGACCCTCGAAATCGAGGATGTGGACCTCCACCAGCCACTTCTCCTCGCCGAAGGTGGGACGACTCCCCACATTAGCCACCGCGGGATGGTTCTCACCTCCCCATTGAACGCGCACGGCATATACCCCATCGGCAGGGATCACCCGCTTCTCCGGCACCTCCAGGTTTGCGGTGGGAAAACCCAACCCCTTTCCCCGTCCGGCTCCCACGATTACCCGCCCCATAACGGTAGGATACCGCCCCAAGAACTCAGCGGCCTCCTCGATTCGCCCCTCGGATATGAGAGCCCGGATCTTGCTGCTGCTTACCGGCTCCCCCCTCACCCGGAGGGGCTCCACCAGATGAACCTGGAAGCCTAACTGGGAGCCCAATACCTTAAGTTGACTCGCGTCCCCCTCACGTCGGTAACCGAAGACGAACCCTTGCCCTACCCAGATCTCCCGTAGGCGGAGGTGATCGTGAAGGGAGCGGGTGAAAGCCTCGGCGGTGGTACAAGCCACCTGAGGGGTAAAAGAGATAACCACTAGAAAATCCAGGCCTAGTGCCCCCAGGAGCGATATCCTCTCTTCCAAAGTGTTCAGATATACGATCGGCTCATGGGGAAAGAGGATCTCATGGGGATGAGGGTCGAAGGTCACCGCTCCGGCCAACAAAGACTTTTCCCTGGCTCTCTTTACCATCCCTTCGATCAGGTAACGATGGCCCAAATGCACCCCATCGAAGATGCCCACCGTAAGGATGGAGTCTCGTTCTAGCTTCGCTTCGCCCAGATCGGTGATCACTCTTATAGGGGTTGGAAAACCTTCTTGGGCCGCCACAGACCCTCCTCGAAAGCCAAAAGGGCTATGAACTCCCCGGAGTTCGAGTAGGCGCGAAGGAAAGGCGTCTTTGCTGCTTCCCCTGGTATGCCCTGACCATGACGAACCCTTTTCTCCCTCTCCCTATCCAAGATAAGCGCCTCGAACTGGAGAAGGGCCTCATCGATGGGGTGGGTCAGGAGCCCCCAGAACCCACCATGGAAGGCCTCTTCCACCTCTGGGAGAGTGGCCGCCTCCTCCAGGGTGAAACGGCCAGATCGCAAACGGCTTAGACTGGAGAGGTGAGCGCCGCACCCTACCTTCTCCCCCAGATCCCGTGCCAAGGCCCGTATGTAGGTGCCAGGGGAGCAGGTCACCTCCACCTCCAAGAAAGGTGACATCCAGTCGAGCACCTCCAGCCTAAAGATCTCCACCTCTCGGGGGGTGGCCTCTACAGGTACCCCCTGGCGAGCCAGCCGGTAGAGGGGTACCCCTTCCTTCTTCAGAGCCGAATAGATGGGCGGAACCTGCTGAACCCGTCCCTGGAAAGAGACTAAGACGTGCTCGATCTCCTGAAGAGCGATTCCCCTTGGGTCAGAGCGAGAGATAACCCTCCCTTCCGCATCACCCGTGTCCGTGGTTGTCCCCAACCTCACCCGGGCCCGATATGCCTTGGGGCTCTCCATCAGGTATTCAGTAACCCGGGTCCCCTGACCAAAGCAGACTAAAAGCACTCCGGTAGCCATGGGGTCCAAAGTGCCAGCATGACCCACTCGCCTTATCCCTGAGGCCTGCCGCACTTTGACTATCACATCGTGGGAGGTGAAACCCTGAGGTTTATCGATATTGAGGATACCCGAACCGGGGCATAGATAGGCCTCTCTACCCGGGCAAGCAAAACCACAGGCGAGGCATGGTTCCCTCGTCTGAAAGCCCCTGTGTGGCGATCTGATCACTTTCACCCCTCAAGGGGCGAAGAGAG
>DAOULQ010000043.1:0-12603 GCA_034419095.1 Anaerolineae bacterium | reverse complement strand
AAAGGCAAGCCCAAAAGTTCCATCTCCGCCATCTTCTTGAGGGTTTCGGTAGGGGTTCTCTCCTCCCGGTCGATGGCGTCGGCCAAGGGCTTCACCTCATTCTCGGCGAAATCCCGGAAGAGTTCTTGGAACATCTGCTCTTCTTCAGTGAGGGCAAAATCCATGAAGCACCTCCTATTCGAAACCCAGGCACCGGCTTAGAAGCCGAATTTATTCGTGCGCACGCTGTGAAAAAAGCGTGCACCTGCTACAATCAACTACCGATCCACGAACTTGGGCTGCCGCTTCTCCAAGAAGGCGGTCAACCCCTCCTTCATATCCTCGGTGCCCACCAGGCCGGCGAACTTATGGGCCTCGATCTCCAGCCCCTCCTCCAGACTGGTCTCCATCCCTTCATCCACCGCTTCCAAGACCGCGGCGATGGCTAACTTGCCAAAGGAGGCGATCTTCTTGGCCAAGCCCATAGCCGTACGGACCACCTCCGCAGCAGGAACAGCCTTGTTCACCAGACCGATATTCGCCGCCTCGGCGCCGGAGATCCTGGCCCCGGTGAGGATCAACTCCAACGCCTTCCCCTTCCCCACTAGACGGGGGAGCCGCTGGGTACCGCCGAAACCGGGGATGATCCCCAGGCTGATCTCTGGCTGGCCCAACTGCACCCGGTTGTTGCAGATGCGCATATGACAGGCCATGGCCAACTCCAACCCCCCTCCCAGGCAATAGCCGTTTATGGCCGCGATGATGGGCTTCTTGGCGCTCTCCATCTTGCTCAGAAGAGCATGCCCCATCGTCACCAGCCCCCGAGCCTCCTCAGGGCTCTTGACGCTGGCGATCTGGTTGATATCGGCTCCAGCGATGAAGGCGTATTGGCCGCCCCCGGTGATGACCATGGCCTTGACCTCATCGTTGGCCAAGAGTTCATCTAGGGCATCGTCCAACTCGGTTACTGTGGCGGTGTTGAGGACATTCAGGGGCGGATAATCGAGGGTGAGAAGGGCCACCCGGTCCTCGATGGAGATTCTCACATACTGTCTTTCGGCCATATCGCATCCTTTCTACGATTTGTATAGGAGCCCACAGGCTATCACTGCAACATTCAGGCTCATCCAGCGTGCTCCAGGAAACCCCGCCCAGTCTTGACCCCCAGATGGTTCGCTTTCACCTTGAGGCGCAAGAGCCAAGCCGCTCGGAACCTCTCCCCAAACTGAGCCTCGAACCCCTCTAACTGAGCCAACACCTTATCCAGCCCCATCTCATCGGCGATGGCCAAGGGGCCCATGGGCGCATCCCCTTTCTTCATCCCCGTGCCGGCCATCATGGCCATATCGATATCCGTCGGGGAGGCGATATGCTCTTGCAGACAAAGGATCGCCTCGTTCAGAAGGGACATCATCAGGCGATCAGCGCTGAACTCGGTGCCGGTGACCGCACCCGGTTGCGACTGTATCCCCTTGATCATCTCTTTCACCGGCTCGTCGGTCTGGTCGCCGTAGCCGTAGAATCCAGCGCCCGCCTTCTCGCCGAAGCGCCCCGCCTCATAGAGTTTCTCGAACAACGCGGCAGGCTTCACCCTCTCACCATATTCCGAGTAGAGGTACTTACCCACATCGTAGCAGATGTCCAGCCCCAGCATATCCATCAGAGTGAAGGGACCCATGGGCATCCCGAACTCGACGATGGCCTCGTCTATCTCCCTGGCCGTTGCCGCTCCCTCCTGAAGGCAATAGGTAGCCTCATTAAGGTAAGGCATGAGGAGGCGGTTGACCAGGAAGCCAGGGCATTCCTGGACCACGACGGGGATCTTGCGCAACGACTCAGCGAAGTTTACCACGCTATCTATGGTGTCCTGGTCGGTGCCCAGGCCGGGGATCACCTCCACCAGTTTCATCACATGGGCGGGGTTGAAGAAATGCATCCCTATGACCTTCTCCGGCTTCCTGGTAGCCGCTCCCATCTCAGAGATGGAAAGGGCTGAAGTATTGGAAGCGAGTATCGTCCCCTCTGGGCAGACTTCCCCCAACTCTTGGAAGACCCGTTTTTTGAGTTGGATATCTTCGGGCACAGCCTCGATAACGATATCCACATCGGAGAAGGGGTCATAGGAGGTAGTCCCCTCCACCAGATCGAGTTTCTCCGCCATAGTAGTGGGGCTCATCTTCCCCTTGTCCACCCGGCGCTGATAGATGGTCCTTATCTTCTCCAAGCCCCCATCCACCAACCCTTGATCGATATCTTTGAGCACCACCGGCAGGCCGGAGTAGGTGATCACCTGGGCGATCTCCGCCCCCATAGCCCCGGCGCCCAAGACGCCCGCTTTGAAGATGTACACTCTATTCCACCTCCTCGTTTTTTCTATCGTCCTAGATAGTCATTTCGCGACTTCGCGATTTAAATCACCAACCTCTCCACCTCCCGTGTTTCCCTCACTACCCTCGTCATGCCCGTGACCTGTAAGAGAGGAAAGATCACCGCTAGGATCAAGCCCGGAATCCAAGAAAGGAGACTGAGAACGGTCTGGAGGGTCATGAATGTGCTGATGGCCACGACCACCGGTATCAGTCGCTCGTAAGGCTTTATCATCTCCTCCAGTGGTTCCATCCACATCTCCTCAAACCCTTCCTCCATCTCCGCCAAAGCCCTCTCCTTCTCCTGGGGTGTGAGATCGGTCCGCGCTTCGACGGCTTCTCGCATAGGTATTATGGTCATCTTAGCCATCATCTCTTTGAAAGCAGGGGGAAAGGTGAAACCTTCCTTCTCAATCTGAGCTGCATAGCCCAGATATAGGCTTCCGCAGGCTGCCAAAGTGAGGACCAAGAACAAGAGGGAGAGACCGCGGGAGACGGGCTCCACGGAGAACCTCAACCGCTCGTCCAGTTCCCCAGCCACACCTCTAGTATAGAGCAAGGAGGCAAGGAAGCAGAGCAACCCAAATAAGGCTGGGGCTATCCCCACCTGCCAACCAACGATCATGGCCAGGGCAGAGAGGGCGAAAACCACCAGGGCCACCCAAAGGGGCCTCAGAAGGACAGCCACTAGGCCAGCAGTTACCGCCACTGCCACAATAGCCAGGAGCAACCATAAGCCCAATTCCAGGAGCTCCCTGCCCGGCTGGAAGAGAAGGGTATAGGCCTGACCAAACCTGCCACACCAGAGGCCGAAAAACCAACTAGCGGCGATGAGCAAGAGGGCAAAGGATATGCTCTTCGCTATCCTCCCCCAGGGCACCTCTCGACTGGCTCCAACGCTCATAACGCACCTCCCATCTCTCTAATCTTAGCCGAATCAACTCTAGTCATTAGAAGGTCAAAGAGCCCCCTCTACCTCCGCTCGATGATCAGCGTTCCTCCCTGTCCGCCGCCTACGCAGGCGGTGGCTAGGCCCAACTCCGCATCTCGCTTCATCATCTCATAGAGGAGAGTGACGGTGATCCTGGCCCCTGTGCATCCCACAGGATGGCCCAGGGCGATGGCCCCACCGTTGACGTTCACCCTCTCCCAATCCCATCCGTACTCCTCCATCTCCTTGGCCACAGCCAACACCTGGGCCGCGAAGGCCTCGTTCAGCTCCACGAGATCCATATCGGTTAGTTTCAGCCCCGCTCTCTCCAGGGCCTTGGGTATCGATTTGGTGGGCCCGATGCCCATGATGTGAGGCGGCACGCCGGCGTAGGCGTAGGAACGGATATAGGCCCCAGGCTCCATCCCCAACTCCTTAGCCCTCTCCTCGCCCATCACCACTAGAGCCGCCGCCCCATCGGAGATGGGACAAGCGTTGGCGGGGGTGACAGTACCACCCTTCTTGAAAACGGTAGGGTAGAGGGCCGCCTTCTGGACTGTAAGCCCAGGGTTGATGCACTCATCCTCGGAGACGATATCCGGAGGCACCTTCTGGCCCGCCACCTTCTTCTCCACCGTCACCGGTACGACCTCGTCCTTGAACTTCCCCATCCGAGTGGCCATGAAAGCCTTCTTATGGCTCTGCACCGCGTACTCATCCTGCTCCTCACGGCTTATCTTATACATCTCCGCCAAGTTCTCCGCCGTCTGCCCCATGATCTGATCGCAGATGGGGTCGGTCAGCCCCTCCCAAAGGGCATCGATGAACTGGGTATGGCGCAGCCTCAACCCCCAGCGGGCTCCCCGCACCGTATAGGGAGCGCTGCTCATGCTCTCCGTCCCGCCTACCAGGAATACCTCCCCCTCCCCGGCTTGGATAGCCTGATAGGCGTTGGTGATAGCCTGCATCCCAGAGACGCAGTTCCGCTGTACCGTATACCCCGGGACATGGTCGGGGATGCCGGCCATCAGAGCCGCCACCCGGGCGATATTAGGGGCATCGGAGTATTGGCCGCAGCAGCCGAAGATCACATCATCGATGATATTCGGGTCGAGGCCCGTCCGCTTTAGGACCTCCTCCATCACTATCTTAGCCAACTCCTGGGCAGGGACAGTCCGAAACGCTCCGCCGTGGCTGCCGATGGGGGTTCGCACCCCGCCAATGATGACCACGTCTTTCACCTTCTCCTCCTCCGATGAGCGATAAAGAGGCAAGGGATAGTCCGAAAGAGCACCCTTGCCTCAACTATCCTGCCTCTTCTTGTAGACTCAACAGAATCAACCTCTATGAGATGAGGACAGTAAGTCCGTTACCGAGTTTCTATTTTATAATGAAAACTCGCAGTTATCAACTCTAAAGCAGCCGTTTCCAGAAGATAACCGGGCTCACCGACTGGTAGTTCCAGCCGAAGAGAACCGAGTATAGAGTCAGGATCAAGATGAATCCATTTTAGTGGCGTCAGATGTTACCATCTGGCACTTCCAGCCTTGGCCGTCAGGAGTTCACGGAAAGCCTCATCTGGCGGTGAGAAACCCGCTTTTATTTTCCCTTCACCCCACAGACGATCTCCCCACAAAGATCGAGGATCCTTATTCTCTTTGTGTTAGTGATTTTGAAGCCCGCCTCCCTCAGCGACCTCTCAACGTAGATGGGTCGACAGTCAACATATTGTGGAAACCTGTCGTGTATCCACTCATAGACTCTGGTAAGTATCCCCACCGTCTCTCTCGATATGCTGAGATCAACAAACCTTCCTCCGGGCTTTAGAACCCTCCTTATCTCCCACAGGACCACCGGCATATCAGGGGTATCAAAAAGCTCCAGGGTAAAGGTCGAGAAGGCGGCATCGAACATCTCGTCGGGGAAACGCATCTTGGTGGCATCACCCTCCACTAATTCAACCCTCCTCATCAACCCTGTCTTCTGCAAGCGCCCCCTGGCTACCTCGAGCATCTTTGGCGAAAGGTCAAGTCCGTAAGCCTTTCCGCTCTCCCCTACCTGGCGGGCAATCCTCTCCAATGCCCAGCCAGTGCCGCAGCCCACCTCCAGAACCTTCTCCCCCCCTCTAAAACCCGCCATCTCCAGGGCCAGGGCTTTGTACCTGTTCTCAAAGAGGCCAACGAGGTCATAGTATTTGCTGATCCTATCGTAGGTGGCTTTGGACTCTTCCCTCGTAATAGGAACCCTTCTTATCTCTTTCATCTTTCTTCACCTCCAAGAAGCCTGGCTTTTGCGCCGGCCTGGCTCCAAGTGAGGGACGCCAGCCTATCGGCGATGATCATAGATACAAGGGACATAATCTCCCCTACGGAGATTAGACAACCTTTTTCCTACCCTGTCAAGGGAAGAGACCTTGGTGAAGGGGAAATCCTGTGATAGAATAGCATTGAGGGGAGCGTTTTTCTATGCCTATCCGCATCTTGTCTCCAGAAGTCGCCTCCAAGATCGCCGCCGGCGAGGTCATCGAGCGACCCGCCTCCGTGGTGAAAGAACTGATGGAGAACTCCATCGACGCTGGAGCCTCCCAGATAAAGGTGGAGGTGCGCCAAGGAGGCCGCCGCCTCATACGGGTCATCGATGACGGTGAGGGCATCGCCGCCGAGGAGGTGGAGTTGGCCTTTGCACGCCACTCCACCAGCAAGTTGAAGGACGCCGAAGACCTCTACCGCATCGCCACCTTGGGCTTCCGAGGCGAGGCTCTCCCCAGCATCGCCGCCGTCTCCAAGGTGACGATGGTCACCAGGGCCAAGGAACAAGAGATAGGAGCCCTCTTGCAGATAGAGGGAGGAAAGGTCATAAAACGGCAAAAGAAGGGAGCCCCCCGAGGCACCGTTGTCTCCATGGAAGATCTCTTCTTTAACACCCCGGCGCGACTCAAATTCTTGCGTAAGGATTCCACTGAGGGGGGACATATCAGCGACCTGGTGACCCGTTACGCTATGGCTTATCCCAACATACGCTTCAGCCTCCTCTCCGAGGGGCGTATCGTTTTCCGCTCCACGGGCAGCGGTAGCCTCTACGATGTGCTGATAGAGGTATACGGGCTGGAGACGGCTCGCCAGATGTTGGAAATCGCCTCCTTGCAAGGTCCCGTGGAAGGAGAAGCCGAAAGGCCCAAGATCAGCGGATATGTGGGGGCTCCCAGCCTCTACCGGGCTAGCGGGAGATACCTGACCATCCTCATCAATGGCCGCTGGGTGCGAGATCAACTCTTGGGCTACGCCATCAAGGAGGCCTATCACACCCTCTTGCCCAAGGGGCGTCACCCCATCGCCGTGGTACGGGTGGATCTCCCCCCTCAAGAGGTGGACATCAACGTCCATCCCGCCAAAGCCGAGGTGCGATTCCAGAGGAGTGGGGAGGTCTTCGCCGCCGTCCAGAAGGCGGTACGTCACACCTTAAAGGGAGCGCCCATCCCCATCATATCTACTCCCCGCTGGGCCCCAGAGCCGAGACCTCCTATAACCCGTCGTCCCTCCCCCGGCCAAATGGCGCTAGAGGTGCAGCGCACGGAGGAGATAGCACCTCCTAAGAAGATCCCTCCCCTTCGGGTCTTGGGGCAACTGGGGCGCACCTATATCATCGCCGAGGGGCCAGAGGGGATGTACCTCATCGATCAACACGCTGCTCACGAGCGGGTGCTCTACGAACGGCTCCTAGGTGAACGGGCCAAGATGGCGGTCTCCTCCCAATCACTGCTCGAGCCCCTGACCCTAGATTTGGACCCTGAGGAGGCGGCAATCCTAGAGGAGAAAAGGGAGACCCTGCGAGCCTGGGGGTTCGACCTGGAGCCTTTCGGCGGCCAGACCTACCTATTGCGCGCTGTCCCCGCCATCCTGAAGGGGGGCGACCTCTCTCAAGCGGTACGGGAAGTGATCGATGAGGCATCGCGCCAAGCCGGCCGCTGGGAGGAGGAGTTCGTCATCAGCCTAGCCTGCCACGGAGCAGTTCGGGCAGGCCAGACCATGAGCGATAAGGAGATGCGAGAACTGGTGAGACAACTGGAAGAGACCACTTCCCCTCGCACCTGCCCCCATGGCCGCCCCACCATGATCCACCTAAGCGCCGAGCAATTGCAGAAGGAGTTCGGGAGATCGTGATGAATACAAAGGAGAGAGCGATGGTGCAATCTGATGAACTGCAACAGACCCGGGAGCAGTTGGCCCGAGCGGAGGGGCTGATCACCCTAGGTCACGTGGCCGCTGAAGCGGCTCATACCCTCAACTCCCGCCTGGCCGTCATCCAAGGCTACGCTCAACTCCTCCTAGAAGAGGACCTCGATGATAAGACGAAGGCCATTATCAGAAGGATCGATGAGGAAGGCGAGAAGGCGGCGGAGGTGGTCGCCCAACTCGCTAGCCTAGCCAAGCAGGCGCTGGAAGGCGGTCCGCAGACCACATAGATCAGACCTCTCGCAGGGCTACCAGGGCTCTACGCTGCTCACCAAGCCCTAAAATGAGAGAGAAAGGAAGCCACCACAAATCTACTCTTTACCTCACCGGTGTATAGATATTCCCCTCCCTCTGAAACCTCCGCCAGGGGGAACCACTTAAATCCCAGAGATCGAGGAGGCTCAAGATCTTCTCATACGCCTCCGAGCGGATCGTAGTTCGCTCCTCCTTGATCCCCCTATCGGCCAAAAGCCACTCTTGATAGTCGCGGCAGTTCCCGGAAGAGTACTCGATGAGGTAGCCCCGGATCCCACAGATGAGGAGGGGAAGGGTTATAGCCTGAACGGAGAAGGGACAGAGACAGAGGATAGCCTTCCTAAACCTCCCCTCCTCGATAGCGGGGATCATCAGATCATGAGCGATATCGAGAGCCGAGGTCATAATATGCATGTTGGCCCCCGCCAGGAGGGCTTTTCTGCCCATGATGGCCACTTTGCACTCTCGGCAGATGGGATGGGGCCACTCCTCTCCCCGGTCGAGATCCAGCATGGAGAGATAGAGGCAACTATGATTGGGCCTCCCGGATGGGCACTCAAAGGGCTTCTGGCAGAAACCGAGACCCACCAACACGCTTCCCCCGGAAGTGATCTCTTGAAGGAAACCCTCCTCCTCCCAGAAGAGGTGGGTTATCCCCTCCTCTCGCCTTCCCTCCTGTAGAAACCGCCGATAGTCGAAGATGCCTTTAAGGGTCTGCCATGGGTGGCGCAGCACCACCTTCCGCAAGAACCAGCGACCATACCTTCGGGAAAGGCTTCTTAAGGCGAACTCCCAGACCTGGAGCCCCAGGAAACGTTCCTCGTCCCACCGCTTGAACAACTTGTCAGAGAAAGACATGTCTATGCGGAGTCTAGCACGCCCTAGGCTAGCGGTCAAAGCCCTTCTCCAAAGGCTATCACACACAAATAGAGAGGATAGATCGTAGGCTATGATATTCACAATACATAGGAGGCAAGGAACCTGAAGAGACTCTTCGTGCCCCTCGTTTTAAGGCGATACCCGTGATGAAAAGCCAGGGGCAGGACCCTCGGTCGCTGCCCCTCTCCCTTGCACAGCGAAAATCCTCAAAGTTTGAAGGCTCCCCGGCTACCTCGAAGCATCTCCAAGATCCGTCGAGCCATACCCTCCCGATTTCCCTGGGTAACCGTGAGAACCGTTACTTGTGGCCTGGCCTTGAGGGTATCGACCCAAGGGTGAGGACCAGCCATAACAGTGCCCAGGACTACTCTCTCGCTTTCCAACGCCTCCACCACCGCTCCTCTAAACCCCTGGGAATAGAGTTCCATCTTCCCTATCTCGTCGACCACCACATACCGCCGCTCCTCTATCGCCCGCCTGAGCGCCGCCACCCCTATCTCCTCCAGATCTCTTACATTGACCCCGTACTTGCTCACCCGAGGAGCGCCCTTAATATCTACGTGCGCCAGCACCCCCTCCTCCCCCTCCAGGGTGATGATCTTGAAGCCCAGCCTTCGGCCCCCCTGGCGGATCTCCTCTGTATAGAACCCACCAGCCTCACCGCCCAGCGTATCCACAACCTGCTTGATAACGGTCGTCTTTCCCACCCCTGGACGGCCAGCCAGGAGAATCATCCGACCCATCGCTCGCCCTCAATAACAAAAAGGGGGCAGAGATCTGCCCCCTCTCATCCCTTACCCTGCCTTCTCCGCCTCGGTCAACGCCTCCTCGAAGATGGCTAACCCCTCGTCGGCCCTCTGACCATCGATGGTCAGAGCGGGCATGAAGCGGATGGTGCTGGGGCCACAAGGCAGAAGGAGAAGCCCTTTCTTGAAGGCCCGTTGGATCAGATCGTTTCTAAGGGCTCCAGCCGGCTCCTTACTCTCTTTATCCTCCACTAACTCGATGCCGATCATTAACCCCTTGCCCCGCACATCGCCGATGGTGGGGTGCTCCCCTTCCATGGCCCTGGCCCGATCCAACATATATTGGCCCATCTTAGCCGCGTTCTCCATCAAGCCCCCTTCGATGAGTTTGATGGTGGCCAAGGCAGCGGCGCAACAGACAGGGTTCCCGCCGAAGGTGCTGGCGTGAGCCCCAGCCTCCCAGGTCATCAGCGATTTCCTAGCCACCATCGCCCCGACAGGCATGCCAGAGGCAATACCCTTGGCCATACAGATGATGTCGGGCTCCACATCCCAGTGCTCGATGGCAAACATCTTCCCGGTGCGCCCGAAACCCGTCTGCACCTCGTCAACAACGTACAGGATGTCGTATTTTCCCATCAATGCTTTGAGCCGGTTATGCCAGTCTGGGGGTGGCACCACATAGCCCCCCTCGCCCTGGATGGGTTCGACAAAAATGGCCGCCACCTCCTCAGCAGGGATCAGGTAGCGAAAGATGGTTTCCTCGATATAGTCTACGCAGTAGATGTCACAGGATGGATATTCCAAGTGAAAGGGGCAGCGGTAACAATAAGCGTAAGGCACATGAGTTACCCCCGGCACCAGAGGCGCGAAACCCTTACGCTGCACGTACTTGGATCCGGTCAAGGATAATGAACCCATACTGCGGCCGTGAAAGGCACCGATGAAGGCTAACATACGGGGACATCCCATGCGGTAGCGGGCCAGCTTGAAAGCCGCCTCCACCGACTCGGTACCCGAGTTAGTGAAAAAGACTTGGGTTTCCTCTTCTATTGGGACCAGGGCATTGAGCTTCTCTGCCAACTCGATCTGGACACCATAGTAGAAGTCGGTCCCCGACATATGGATGAACTTGGCCGCCTGTTCCTGGATGGCTTTCACCACCTCCGGGTGAGAGTGCCCGGTGGTGGTGACGGCGATACCGGCGTTGAAGTCGATATACCGGTTGCCATCTACATCCCAGGCAAAGGAACCCTGACCGTGATCCATAACGAAGGGATAGACACGGGTATACGAAGGCGAAATCGCCTCCGCATCCCGGGCCACATAGCGTTTGGCCTTGGGGCCCGGGATCTTCATAGTAGATTTTGACATCTTTGTCGAAGCCTCCTTTTTCACATCGTTGTGGCTCTAAGATTTGGAATCATCAACTATTACCAGTCCACCTGGTCAAAAGGGGCAACGGGACCAGATCGGCTATCGCTTTTACCCGCCCCACTTGAGCCTCGGGCTATCAGTAGGTAGATATTCTATCGCTGCCAAGTCATGGGGGAGTCCAGTGCTTGACTCACTAAAACAATGGTGGGCATACCCAAGCCCAAAGCCAGACCGAACTCCATAGCAACGCTAGATCTCTGTCCACTCATATCCATGACAGCAAGGGATCGGCTTTGCGGCGCCGATTCCTAGCCTTTCACCATAAACACTTATCCGCCCACCACCAAAGGCTCCAATTTGCCCTGATCGCCCTCCTAAAGGTTACAGATGTTAATAGAGTAGGCATATGGGTCATTCAACAAATCAGCCGCCGGCGATGAGATGCATGACCTTTACCTCGTCGTTGTCCTCAACCCTCGTCGTTCCGTACTCGCTCCTAGGAACGATCTTGCCGTTCACCGAGACCACGATCATGGGGAAGGTGAAGTTGCAGATCTTCAAGATAGAATCCACGGTCATCCCCTCTTGCCACTCGACGTCGAACTTGTCATTAACCCGTATCATCCCCCTCTTCCCATCGCGACTCATACATCCCCTCTACGCTTTGGTGCTAGCCGATGTGTCGCCTTACAGTTTCCACCGCGTCGGGAAAGTCGATCTGCAGCCGCTCGAGGGTCTCCAGTGTAGGAATGCCATTAGGGGTCCAGCCACGGCGCTTGTAGACGGCGTCCATCAGCATCTCGTACTGCTCCTCGCGGTACGCCCTTAGGGCTGCCAGCTTCTCCTCAGTGGTCTTGCCTTCGGGGCCTAGGCTCAGCAATTCCTTGAGTTGCTCGTCGTATCGTTCCGCGCGAGATTCATACTCCTCGACCGTCACCGGCCCCACCGAGCGATAAGGGATAGCATCGTGCTCACGGGTGCCGAAACCCACCTTCAGGTTGAGGACGCGCTGGAAGTTGTACACCCTCTCGGACATGGTGATGAGGTCTTCCTTAGTCACTTCCCGCCCGGTCACGCCGGAGAAGAGCTCCACGTAGTTCTGCACGTGCTCCGGTATTTTGGCCGGCTCCTCTGTCTCCGCGTTGTCCGGCGGCACGACGTCGTTCCAGAGCAGCTTGCACAGCCCACACAGCCCGAACCAGGTGCGCCACATGGGGAAGTAGTGCAGGGCCTCCGCCTTGTCCTCGAAGGTAGGTATCTGGTTGTTGACCATATCCATGAAGATCAACCAGGCCTCGTCGTGCTGCGGACCTTTGAGGGCTAGCCCGTAGCCGCCCTGCTGAGCCAACGATTCCTTGGTCACGTACTCCGAGTACTCCAGCCCCTTGGCCTCCATCCCGATATCTTGCAGGAACTGGGGGTCTGCGCCGTACTCCTCGGCGAAGATCTGCTTCATACGACGGATGCCCTGTCCGGCGATTGCACCGAACCCCTCGCCTCGCCCCATCTGGTGCAGCAGCTCGATGACCGCGTCCGCGTTGCCGAAACGGAGGGCCAATCCACCGGTGATCTCCTTGTTGAGGATGCCAGCCTCGTAGCACTCCATAACGAAGCCGATCAACGTGCCAAAGGAGATGGTGTCCAAGCCATAGGTATCGCAATAGAAGTTGATCTCCAAGAGCGCCTCGGGGTCGAAGATGCCACAATTGGAGCCACAGCCAGCGACGGTCTCGTACTCCGGGCCATCAACGAGCGCCACTTGTCCCTTGTATGGCCCCGTCTTGACCACATATCCGTCCACGGCGTGGGAGCAGCTCATGGTGCAGCCATACCAGCAG